>NZ_JAZDCT010000007.1:0-206671 GCF_036324045.1 Pseudomonas carassii | reverse complement strand
CCCCCCGCGACTCATTTCTACGGTCAGTCGCGCTTGACCAGCCCCGGCAACTGCGCCACCAGCTTCTGGTTGTTGAACGGCGCACGAATGAACCCGCGCTGGCGCCCGTCCGGGCCGACCACCGCCAGGTTGCCGCTGTGATCCACGGTGTAGCCCGGCTTGCTGGTATCGGCCGGGATGAACGGAATGCTCAAGGCATTGGCCAGCTTCTGGGTGTCCTCGATCGACCCTGCCACCCCGACGAAATCCTTGTCGAAGTAACCCAGGTACTGCTTGAGCTGGTTCGGCGTGTCGCGGTTCGGGTCGACGCTCACCAGCACCACCTGCAAACGCTCCAGTGCCTCCTTGGGCAGCTCGCTCTTCACCTGGCGCAGCTGGGCCAGGGTGGTCGGGCAGATGTCCGGGCAATAGGTGTAGCCGAAGAACAGCAATGACCACTTGCCCTTGAGCTGGTCCAGCACCAGCGGCTGGCCGTTCTGGTCGGTCATGGTCACGTCGGGCACGGTGCGGCTCTGCGGCAGCAGGATGATGCCGGCATCGATCAGCTCGGTGGGGTTCAACTGACCACGGTCGTTGAGCACCTTGTTGACGGTCAGGCCCATGATCAGCGCGACCAGGGCAACGAGGATGAAGACGGTTTTCTGGGTTCGGGTCATAGGTTCAGCAACAGGTAGTGGTCTACGAGCAACGCGATGAACAGGGCGAACAGGTAGCCGATAGAGTACTTGAACGTCTTGATCGCCGCGTGCGGCCGGGTGCCACGGTACAACACCCAGGCCCAGTGCAGGAAGCGCAGGCCCAGCCCCAGGGCACAGGCCAGGTACAGCGGTCCGCTCATGTGGATGGCATAGGGCAACAGGCTCACCGCCAGCAATATCAAGGTGTAGAGCAGGATGTGCAGGGCCGTGTAGCGCTCGCCGTGGGTAACGGGGAGCATGGGAATATCAGCTTTTGCGTACTCCTCCTTGCGATGAATCGCCAGGGCCCAGAAGTGCGGCGGCGTCCAGGCGAAGATGATCAGCACCAGCAGCAGTGGTTCGGCGCCCAGGTGCCCGCTGACCGCCACCCAGCCCAGCAACGGTGGGGCCGCTCCTGCCAGGCCGCCGATCACGATGTTCTGCGGCGTGGCACGCTTGAGAAAGCCGGTGTAGAGCACCGCGTAACCGAGCAGCGAGGCCAGGGTAAGCCAGGCGGTGAGGGGGTTGGTAAACGCCAGCAGCAGGGCCATCCCCGCCACGGCCAGCAGCAAGGCAAACAGCAACGCCGGCAGGGGCGCCACCCGGCCCTGGGCCAGCGGGCGCTTGTGGGTGCGGGCCATCAGCGCATCGACGCGGCGGTCGACCACGTGGTTGACCGCCGCCGCGGCCCCCGCGCACAAGCCTATCCCCAGGTTGCCGAACAGCAGGACGCTCCAGGCCACCCCCGCGCGAGTGGCGAGAAACATGCCCACCAGCGAGGTGATCAGCATCAGCACCACCACCTTCGGTTTGGTCAGTTCCATGTAGTCGCGCCATCCGGCGCGCTGGCGTTCCGTGCTCAGAAGCGTCGCCACGAATCGTTCCTCATGTGATGAGAGAGATGCACGCCGGTCACCGGCGTCAGGCGCCAGCCATGGCCCACACGGACCTTGTCGACCACGCGGATGCGGTAGTTGACCAGCACCATGCACAGCAGCAGCAGGGCGCCGCCAGCGTTGTGCGCAACGGCCACGCCCAGGGGCAGGTGGAACAGCACGTTGCTGATGCCCAGGCCCAGTTGCAGCGCCAGCGCCAGCAACACCAGGCGGGCCAGGCCACCGAGACCGTGGAGGTGCAGCTTCCAGCTCAGGATCAGCAACACCAGCATGACCAGCAACGCGCCCAGGCGATGGCTGATATGAATCGCGGTGCGCGCGTCACTGTCCAGCTGCCCGCCGAGGTAATTGGGACCGACGTGCTGGGTCAGGTGGAAGCCGTTGCTGAAGTCCGCCGCCGGCCACCACTGGCCGTGGCAGGTGGGCAGGTCGATGCAGGCCACCGCCGCGTAGTTGGCGCTGACCCAGCCCCCCAGAGCGATCTGGCCGATGACCACCAACAGCGCCAGCGCGGCGATCCGGCGCAGGCTCAACGGCAGTTTCGGCAATGGCGCAAAGGCCCGGGATAGACGCAGGGACAGCAGGAAAAGCAGGCTCACTGTGGTGAACCCGCCGAGCAGGTGCGCGGTCACCACCTGCGGCCACAGCTTCAGCGTCACGGTCCACATGCCGAACGCCGCCTGGGCCAGCACCACCCCCAGCAGCAACACCGGCAGGCGGTAGGGCTGGCCGTCGCGGGCATGCCGGCGCACGGCCTGGAAGGCGAGCAGGGCGATCACCAGCGCCAGGGTGCCGGCGAAATAGCGATGGACCATCTCGGCCCAGCCCTTGGCTTCTTCCACCGGGTGCTCGGGGAAGTGCAACTCGGCATGGGCCAACTGGGCATCGGTCTTGGGCACGCTGATGAAGCCGTAGCACCCCGGCCAGTCGGGGCAGCCCAGGCCGGCATGGGTCAACCGGGTATAGGCGCCGAGCAGCACCACCAGCAACGCCAGCAGGGTGGCGAACACAGCGAGACGGAATCCGGGTCTGGCCATGGCGGCCTCCTAGCCGATGTTGGACAGCTTGAGCAGGTGGCGCAGGTCGTCCAGCACATGCTTGCCGTTGACCTTGGCGTCGTAGCGCAGCACCAGGTTGCCGTGGGGGTCGACGATCCACAGCTGCGGGCCTGCGTCGCCGACCTTCTGCACATAGCGCTGAGCGTCCAGTGGGTAGCGCTGCAACTGCGGGTATTCGCGGCCCAGCAGCGCCTGGTAGTCGGCGGCCAGCGGCTGGGCCGCCGCCAGGGCATGGCTGGCGCGGCTGGCGTCGCGGCCCAGGCCGACCTGGATCTGCCGGGCCAGGTACACCAGTTGCCGGCACTCCTCGGCGCAGGTCTCGGGGGCGCTGACCAGCAACTGCCAGCGCTCGTCCCGGGCATCGATGCCGATGTCCTCGCGGCCCTCGCCATTGCCGATCATCACGCCGTGATAGCTGCGCCCCTCCGGCACCCAGAACTTGAGCTTGTACATGAAGGTGGCAAGGATCATCGGCCCGAGCACGACGAACAGGATCAGCAACAGTTGCAGACGACCCCGCGGCTTGCGGCGGTCAGGCGCGTCCAGTGGACTCGTGGCGGCGGCCATGGCGGTTCTCCTTGTCGTTGTGATGCCAGCCGAAATACAGGTAGAGCAGCACCAGCGTGGTGGCCAGGGCGAACCACTGCACGGCGTAGCCCTGATGCTTTTCCGGGCCCATGGCGACCACCGGCCAGTCCAGGCGGTAGGCGGCCGGGCCGGGCTGCAGGCGCAGTTCCTGGGCGAAGCCTTCGCGGCCCAACTGCTCCCAGAGCCCGGCCGGGTCGATTGCCGTCAGCAGTTGCGGCCAGCGGCCGTCCGGGTTGTCCGGGTGCAGCTGGAAGGTCTTGCCCGGCGCCACGTAGACCGTGGCGTCCAGCGCCAGGGCCTGGTCCGGGGTGTCGAAACGCACCGGCACCCGGCGATCGGGCCAGGGCAGCCAGCCGCGGTTGACCAGCAGCCACAGCCCGCTGGCCTGGTCGTGGAAGGGTTGCAGCAGCTCGACGCCGGCCTTGCCATCGCGCATCTGGTTGTCCAGCAACAGGCTGTGCGCGGCGTCGAAGCGGCCATACAGGTGCACCGGGTAGAACGCCGGGTCCGGCAGTTGGCGCAGCTGTTCGACAGCGACCGGCGCCTCGATCTGGCGCTCGGTGTAGGCGGCGAGCAGGTCGCGCTTTTCGTCGGCGCGGCGCAGCTGCCAGCAGCCGAGCGCGATCAGGCCCGGCAGCAGCGCGAGCACCACCAGGGTCGGCAGCAGGCCGGGGCGAAACGGCTTCACCGGGGCCTCGTCAGGTCGAGCGCTATACTTGTATTCATCACCGCATCCCCCGGAGTTACGCCATGCTCAAGGCCGCGATAGTCCTGATGCTGCTGGCCACCATCGCCAGCCTGTTCAGTGGCCTGGTGTTCCTGGTCAAGGACGACGACCAGTCGACCCGCCTGCTCAAGGCCCTTACCGTGCGTGTCGCCCTCGCCACCCTGACCATCGCGCTGGTGGCCTGGGGGCTGATCAGCGGGCAACTGGTGTCGCCCGCTCCCACGAGATGCAAGGCCCTAAAGCACATACACAAAGATGAACAACCCCACCCACACCACATCCACGAAGTGCCAGTACCAGCTCGCCGCCTCGAAACCGAAGTGCTTGTCCGGCTCGAAGTGCCCGCGCATCACCCGGCAGAACATCACGAACAGGATCAGTGTCCCCAGCGTCACGTGGGCGCCGTGGAAGCCCGTAAGCATGAAGAACGTCGCGCCATAGATTCCCGACCCCAGGGTCAGCCCCAGCTTGTTATAGGCCTCGTGGTACTCGTAGGCCTGCAGCGCGAGGAACCCCAGCCCCAGCAAGATGGTCAGCCCCAGCCACAGCTTCAGCGGGCCGCGATGACCTTTGCGCAGGGCATGGTGGGCGATGGTCACGGTCACGCTGGAGCTCACCAGCAGGATGGTGTTGATCAGCGGCAGGTGCCACGGGTCGATGACTTCCTTCGGTGGCGGGAACAGTTTCGGGTCCGGCGTGTGCAGCAGCGGCCAGACGAACTCGAAGTTGGGCCAGAGCATGTGTGCCACGCCCTTGGCTCCATCGCCCCCCAACCACGGCCCGGCCAGCACCCGCACGTAGAACAGCGCGCCGAAGAAGGCCAGGAAGAACATCACCTCGGAGAAGATGAACCAGCTCATGCCCCAGCGGAACGAGCGGTCCATCTGCGCGCTGTACAGCCCGGCATGGCTCTCCTTGATCACCGCGCCGAACCAGCCGAACAGCATGTACGCCAGGAACAGCCCACCGACGAAGAAGATCAGCGGCCCGTGGGATTCCGGGTGGCCGGCCTTGAGGTCGTTGAACCAGGTGCCCAGGCCGAACACGGTGATGAACATGCCGATCGTGGCGATGATCGGCCACTTGCTCTGCGCCGGGACGTAGTAGTGCTCGTGGCTTGCCATGCTTGATCTCCTTCCCTCAACGGGCGGCCTCGGTCGCGGCATGGGCGACCGGCGGGTGGCGAGCGGTGATGTCGAACAGGGTGTAGGCCAGGGTCAGGTGCTTCACCGACTCCGGCAGGTCGCGGTCGACGATGAAGCGCACCGGCATCTCGATGCGCTCGCCCGGCTGCAGCACCTGCTGGGTGAAGCAGAAGCACTCGGTCTTGTGGAAGTACGCCGCGGCCTCGGCCGGGGTGATGCTGGGAATGGCCTGGGCACTCATCGGCTGGTTGGTCGGGTTGCGGGCGATGAAGATCATCTGGTTCACCGCCCCCGGGTTGACCTCGATCTGGTCGGCGGTGGAATGAAATTCCCAACTCATGTCACCGGCGTTGGTGGACATGAACTGCACCCGCACCGAGCGCGACGGGTCGCTCACCTGGGTACCTGCATATTGCCCGCCGGTCTTGCCATTGATGCCGAAGGCCTTGCACATCACGTCGTAGATCGGCACCAGGGCGAAGCCGAAGGCGAACATCACCACGGTCAGCATCAGCAGGCGGGTGACCAGGCGTTTGAGCGACAGGCCGTCCATGGGCGGGCTCCTACTTCACTTCCGGTGGGGTCTGGAAGGTGTGGTAGGGCGCCGGCGACGGGACCGACCACTCCAGGCCTTCGGCGCCGTCCCAGGGCTTGGCCGCTGCCGGCGCGCCGCCGCGGATGCACTTGATGACGATGAACAGGAAGAAGATCTGCGTGGCGCCGAACATGAACGCGCCCACCGACGAGACCATGTTGAAGTCGGCGAATTGCAGGTTGTAGTCCGGGATCCGCCGCGGCATGCCGGCCAGGCCGACGAAGTGCATGGGGAAGAAGGCCAGGTTCATGCCGACGAACGACAGCCAGAAGTGCAGCTTGCCGAGGGTTTCGTCGTACATGTGGCCGGTCCACTTCGGCAGCCAGTAGTAGGCCGAGGCAAAGATGCCGAAAATCGCCCCGGGCACCAGCACGTAGTGGAAGTGGGCGACCACGAAGTAGGTGTCGTGGTACTGGAAGTCCGCCGGCGCAATGGCCAGCATCAAACCGGAGAAACCACCGATGGTGAACAGGATGACGAAGGCGATGGCGAACAGCATCGGTGTCTCGAAGGTCAGCGAGCCTTCCCACATGGTGCTGACCCAGTTGAACACCTTCACCCCGGTGGGCACGGCGATCAGCATGGTCGCGTACATGAAGAACAGCTCGCCCACCACCGGGATGCCGACCACGAACATGTGGTGGGCCCAGACGATGAACGACAGGAAGGCGATCGCCCCGGTGGCGTAGACCATCGAGGTGTAGCCGAACAGCGGCTTGCGCGAGAACGCCGGGATGATCGAGCTGACCGCGCCGAAGGCCGGCAGGATCATGATGTACACCTCGGGGTGGCCGAAGAACCAGAACACGTGCTGGAACAGCACCGGGTCGCCACCGCCAGCGGCGCTGAAGAAGCTGGTGCCGAAATGAATGTCCATCAGCATCATGGTCACCACGCCGGCCAGCACCGGCATCACCGCGATCAGCAGGAACGCGGTGATCAGCCAGGTCCAGACGAACAGCGGCATCTTCATCAGGGTCATGCCCGGGGCGCGCAGGTTGAGGATGGTGGCGATCACGTTGATCGCGCCCATGATCGAGCTGATGCCCATCAGGTGGATGGCGAAGATGAAGAAGGTCACGCTGGCCGGCGCGTAGGTGGTCGACAGCGGGGCGTAGAAGGTCCAGCCGAAGTTCGGCCCGCCGCCGGGGCTGAACAGGGTCGAGACCAGCAGCAGGAACGCCGCCGGCAACAGCCAGAAGCTGAAGTTGTTCATCCGCGGCAGGGCCATGTCCGGCGCGCCGATCATCAGCGGGATCATCCAGTTGGCCAGGCCGACGAAGGCCGGCATCACCGCGCCGAACACCATGATCAGCCCGTGCATGGTGGTCATCTGGTTGAAGAACGCCGGCTCCACGATCTGCAGGCCGGGCTGGAACAGCTCGGCGCGGATCACCATGGCGAACGAGCCACCGAGCAGGAACATGCTGAAGGCGAACCACAGGTACATCGTGCCGATGTCCTTGTGGTTGGTGGTCAGCACCCAGCGCATCAGGCCCTTGGCCGGGCCGTGGGCGTGTTCATGACCGTGGGCGTGGTCGTCGATCACTGCACTCATGTCCTGTCTCCTGCAACCCTAAGGCACCGGTTCATTTGCTTTCCGCCTGCTTGAGCGCCAGCACGTCCTTCGGCGTGACCATGTCGCCCTTGTTGTTGCCCCAGGCGTTGCGTTCGTAGGTGACCACGGCGGCGATATCGACCTCCGAGAGCTGCTTGCCGAACGCCGCCATGGCGGTGCCGGGCTTGCCATGGAAGACGATGCCCAGGTGGGCTTCCTTGGGCCCGGTGGCGATCTTCGAGCCCTTGAGCGCCGGGAACATCGGCGGCAGGCCCTGGCCTTCGGCCTGGTGACAGGCCACGCAGGTGGTGTGGTAGACCTTGTCGCCGCGGGCGACCAGCTCTTCGAGGGTCCATTCCTTGCTGGTCAGCTCCTTGAGCTTGGCCGCCTCGGCCTTGCGCTCGCCAAGCCAGGTGTCGTAGTCGGCCTTGGACTTAACCTCGACCACCACCGGCATGAAGCCGTGGTCCTTGCCGCACAGCTCGGTGCACTGGCCACGGTAGATGCCCGGCTTCTCGACCCGGGTCCAGGCCTCGTTGACGAAGCCGGGGATGGCGTCGCGCTTGACCGCGAAGGCCGGCACCCACCAGGAATGGATGACGTCGGCGGCGGTCACCAGGAAGCGCACCTTGGCGCCCACCGGCAGCACCAGCGGCTGGTCGACCTCGAGCAGGTAGTGCTCGTCCTTCGGCGACTTGTTGTGGATCTGCTCGGCGGGGGTGGCCAGGTTGCTGAAGAACTCGACGTCCTGGCCCAGGTACTTGTAGTGCCACTTCCACTGGTAGCCGGTGACCTGGATGTCGATATCCGAGTCGCTGGCGTCGTAGATGTCGATCAGGGTCTTGGTGGCCGGGATGGCCATGACTACCAGGATCAGGAAGGGAACCACCGTCCAGAGGATCTCGACCCAGGTGTGCTCGTGGAAGTGCGCGGCCTGCTGCCCGGTCGAGCGGCGGTGGATGACCATCGACCAGAACATCGCGCCGAACACCACGATGCCGATGATCACGCAGATCCAGAAGATGGTCATGTGCAGGTCGAACACTGCGTGGGAGACTTCCGTCGCCCCGGGCGCCATGTTCACCGTCCATGCTGCCTGTGCCTGACCGAAAATCGACCACAGCAACAGGCCCATCCAGACATGTGGATGTCGCATCATTGCGGGTTCCCCTTATCGTTCTTGTAGTCCCGGAGGCGTGGACGACCTGCTACGACAAAGGGGGGAACGGTGGCCAAGACTGCCTGGCTTCGACGACCGAGCCCCCTGCTTAAGGCAGTCGGGCCTCATCAACGAATCACGTTTCACCCGGAGTATAGACACCGACCAATGGTGCGCAACGCGGGCCTTGAAATGATCTTCACAAAACCAAACGTTTGCGCTGAAAGCCGCGTGGATACTGGGCCGGGCCACAATAATGGCACATTGATATAGCCAATTTCCTACACGCATCTCAGCGATATAACAAATGCGTCTTAGCGATTCTCGTAAGCAAGCTAACTTAGTGTCTTCCGTTTGTAACGCCATGTCCCTGGAGTTGTCATGAACATCGCTGCTGTACGCGAGCAGATCGAAAATGCCCATCAACATGAGAGCCGCACAGGCCAACTGAAAGCCCGCCTCGAACTGCAACTGCCACACCTGCATCCATCGATCCAACTACCCCAGCAGGATGCCCAGGGTACCTTGGCGCGCTTTGTCGGCGCCTATATCAACGAGGTTCCGGAACTGCTCGAGGCCGCGCACAACGTAGCGCTCGAAGCAGGCATCGAGACGCAGATCAAACCGGTACTGAAGATTGCCGAGGCCTATTTCCTGCAGCCTCCGAGCGTGATGGCGGGGCAGGTCGGGCTGGATTGCCTGCTGGACGAGGCCTACCTGGCGCATCGCCTGGTCGAGGAGGTCAACGACCTGTATATCCGCCATTTCCAGCAACCGCTGATTCCGGTGGATACCACGGTCGCCAACCTGATCGCCCATCAGCTGATCGGCGAGACGTTTGCCAACCAGCTGGATGAGGTGGTGCACCATTCGGTGGATGAGATGCTTGATGACGAAAGCTTTGCAGCCGAGTCGGTGGAGGCTTACCGCGACAAGCTGTCGAGCCCGGCAACTGGCGCTGCGTGGAAGCGCTGGCCGTGCCTGTCGCGCCAGCTTGGCGTGGAGTTGGGGCAGTCGGCCTGAATTCAACATTAATGCAACCTGGGCCGGCCCCTTCGCGGGCAAGCCCGCTCCCACAGGTACGGCGCTGTTCTCAAGGACAACGCTGTACCTGTGGGAGCGGGCTTGCCCGCGAAGAGGTCGCTACAGACTTACGCTAAACCCCAACCCCCGCCGTAGTCCGCAACCGTCCCTCGACCCGGCGCTTCAGACGCCGCTGTTCCAGCACCAGCCGCGAACCCTTGGCCGCGCCACTGCGCCCCCAGTCCTCGAGCAACTCCAGGCAGGAATGGTCGATATAGCTCAGGTTGCCCAGCGGCACATGCAAGGTGGTCCCCTCCGGCACCGTATCCAGCACCTGGGTCAGCGCCGGCACCTTGAGAAAGGTCGCCGCGCCGCTCAGGCGCAACTCCATGTGCCCCGGCGTACCCAATACCACCAGGTTGATCTTCAACCGCGCCGCCTTCAACGCCAGCTTCAGCAGGGTCAGGGCAAAGCCCAGCAGCACGCCGGTCAACAGGTCGGTAAAGATGATCGCCAGTGCCGTCGCCGCATAGGTGAACATCGGCATCCGCCCATAACGGCCCAGCCCACGGAACGCCTTGAAGTCCACCAACTTGACCCCGGTATAGACCAACACCCCGGCCAGGCTGGCCACAGGGATCTGCTGCAGCACGCTGCTCAGCGCCACCACGAAGGCCAGCAGCCAGAGCCCATGGAAGATCGCCGAGGCCCGTGTCTGCGCGCCGGCCTGGACGTTGGCCGAGCTGCGCACGATCACCCCGGTCATCGGCAGCGCACCGAGCACCCCGCAGAGCATGTTGCCGATGCCCTGCGCCGACAGCTCACGGTCGAAGTCCGAACGCTGGCCGCTGTGCATGCGGTCGACGGCGGCGGCGGACAGCAAGGTCTCGGCGCTGGCGATGAAGGCCAGGGCGAAGGCCGCCACCAGCAGGGTCGGGTCGGCCAACTTGAGCAGGTCATCCGGGCGCAACCAGTCGATGGCTTCAGATAAATCGGCCGGCACCTGAACGCGGTTGACCGGCAGCGCCAGCCACAGGCTGACGGCGGTCATCGCCGCCACCCCGAGCAGGGCTCCGGGAATGAAGCGCAGGCGTTGCGGGCGCAGGCGCTCCCAGCCCCACATGATGGCGATCGTGCCCAGCCCAAGCGCGCCGGCCTGCCAGCCATTGCCCGCGCTTTCCAGCGGCAGGGCCGAAGCCAGCGTCGCCGGGAAGCCCAGCAGGTTGTCCACACCCGAGGGCTGTGGCGCCGTGTCGAACATCACATGCACCTGGGACAACACGATCAGCACGCCGATCCCGGCGAGCATGCCATACACCACCGCCGGCGCCGTGACCCGGAACCAACAGCCCAGGCGCAGGCGCCCGGCCAGCAGTTGCAGCAGACCGGCCAGCAACAGGATCGGCCCGAGCATGGCCATGCCGTGCTGGCGCACCAGTTCGAACACCAGCACCGCCAGCCCCGCCGCCGGGCCGCTGACCTGCAAAGGCGAGCCGGCGAGAAAGCCCACCACGATACCGCCAATGATGCCGGTGATCAGTCCTTTGGCCGGTGGCATGCCCGAGGCGATGGCAATGCCCATGCACAACGGCAGGGCGACCAGGAAGACCACCACCGAAGCCAGCAACTCGCGCGGCAGGGCCGCCTTTATCTGTGTCATGTTCACCATGTAGCTCCTTTCTAAATTCACGGCCATTCCGCTGGCCGCTAGCACGGGGAACCCTGAATGACGCGCAGGCGCAGGCCGCCAGCGGGTCTGCCGGCAAGGCATTCAGGGAGATTCAAGGCAGGCGAAGGCCGCGCCGCACCCATCGGGTGCAGCCGGTAATCAAGGCTTTTTCAGCGTGTTCGGGTCGCTTAGTAGCGGCCTCTCGGTGTGGCAGAGGGGATCGGCTGACCTGCGGTCAGCGGCAGGAAGCGATCGCTGGCGGCGTCGTAGGCTTCGATCTGGCTGGTCTCGATGTCATACAGCCAGCCATGGATGTGCAACTGGCCCGCAGCCAGGCGCGAGGCCACCGATGGGTGGGTGCGCAGGTGGTGCAGCTGGGCGATGACGTTTTCCTTGGTCACCAACTGCATGCTTTCGTGCGGGGTGTCGCAGGAGCAATTGTCTTCGACCACGGTACGCGCCACCTCGGCGTGGCGCAGCCAGGCCGCGACAGTCGGCATCTTGTCCAACGAGTGAGGGTTGAGCACCGCGCGCATGGCGCCGCAGTCGGAGTGACCGCAGACGATGATGTGGTGCACGCCCAGGGCCAGCACCGCGTATTCGATGGCGCTCGACACACCGCCGTTCATCTGGCCATACGGCGGCACGACGTTGCCGACGTTACGGGTGACGAACAGGTCGCCCGGCGAGCTCTGGGTGATCAGTTCAGGCACGATGCGCGAGTCGGCGCAGGTGATGAACATGGCGCGCGGCTTCTGCGCGGTGGCCAGTTTCTTGAACAGCTCTTGCTGCTCGGGGAAGACTTCGGTGTGGAACCGCAGGAAGCCGTCGACGATATGCTTGAGGGCGGCATCGGCGCTTTCGGCGGGTGCGGCCGGGACAACCTTGGATGGGTCCTTGACGGGCATGATTCATCCTCTTGACGGTTTGAAAGTGAATTCCATGTTACCGGGGAAAGATTGGGGTGACGCGGGGATTTAGATGACGCGCACGGGGAAATAATCACAGTCACTGCTGACTCATGACTCACGCTAGCGTAGGAAACTTAACTGAAACTTAATTGCGCAGGCTCTAGAACGGGCGTTCTAGATAGGCGAGGGGAGTGCTGGATAATAGCAAAAAAGCATCAGATGCCAAGCTTCATGAGTGAAATTGTTGGGTTGTCTTAGTTGTACTTATAGCTCCTGATCCGAGAAATTACGCTGCTAGAACAACGCCATCTGTGCGCCCGGGACGCAGAAGGCGGTGCAATCGAGCTGCAATTCCTCACGCCCCTCGAACCCCAGCCGCCTGGCCGCCTTGCGAAAGCGCTGCGCCAGCAATTCGGCGAACACCCCTTCACCGCGCATCCGCGCACCGAAGCGACTGTCGTACAGTTCACCCCCACGGCTCTGACGAATCAGGCTCAGCACATGCGCGGCCCGCTGCGGGTAATGATCGTGCAGCCACTGCTCGAACAACGGCGCCACCTCCAGCGGCAGGCGCAGCATCATGTACGCCGCGCTCTGCGCGCCGGCCTCCTTCGCCGCCTCCAGCAGGTGCTCCAGCTCGCTGTCATTGATCATCGGGATCATCGGCGAACACAGCACGCCCACCGGAACGCCGGCCTCGCGCAGCACGCGGATCGCCCGCAGGCGCGCCCTCGGTGCTGCCGCGCGGGGTTCGAGGGTGCGCTTAAGCTCATCGTCGAGAGTGGTGAGGCTGATCATCACCCGCACCAGGCGTCGACTGGCCAGTTCGCTGATCAGATCAAGGTCGCGCAGTATCAGCGAGCCCTTGGTGACGATGGTTACCGGGTGACGGTAGCGCAGCAGCACTTCGAGCAAGCGTCGGGTGAGCTGGTACTCGCGCTCGATGGGCTGGTAGGGGTCGGTGTTGGAACCCAGGTTGATCGGTGCGCAGACGTAGCCGGGCTTGCTCAATTGCTGTTCAAGTACCTCGGCGGCATTGGTCTTGGCGATCAGCCTGGTTTCGAAATCGAGGCCGGGAGAGAGGTCCCAGTAGGCGTGGCTGGGGCGGGCATAGCAGTAGATGCAGCCGTGTTCGCAACCGCGGTAGGGGTTTATGGAGCGGTCGAAGGGCAGGTCGGGGGAGGTGTTGCGGGCGATGATGGTCTTGGCCGTCTCGATCCGCACCTCGGTGCCCTGGGTGAGTGGGACTTCCTGGTACCAGCCATCGTCCTCGACCACTGAAACGCTCGGGGCGAAGCGGTTGTGGGGGTTGTCGGCGGTGCCGCGGCCACGAATGGGGGCTGGTTTCATGATGAGAACCCGGATTACTGTATATGCATACAGTAATCCGGGATTGAATGGAGTGCCAGTGCCGTCAGGCGGATTCAGGGGCCGTTGCACGGCCCATCGCGGCACAAGGCCGCTCCTACAGGGGATCGCGATTGCCTGTAGGAGCGGCCTTGTGCCGCGATGGCCCGCAGAGCGGGCCCAGGCTTACTCCGGCTTCTTCAGCTTCGGATTGGGGAAGAACTGCACGGTCTGCACCTTGGCCGGCGCCGCCTTGGGCGCCAGGTGGTTGACCCGGGTGCCCAGCTCCGAGGGTACCGACAGGCCCTGTTCGTTCAGGGTATCGGTGAACCCGCAGGCCACGCACTCGCGGTGCGGCACGCCGTCCTCGTTCCACATCATCAGCTTGTCCATCTCGCTGCACGCCGGGCAGACCGCCCCGGCGATGAAACGTCGCTTGCTCTTGCTCACGGCTACCTCGCTCATGCCGCCGCGTCCTCGGTGAGGCCACTGTGGCGCAGCAATGCATCGATGGAAGGCTCACGGCCCCGGAAGTCGACGAACAGCACCATCGGCTCGCGGGAACCGCCACGGGCCAGGATGGCTTCGCGGAAGGCACGGCCGGTCTCGGCGTTCAGCACACCTTCTTCCTCGAAACGCGAGAAGGCATCGGCCGACAGCACTTCGGCCCACTTATAACTGTAGTAACCCGCCGCGTAACCGCCGGCGAAGATGTGGGCAAAGCTGTTGGGGAAGCGATTGTAGGCCGGCGGGCGCATCACCGAGACCTCGTCGCGCACGCCTTCGAGCACCTGCAGCACGCCGCGGCCGTCGCCGTGGGTGGCGTGCAGCTCGAAGTCGAACAGCGAGAACTCCAGCTGGCGCACCATCATCATGCCGGACTGGAAGTTCTTCGCCGCCAGCATCTTGTCCAGCAGGTCCTGGGGCAGCGGCTCGCCGGTTTCGTAGTGGCCGGAAATCAGCGCCAGGCCCTCAGGCTCCCAGCACCAGTTTTCCATGAACTGGCTCGGCAGCTCCACTGCGTCCCAGGCCACACCGTTGATGCCGGACACGCCGGCATGCTCGATGCGGGTCAGCAGGTGGTGCAGGCCATGGCCGAACTCGTGGAACAGGGTGGTGACTTCGTCGTGGGTCAGCAGCGCAGGCTTGCCGGGCGTGGCCGGGGTGAAGTTGCACACCAGGTTGGCCACCGGGCTCTGCAGCGAGCCCGCGGCGGTGCGGCGGTGATCGCGGGCACCGTCCATCCAGGCGCCGCCACGCTTGTTGGCGCGGGCATAGAGGTCGAAGAAGAAGCGGCCGACGTGCTGGCCGTTTTCCTTGATCTCGAACAGGCGCACGTCCGGGTGCCAGCTGTCGAAGCCCTTGAGCTCGGCGATCTCGATGCCGTACAGGCGCTGGACGATGGCGAACAGGCCGGTCAGTACCTTGTCGATCGGGAAGTAGGCGCGCAGGGCTTCCTGCGACACGCTGTAGCGCTGTTCGCGCAGCTTCTCGCCGAAATAGCCGGCGTCCCAGCTGGCCAGCCCAGGGGTGCCCTGCTCGGCGGCGTAGGCCTTGAGCTGCTCCAGGTCCTGGGCGGCGAACGGCTTGGAACGCTTGGCCAGGTCACGCAGGAAGCTCAGCACCTGGTCGCTGGACTCGGCCATCTTGGTGGCCAGGCTCAGCTCGGCGAAGTTCGGGTAGCCCAGCAGCTTGGCAAGCTCCTGGCGCAGGTCGAGGATTTCTTCCATCACCGGGCCGTTGTCGAACTGGCCGGCGTTCGGACCCTGGTCGGAGGCGCGGGTGCAGTAGGCGGCGTACAGCTCTTCGCGCAGGGCGCGGTCGTCGGCATAGGTCATCACCGCGTAGTAGCTGGGGAATTCCAGGGTGATCAGCCAGCCGTCGAGGCCCTTGGCCTGGGCGGCGGCGGCCATCTGCGCCTTGGCCGAATCGGTCAGGCCGGCGAGGGCGGCCTCGTCGGTGACATGCTTGGTCCAGGCCTGGGTGGCGTCGAGCAACTGGTTGGAGAAGCGGCTGCCCAGCTCGCTGAGCTTGCTCTGCACTTCGGCGTAGCGCTGCTGCTTGTCGGCCGGCAGGTCGATGCCCGACAGGCGGAAGTCGCGCAGGGCGTGGTCGATAATGGTCTTCTGCGCCACGTCGAAGCCGGCGGCCTCGGGGCTGGCGGCCAGGGCTTCATAGGCTTCGAACAGGGCACGGTTCTGGCCCAGTTCGGTGGAATAGGCGCTCAGGGCCGGCAGGCACGACTCATAGGCCTCGCGCAGTTCCTGGCTGTTGCACACCGCATTGAGGTGGCTGACCGGGCTCCAGGCAGCGCCCAGGCGGTCGTTGAGTTCGTCCATGGCCAGCACCAGGCCGGCCCAGGTCGGGTTCTTGCCCTGCTTTTCGAGGATCTCGGCGATGGCCTTGCGGTTGTCGGCGAGGATCTGCTCGATCGCCGGCAGCACATGCTCGGCGCGGATTGCCGAGAAGGGCGGCAGATCATGGGACTGCAGCAGCGGGTTGTTCGCACTCACGGTTCGGGTACCTTGGCAGGAGAAACACGGGACCATCTTAATTACAATCGACGCCGACCGCAGCAGGCAGCCTGCCTATCGGCATTGCAGAGGAACACTATCATGGCCCTCCGGACCTTCCAGCAACACACGCCGAAAGTGGGAGCACGGGCCTTCGTCGACCGCTCGGCGGTGGTCATCGGCGACGTCGAGATCGGCGAGGACAGCTCGATCTGGCCGCTGACCGTGGTGCGCGGCGACATGCACCGCATCCGCATCGGCGCGCGCACCAGCGTGCAGGACGGCAGCGTGCTGCACATCACCCACGCCGGGCCGTTCAACCCCGACGGTTTTCCGCTGATCATCGGCGACGAGGTGACCATCGGTCACAAAGTCATGCTGCATGGCTGTACCCTGGGTAATCGCATCCTGGTCGGCATGGGCAGCACCATCATGGACGGCGCCATCGTCGAGGACGAAGTGATCATCGGCGCCGGCAGCCTGGTGCCGCCGGGCAAGCGCCTGGTCAGCGGCTACCTGTACATGGGCAGCCCGGTGAAGCAGGTGCGCCTGCTGAGCGAGCAGGAACACGCGTTCTTCCCCTACAGCGCCGGCAACTACGTGAAGCTCAAGGACCAGCACCTGGCCGAAGGCTACGACCAACCGGAATGACCCCTTCGCGGGTAAACCCGCTCCCACAGAGCCAGCACACAGCCTGTGGGAGCGGGTTTACCCGCGAAGCAGTCGACCCAGAATTCGAGCGGAACCTACTCCATGCACCAACAGAACATCCTTTTCGACCTCGACGGCACCCTGACCGACCCGCGCTCAGGGATCACCCGCTCGATCCAGTACGCCCTGGCCAAGCTGGGCATCGACGAGCCGGACCTGACCCGCCTCGAGCACTTCATCGGCCCACCCCTGTTGCAGGCCTTCATGCAGTTCTATGGCTTCGACGAGGCCAAGGCCTGGGACGCGGTGAACTTCTACCGCGAGCGCTTCAAGGTCACCGGGTTGTACGAGAACCTGGTGTTCGACGGCGTGCCGCAGTTGCTGCAGGCGCTCAAAGGCCAGGGCCGCACCCTGTATATCGCCACTTCCAAGCCGTGGGTGTATGCCCGCGAGATCGCCCGGCATTTCGAGTTCGACCACCACTTCAAGGTGATCTACGGCAGCGAGCTGGACGGCACCCGCACCAACAAGGTCGAGCTGATTCGCCACCTGCTGGACGAAGAAGGGCTGGGCCCGGCGCAGACCCTGATGATCGGCGACCGCAAGCATGACCTGATCGGTGCGCGCAGCAATGGGTTGCAGGCCGTGGCGGTGGGCTATGGGTTCGGCAGTCGGGAGGAACTCGAGGGCGAGGCGCCTGCGTTCCATTTCGAGACACTGGCCGAGTTGCATCAGGCGTTCATCAGAGGCTGACATGTATCGGGGCTGCAAAGCGGCCCCTTTATCTCAAGGCCTTGCCATCAACCGTCCAAGCACCGCCTTGCGCTGTCCGATCGGCATCCGCCCCAGCGCCTCGACCCGCTCATAGAACAGTCCCCAGTCCCCACCAACCTCATCGAACAGCTTCGAAAACGCCGGAACCCACTGGTCATAAAGCCCAAAAGGCAGCAGCTTGGCATTGTTCAACGGCGCAAAGATCCAGGCATCGAAACGCCGATCCCCGCCCCAGTCACGGTCCCTCACCTCGCGGTACTCCCGCCGCAACAGCTCGAACTCGGCCTGCTTGGCCGCCCGCTTGCCCGCCTCATCCAACGGCCCGGCATAGATCGCCTGCAACCGCTCGCGACTGGCCAGCACCAAGCGGGTGAACTGCTCGCGCTGCCTGGCGCCAGCATCCTCGATGGCTGCCAACCCACGCGCGGCACGCCATTGCCGCGTGCCCTCCTGTTCGACGAACGAGGCGAACGACTCGTTGAACTCGGTATCGTCCTGCACGTAGAAGCGCTGGTGCGCCAGCTCATGGAAGATCACCGTGGCCAGGCGCTCATCGCCCCAACCGGCCATGGTCGACAGGATCGGATCGTCGAACCAGCCCAGGGTGGAATATGCCTCCACCCCCCCCACATAGACATCCAGGCCTTCCTGGCGCATCAACGCCGCCGCGCCGCGGGCCGCGCCCTGTCGGTAATAACCACGGTAGGCCACGCAGCCGGCGATGGGGAAGCAATGGGTCACCGGTTGCAACGACAATTCAGGGGTGGCGAACACATTCCACACCACATACGGTCGACCCAGGTCGGCGTAGACCCGGTAACTGCCGTTGTCCGGCAACTTCAACTGCGCGCTGGCAAACGCCCGGGCCTTTTCGGCGAACAACAGGCGCTGGCGCAGCACCGGGCTGGTGGCCGGATCCCCGATCACCCGGTCCAGCGGCTGGCGTGCCCGCAACAGCTGCCACTGGCCCTCGGCCAACTGGCCGTAATACCCCACGCTGGAGCAACCGCTCAGCAGGACGCCCAGCGCCACGGGAACCAAACGGGTGAAAACGCGGTCGAGAACCCGACGGCTGCAGCGCATGAAAAGAAAAAGTCCAAACATCGAGGCTGTCTATCTCGCTCGTCGGCCGAATGCGACCAAGACTATCTCGCCAAGGGGAAGCTTCGCCATGCGTACTCTGCTGTTTGCCGCCGGCACGCTCGTGCTGTTGTCCGGTTGTGCCTCCTTCCTGCCCCGCGCCGACCCAAACCAGGCCTGGATCGACCTGGCCCCTGGAGACAACGACTCGCTGCACGCCCTGCAGGTCGATGAGCGCGACTGGGCCGACACCCGCTATTTCCAGGTGCAGCCCGGCAATCACGAGCTGACCGTGCGCTACCAGTTCACCGTGACGCCCAGCAACATCGGCCCGGTGGACGAGCCGCTATGGCGCGACTGCCAGCTCAATCTCACCTACAAGGACTTCACCGCCGGGCAACGCTACCAGATGCAGGCGGGCAGCATCGGTTTCCGCCCCTGGATCAAGCTCTACGACCAGCAGCAGAAATTGATCGGCCAGGGCGAGCCGGCAGGCTGCCAGCGCACCTGAACCCCGCGAACGGCGCTATGCTTGTAACCTGTGAACCGCGAGCGGGAGTTTCACCATGCGCCAGCCCATGATGCTGATGGCCCTCAGTGCCCTGGGGGCGTGCGCCAGCCCCTTGCCGCCCGTAGACCCAGGCAAGGCCTGGGTCGATCTCTACACCATCACCCCCGGCAGAACCATCATGGCCGACCGTCTGGACGGCCAGCGCCTGGACGACGGCCGCTACTTCCAGGTGACGCCCGGCAAGCATGAGCTGGTGGTGCGCTTCGATTACGAGATCTATTCCGGCGGCTTCAGCACCGACCCCACCGAGCGAACCTGCTACCTCACCGTGCGCTACAACGACTTCAAGGCCGGCCAGCGTTATCGCCTGGAGGCGCGGGCCCCGGCGATGCAGCCGCAGGTGCTGCTGTACGACGCCAACCGCAAGGTGGTGGTCAACGAGCCGAGCAACGTGACCTGCATTCCCTAGGACTCACAGCCATTCGCCTGCAGGAGCGGCCTTGTGTCGCGATGGGGCTGCGCAGCAGCCCCGGCGATTTTTGTTTGATGCTGAAATCCTGGGGCCGCTACGCGCCCCATCGCGACACAAGGCCGCTCCTACAGAGGTGAAGGCCGGCCTTAACGATCGTTCTTCTGGTAGATGATCTTCTTCGTGCCGCCCTCGCAGCTGCCGACGACCATGTTCTGGTCCCGGACTTCGCTGTTGGGCACGATTTCCAGCGTATAGGAGGTCACCCCGCGCGCCTGGATCTTCGCTTCGATCTCGGCCTTCAGTTCCTCGCACGGCTTAGGCGCGGCCAGTGCGGCAGTGGCCAGCAGGGAAACCAGCACACCCATTGCTACGCGGATCATGGAACGGCTCCTGAAACAGGGCAGACGCGCTGCCAACGCTGGTTAGACTACAGGAAACCGCCGCCGTTGCGCCGCCCTGCAAAAGCCCGTCGCCCATTGAATCCTTCGAAAGTGCCCATACAGAGGTTCAAAGGCCCTTGGCCAACCACCTGATGCGGAGGCTCCAATGACGCACCTGCGAGACCTGAAGATTTCCACCCTCGACCTGGTGCCTGTGCGCGCCGATGGCGGCCCCGCGCAGTCGCTGCGCAACTCGCTGGACCTTGCCCAACACGTCGAGCGCTTCGGCTACAACCGCTTCTGGGTCGCCGAACACCACAACATGGACGGCATCGCCAGTTCGGCCACCGCCGTGCTGATCGGCTACCTGGCCGGCGGTACCTCGACCATCCGCATCGGTTCCGGCGGGGTGATGCTGCCCAACCATGCGCCGCTGGTGATCGCCGAGCAATTCGGCACCCTGGCCAGCCTGTACCCGGGGCGTATCGACCTGGGCCTGGGCCGCGCCCCGGGTTCCGACCAGATGACCGCCCGCGCCCTGCGCCGTGAACGCTCCGGCAGTGCCGACGACTTCCCCGACGATGTCGAGGAACTGTCGCGCTACCTCGGCCCGCGTACAGATGATCAAAAAGTGATCGCCGTGCCCGGCCATGACACCGAGGTGCCGATGTGGCTGCTCGGCTCCAGCCTGTTCAGCGCCCAGCTGGCCGGCATGCGCGGCATGCCCTACGCCTTCGCCTCGCACTTCGCGCCGCGCTACATGCACGAGGCCATTCGCATCTATCGCGACCATTTCAAGCCGTCCACCACGCTGGACAAGCCTTACGTGATGCTCGGCATTCCGATGGTGGTGGCCGAGACCGACGAGAAGGCCGAGTACCTGGCGACCTCGGTGTACCAGCGCATCCTCGCGCTGATCCGGGGCCAGAGCCTGATGCAGCGCCCACCGGTCGAGAGCATGAATGGACTATGGCTGCCCCATGAGCGCGATGCAGTGAGCAGCTTCCTGGGCCTGGCGATGATCGGCAGCCCGCAGAAGGTGCGGGCGAAGGTGGAGGTGCTGCTGGAACAGACCGGGGCGGATGAGCTGATCTTCACCAGCGACCTGTACGAGCATGCCGACCGGATCAGGTCTTATGAGCTGATGGCGCAGGCCCTGAAAGCCGATTAAAGGCCATCGCGGGGCAAGCCCGTTCTCACAGGATACGTTCCGTGGGAGCGGGCTTACCCCGCGATAAGGCCAGTCAACCGCGGCGGTAGACAATCTCCTTGGTCCCACCCTCGCAGGTGCCGACCACCTTGCCCGCCGGATCGCCCTTGTTGACGATCTCCAGCGTGTAGCCCTTCACACCCTTGGCATCCAGCTTCGCCGCAATCTCCGCCTTGAGCTCTTCGCACGGTTTGCCTGCCGCCAGCGCGCCACCGGCCAACGCCATCAGCCCCACGGCCAGAATCAACTTCTTCATCGATCGCTTTCCTTGTACAGATCAAAGACGAAAAGGGCGCGAAGCTCGCGCCCTGCAACCTTATTACCCGATCAGGCCGGGCAAGCCTAGCCCAGCTTCGTTTCAGCTGTTGGCGATGCGGAAGCCCACCTTCAGCGTCACCTGGAAGTGCGCGGCCTTGTTGTCGCGGATATGTCCGCGGGTATCGACCACTTCGAACCACTCCAGGTGCTTGATGCTCTTGCCGGCCTCGGCCAGGGCATTGTTGATCGCTTCTTCGATGCTGGTGGGGGAGGATCCGACCAGCTCGATCTTCTTGTAGGTGTGATGATCCGACATGAGCGCTCTCCTTGGTTGGGTAGTCCGTTGAGCCTAGCAGCGCAGGCCCGGTTTACCTGCGAGCGATCGCCGCAGGAGAAAGTTCGACTGCACTTTCCCACCACCGCGCAGTCGCACTTCTTACAGCCCATACCGCGAAGGAGAGTCAACATGCCACGCAATTCCCTGCGCCAAGCCTCCCTGGAAAGCATGGAAGCCGAGATCGAGAGCCTGCTCAAGACGCTGGAGCACCTCAAGCACGATGCCTCGGAGGAGTCGCACAAGACCATGAAGGCGCTGCGCGGCAATGCCGAGAACGCCCTCAAGCATTCGCGCAGCCTGCTCAGCGATGCCTACGAAGAAGTGAAGACCCGCACCCGCCAGACCGGCGTCGCCACCCGTGATTATGCCCAGCAGCACCCCTGGACCACCGCAGGCGTCGCGGTAGGCGCCCTTGGCCTGCTGGCCGCCTACCTGATGTGCCGGCGTAACTAGCCGGCCTGCTGCAGCTCCCGGCGCAGCCATTGCGCCAGCTGCTCGGCGCGCCCGTCCGCGGCGCGCCGGGGCACCCACAGGGCCAACGCGGCGCGGGTCGCAGAGAAGCCCCAAGGCGCAGCCAGTCGCCCGGCCTTCAGGTCGTCCGCCACCAGCGGCTGTGGCGCGATGGCCACGCCAAGGCCGGCCACCGCCGCCTCCAGCAGGTAGTACAAATGCTCGAATGCCTGGCCGTAACTGAGCGCGCCGGGCTCGATGCCATGCTGCTGCGCCCAGGTCGGCCAGGCCTGTGGCCGCGAGGTCGTGTGCAACACCGCCTCTCGTTGCAAAGCCACGGCTGGCGCGGCTTTCAAACGGTCGAAGCCTTCGAAGTGCGGGCTCATCACCGGACCGATCCGCTCCTCGGCGAGCACATGCACCTGCATGTCCGCCGGCCATGGCGGCTCGGCATAGACCAGCAGGGCATCCAGCCCCGGACGCCGCGGATCGAGATCGCCTTCGCCGGCTGAAAGGTGCAGGCGCAGTTCCGGCAAGTCAGCCTTCAAGCGCCCCAGCCGCGGGATGAACCAGCGCGCCAGCAGGCTGCCGGAACAGCCGAGCACGAAGGGCGCTTCGTCGGCATCGCGGGAAAGCTCGGCGCAGACGCTGCGCAAGCGGTCGAACGCCTCGAAGCTGGCATCACGCAGGCGCACCCCGGCATCTGTGAGTTTGACGCCACGCCCATCCTTGGCGAACAGGGCCACGCCCAGATGCTCCTCGAGCACCTTGATCTGTCGGCTGACGGCGCCATGGGTAACGTGAAGTGCCTCGGCAGCCTGGCTGACACTGTTCAGCCGGGCGGTCGCCTCGAAGGCCCGCAGGGCGTTGAGGGGGGGAAGGTCCTGGGCCATTTTACTTGTGAGTTTTCCTGACAGGTTTGCGCAATCTTATCGGTTTTCAGCCGGCCGCGTCGTGGTTAGAGTAAAGCCCATCACTCATCCATTACGCCCTGGAGCGCCCCATGACCCAGACCCAATACCGCGCCGGCCCCGATGCCAACGGCCTGTTCGGCTCGTTCGGCGGCCGCTACGTGGCCGAAACCCTGATGCCCCTGGTGCTGGACCTGGCCCGCGAATACGAAGCCGCCAAGGCCGACCCCAAGTTCCTCGAAGAACTGGCCTACTTCCAGCGCGACTACATCGGCCGCCCCAACCCGCTGTATTTCGCCGAGCGCCTGACCGAGCACTGCGGCGGCGCGAAGATCTTCTTCAAGCGTGAAGAGCTCAACCACACCGGCGCGCACAAGGTGAACAACTGCATCGGCCAGGTGCTGCTGGCCAAGCGCATGGGCAAGAAGCGCCTGATCGCCGAGACCGGCGCCGGCATGCACGGCGTGGCCACCGCCACCGTCGCTGCGCGCTTCGGCCTGCCTTGCGTGATCTACATGGGCGCCACCGACATCGAGCGCCAGCAGGCCAACGTGTTCCGCATGAAGCTGCTGGGCGCCGAGATCGTCCCGGTGACCGCCGGCACCGGCACCCTCAAGGACGCCATGAACGAGGCCCTGCGCGACTGGGTCACCAACGTCGAGGACACCTTCTACCTGATCGGCACCGTGGCAGGTCCCCACCCATACCCGGCGATGGTCCGCGACTTCCAGTCGATCATCGGCAAGGAAACCCGTGCCCAACTGCAGGAGAAGGAAGGGCGCCTGCCCGACAGCCTGATCGCCTGTGTCGGCGGCGGCTCCAACGCCATGGGCCTGTTCCACGACTTCCTCGATGATGCCAGCGTACAGATCATCGGCGTCGAAGCCGGCGGCCACGGCGTGCACACCGACAAGCACGCGGCCAGCCTGAACGGCGGCGTGCCGGGCGTGCTGCACGGCAACCGCACCTACCTGCTACAGGACGACGATGGCCAGATCACCGACGCCCACTCGATCTCCGCAGGCCTCGACTACCCCGGCATCGGCCCGGAGCACGCCTACCTGCACGAAGTGAAGCGCGTTGAGTACGTCAGCATCACCGACGACGAGGCCCTCGACGCCTTCCACGCCACCTGCCGCCTGGAGGGCATCATCCCGGCGCTGGAAAGCTCCCACGCCCTGGCCGAGGCGATCAAGCGCGCACCGAAGCTACCCAAGGACCACCTGATGGTGATCTGCCTGTCCGGTCGCGGCGACAAGGACATGCAAACCGTGATGAACCACATGGCCGCCCAGGAGAAACAGGCATGAGCCGTCTCGAACAACGCTTCGCCGAACTCAAGGCCGAAGGCCGTTCCGCCCTGGTCACCTTCGTCACCGCTGGCGATCCGGGCTACGATGCCTCGCTGCAGATCCTCAAGGGCCTGCCGGCCGCCGGTGCCGACGTGATCGAGCTGGGCATGCCGTTCACCGACCCGATGGCCGACGGCGTGGCCATCCAGCTCGCCACCCTGCGCGCCCTGGAAGCCGGCCAGACCCTGGCCAAGACCCTGCAGATGGTTCGCGAATTCCGTGTGGATAACCAGACCACGCCCATCGTGCTGATGGGGTATTACAACCCGATCCACCGTTTCGGCGTCGAGCAGTTCGTCGCCGAGGCGAAAGAGGCCGGCGTCGATGGCCTGATCATCGTCGACCTGCCGCCGGAGCACGACGCCGAGCTGGCCACCCCGGCCCAGGCCGCGGGCATCGACTTCATCCGCCTGACTACCCCGACCACCGACGATGCGCGCCTGCCGCGCGTGCTGGAGCGCAGCTCCGGGTTCGTCTACTACGTGTCGGTTGCAGGTGTGACCGGTGCCGGTTCGGCAACCACCGAGCATGTGACCGAGGCCATTGCGCGCCTGCGTCGGCATACCGATCTGCCGATCAGCGTTGGCTTTGGTATCCGCACGCCTGAACAGGCCGCCGCCATTGCCCGTCTGGCCGATGGCGTGGTGGTCGGTTCGGCGCTGGTCGACAAGATCGCCCAGGCCAAGGATGCCGGCCAGGCGGTGAAGGATGTGCTGAGCCTGTGCTCGGCATTGGCCGAAGGTGTGCGTGCTGCCCGGGCGTAGCACGCTGTACCTGAAGGAGTGGGTCTGCCCCACTCCTTCACCACCCTGACCTGGCATTTTTACCAGTAGCGCCAGAAGTTCTGCGGATCACATGATTAGCTTCCCATTTCGCTGAAGGAATAGCTGTCATGCGTACGTTCGGAACTGCTGCACTCCTGGCTCTGTTCATGATGGGCAACGCCATCGCAGCCACTTGCCCAGATAGCAAGACCATCAAGGAAACTGCCGGATCGGAGGATGGCCTGGATGGCTACGTCTATTCCGTCGAAAGTGGTAACTGGAGAGGCTTCGCACCGGATACCGACGATAAGGGCACCAAGGAAGTGGACCTTGCCACATTGAAACTCTCGGACTCCAAAGCCAGCGATACCTCTGTCATTTGCCGCTACACAGATGCCAAAGGCGGCGGATTGAGCCTTTCGCAGAAGAAGTGAGCCAACCGTTGAACAGCAGGCCAGGCCTGCTGTTCAATCACTCTTCGAAAATCGACAGATCCAACGGCCTGATCGCCCCCATCCAGATCGCATGATCGCGGTGATCCGCCAGCTCATCCCCGGTTTCCGGGTGCAGGAATACCACCAGCCCCTTGCGATACAGCGCCAGCCACGGCAGCACCACACCCACCACCTCCGGCCCGAAGGCCAGCTGGCAGCTCCAGTCCGGGTGCGGCCCGACCGGCTTCTGGTGCATGCGTCCCATGGTCACGGGAAACAGCCGCGTCGCTTCCTCGCACAGCTCACGGGCCTGTTCCATGGTCGATGCGTCGTAGTACACGTGGGCGTGATAGCCCTTGATCCTTTGCACGGTGGCTCCTGATTGCGGTAATGCGAACATCTTGAAGTCTACGCCATCCGTGTAGGAGCGGCCTTGCCGAGGCGTTGGACCGGTCGGAAAGGGGCGCGAAGCGGCCCCAGAATTTGCGTGATGATCACGATCGCCGGGGCTGCTGCGCAGCCCTTTCGCGACACAAGGCCGCTCCTACAGACAGCGCCGTTCATCGGCCACGCTCCTGCTCCAGCCAATCCACGAACCGCTGGATCAACGCCCCGCGCCGTTTGCGCGGCGGCAGCACCACGTAATACCCGCGCTCCGACCGCAAACTGCCTTCCATAGGCCGACACAACAACCCTTGCTCGACCAGCCCATCAACCAGATGCGCCCAGCCAATCGCCACGCCTTGCCCGGCAATCGCAGCCTGTATCAGCAGCGTGTAGTTATCGAACCGCAGCTGCCCGGACGGAGGCGGGCTGTCCACACCAAGACCACGAAACACCCCCGCCCAATCAAACCAGCGACTGGCCTGCTCGCCCTTGAGGTGAAGCAATGGCAATCGTTGCAAAGCCACGGCTGACAAGGGTTTGCCATGAGTCAGCCGTGGGCTGCAGACCGGGAAGACCTCCTCGTCGAACAACCAGCGACTCTCGCCCTGATGGAAGCGCCCATCGCCAAACAGCACCGCCACATCGATGTCCGGACGCAACATCCCCTGGCTGCGCTCGCCAGTCACCAGGCTCACATCCACCTGTGGATAAGCCTCGTGGAAACGCTGCAGACGCGGCATCAACCAGAACGCGGCAAACGCGAAGTCAGTGGCCACCTGCAACACCTCGCGCTGACCACGCCCGCTGGCCAAGGCAACACCATCGTCCATGGCCTGAAGCCCTTGATGTACCTGCTCGAACAGCAGCTGGCCCGCTTCGGTCAGCTCGATGCCCCGGTAGATACGGTCGAACAACCGCGTCCCCAGTTGCGCCTCCAGGCGCTTGACCTGCTGGCTCACAGCCGGCTGGGTTGTGCCCAGCTCAAGGGCCGCAGCCGTGAAGCTACGCAAGCGCGCGGCGGACTCCAGCACGCGCAAAGCATCGAGGGACAGATCGGCAAGGTGCTCAAACATAAGCTTGGCTAATCCCAGTCATTGCCCGGCGTGGGCTTTACCCACGTTATCCACAGCACCATGCTGGATTGCAAGCGTTCACCATAACTCTCGACGATGGAAGGGCACCATGAAGCAACCCAACATCCTGTTCATCATGGCCGACCAAATGGCCGCGCCGCTGTTGCCGATCTACAGCCCGTCGCCGATCAAGATGCCCAACCTGGCGCGCCTCGCCGAGCAGGCCGTGGTGTTCGACTCCGCCTACTGCAACAGCCCGCTGTGCGCCCCCTCGCGCTTCACCCTGGTCAGCGGCCAGTTGCCCAGCCGCATCGGCGCCTACGACAACGCCGCCGACTTCCCCGCCGACATTCCGACTTACGCCCACTACCTGCGCCGCCTCGGCTACCGCACCGCGCTGTCGGGCAAGATGCACTTCTGCGGCCCGGACCAGCTGCACGGCTACGAAGAACGCCTGACCAGCGACATCTACCCGGCCGACTACGGCTGGGCGGTGAACTGGGACGCGCCTGACCAGCGCCCGAGCTGGTACCACAACATGTCCTCGGTGCTGCAGGCCGGGCCGTGCGTGCGCACCAACCAGCTGGATTTCGATGAAGAGGTGGTGTTCAAGGCACGCCAGTACCTCTACGACCATGTGCGCGAAGACGATGGCCGACCTTTCTGCCTGACCGTGTCGATGACCCACCCGCATGACCCGTACACCATCCCCAAACGCTACTGGGATCTCTACGAGGCGGTGGATATCCCGCAGCCCCGCGACATGATCGCCCAGAGCCAGCAAGACCCGCACTCGCAACGTCTGCTCAAGGTCTACGACCTGTGGGACAAGCCGCTACCCGTGGACAAGATCCGCGATGCCCGCCGCGCCTACTTCGGCGCCTGCAGCTACATCGACGACAACATCGGCCAGCTTCTGCAGACTCTGGATGACTGCGGCCTGGCCGACGACACCCTGATCGTCTTCTCCGGCGACCACGGCGACATGCTTGGCGAGCGGGGGCTCTGGTACAAGATGCACTGGTTCGAGATGTCGGCGCGGGTACCGCTGCTGATCCACGCGCCCAGGCACTTCAAACCTGCGCGCATCAGCGCCAGTATTTCCACCTGCGACCTGCTGCCGACGCTTGTCGAACTGGCCGGCGGCGCTGTGGATAAAGACCTGCACCTGGACGGCCGCTCGCTGCTCGGTCACCTGCAAGGGCAGGGTGGCCATGACGAGGTGATCGGTGAATACATGGCCGAAGGTACCGTCGGCCCGCTGATGATGATCCGCCGCGGCGCGTACAAGTTCGTGTACAGCGAGGACGACCCCTGTTTACTCTACGACCTGAGCCGCGACCCGCACGAGCGGGAGAACCTCACCGGCAGCCCGGACCACCAGGCGCTGCTGCAGGCATTTGTCGATGAAGCGAAGCAGCGCTGGGATATCCCCAGCCTGCGCCAGCAGGTGCTGGCCAGCCAGCGCCGCCGCCGCCTGGTGGCCGAAGCGCTGGCCATCGGCACGCTGAAAAGCTGGGACCACCAACCCCTGGTGGACGCCAGCCAACAGTACATGCGCAACCACATCGATCTCGACGACCTCGAGCGCAAGGCACGTTATCCACAGCCCGCACCCCTGGATTGAGAAGAGAGGCCGCCATGCAGAAGTTCTCCACCGCCGTGCTCGCCCTGGCCCTGAGCCTGGGCACGGCCCACGCCGCCGACGGCGACGCACAATGCAGCACCGTGAAACTGGCCGACCCTGGCTGGAGCGATATCGCCAGCACCAACGCCGTCGCCCGCCTGCTCCTGGAAAGCCTGGGCTACCAGGTGAAGATCGACAGCCTGGCCGTGCCGATCATCTATGGCGGCCTGAAGGATGGCCGGGTGGATGCCTTCCTCGGCAACTGGATGCCGGCGCAGCAAGGCTTCCATGACAAGTTCATCGCCAATGGCGACGTGCAGCAGCTGGCGCGCAACCTGGAGGGCACCGAATTCACCCTGGCGGTGCCCGATTATGTGTGGGAGGCCGGCGTGAAGGACTTCGCCGACCTGCACAAGCACGCCGACAAATTCGACAAGAAGCTCTATGGCATCGGCTCCGGCGCGCCGGCCAACCTGTCGCTGAAGGAGATCATCGACAAGAACGACTTCGCGCTTGGGCAGTGGAAGCTGGTCGAGTCCAGCGAACAGGCGATGCTGGCCCAGGTGGATCGGGCGGTGAAGAAGCAGCAGTTCATCACCTTCCTGGGCTGGACCCCGCACCCGATGAACGTGAAGTTGAAGATGCATTACCTCACGGGTGGCGAAAAATGGTTTGGCAGCAAAGGTGATGTGTACACGCTGACCCGCAAGGGATATCCACAGGCGTGCCCGAATGCGGCGAAGCTGTTGAGCAACCTGACGTTCACGCTGGACATGGAGAACAGCATCATGGCCGAGGTTGTGGATAAGAAGGTGAGCTTTGATGAGGCGGCCAGGGGGTGGGTGAAGGCTCATCCACAGGTCCTGGATGCCTGGCTTGCAGGGGTGACCACCAAAGCTGGCGGGGATGCAGCAGAAACGGTCAAAGCCAAACTCTGATTTTTGTCTGTTAGGCTGCTGGGGCCGCTTTGCGGCCTTTTCCGGCCGGTCCGACGCCTCGGCAAGGCCGCTCCTACAGGAGTTCGCGCTTTTCTGTAGGAGCGGCCTTGTGTCGCGAAACGAGGGCAACGCCCTCGCCTGCGATACTGAACAGGAATGACGCATGCCTCGTCTCCACCACCTGCTACCCTTCCTCACCTGGCTCCCCCGCCAATCGGGCCGCAGTCTGCGCCAGGACCTGCTGGTGGGCCTGAGCGGCGCCATCCTCGCCCTGCCGCAATCGATCGCCTACGCCCTGATCGCCGGCCTGCCCGCCGAATACGGACTGTACGCCGCCATCGTGCCGGTGCTGGTGGCCTGCCTGTGGGGCTCGTCCTGGCACCTGATCTGCGGCCCCACCGCTGCCATTTCCATCGTCCTCTATGCCAGCATCAGCCCACTGGCCGTCACCGGCAGCGCCGACTACGTGACCCTGGTGCTGCTGCTGACCTTTCTCGGCGGCATCTTCCAACTCTTGCTGGGGCTGCTGCGCTTTGGCGCGCTGGTCAACTTCGTCTCCCATTCGGTGGTGCTGGGCTTCACCCTCGGTGCCGCCGTCGTCATCGCGCTGGGGCAACTGCCCAACCTGCTGGGCCTGGACTTGCCAAGCCAGGCCACGGCTCTGAAGACCATGCAGGAACTGACTGACCATGTTGGCGAGGTGGACATGCCATCGCTGGTTCTGGGACTGAGCACCCTGGCAATTGGCGTGGTATTGAAGCTGTGGCGTCCACGCTGGCCGAGCCTGTTGATAAGTCTGCTGCTGGTCAGCCTGGCGGCCTGGCTGTTGCCCGGCGTGTTCAGCCATGTGCCACGCGTGCCCGCTTTCGTCGGTCAGTTGCCACCGCTCAGCCCACTGCCGTTACTCGATGTGGAACTGATCCTGCGCCTGCTGCCCAGTGCCGTGGCTGTCGGCATGCTCGGGCTGGTCACCAGCCTGTCCATCGCACGCTCCCTGTCCGCACGTTCCGAGCAACTGATCGACGCCAACCAGGAGATCCGCGCCCAGGGCCTGTCGAACATCGTCGGGGCGTTCTTCTCCGGCTACCTGTCCTCCGGCTCCTTTACCCGCTCCGGGCTCAGCTACGACGCAGGCGCCCGCTCGCCGCTGGCCGGGGTGTTCTCGGCGCTGTGGGTGGCGCTGTTCGCGGTGGCGGGGGCCGGGCTGATCGCTCATCTGCCGATCCCGGCAATGGCAGGCAGCATCCTGCTGATCTGCTGGGGACTGGTGGACCATCGTGGCATCCGCGCGCTGTTCCGGGTCAGCCGCTCGGAGTTCCTGGTAATGGCGCTGACCGCCGCCGCGACCCTGCTGCTCGAGCTGCAGACGGCGATCTACGCCGGGGTGCTGGCATCGCTGTTCTTCTACCTCAAGCGCACCTCGAGGCCGCGAGTGCAGCAGAGCCGGGAAGGGGGGGCGGACGTGTTGCGGGTGGGCGGTTCGATCTTCTTCGGCGCGGCGCATTACCTGCAGGTGCGCTTGCAGCGCTGCCAGGGGCCACATGTGGTGATCGATGCGCGACAGGTGAACTTCATCGACTATTCGGGTGTGGATATGTTGCACCGCGAGGCGCGACGACTGATGCGTAATGGCGGGAGCCTGACGTTGCAGCGGGCAAGGCCGCAGGTCATCGAGGAACTACAGAAGTTGGAGGGGGTTGAAGGATGTCCGGTCAAATTCCAGGAATGAGTTTCAGATCCTGGGGGCTGCTGCGCAGCCCTTTCGCGACACAAGGCCGCTCCTACAGGAAATCGCGGCCCCTTGTAGGAGCGGCCTTGTGTCGCGAAAGGGCCGCAAAGCGGCCCCAAAATCTCAAAATTAGCCGCGTGCCAACTGCCGGCGCAGCTCATCCAGCACCGGCCCAGTCTCCGGCCGCACCCCTCGCCAGATGAAGAACGCCTCGGCCGCCTGCTCGGCCAACATCCCCAAACCATCGAGCACCTTGGCCGCCCCCAGCTTGCTCGCCCACTGGCAGAACGGCGTCGGCTCCTTGCCATACATCATGTCGTAGCAGACAGTGCGCCCCGCCTCGACCAGGCTGTCGGCAATCGGCGGCAGCTCGCCGGACAGGCTCGCCGAAGTGGCGTTGATGATCACGTCCACCGGCTCCTGCAACCAACTGAAACCGCTAGCCACCACCGGCCCAAGTTCATCGAACTCCCGCGCCAGCTGCTCGGCTTTCTCGACGGTGCGGTTGGCGATCACCAGCGACTGTGGCTTGTGTGCCAGGATCGGCTCCAGCACACCGCGAACCGCACCGCCGGCGCCAAGGATAAGGATGCGCTTGCCAGCCAAGACCACCCCGGCGTTCACCGTCAGGTCCCGCACCAGCCCGGCGCCGTCGGTGTTGTCTCCCTGCAGGGTGCCGTCAGCCAGCTTGGTCAGGGTGTTCACCGCGCCAGCACGTTGCGCACGCGGGGTGAGGCTGTCGCACAGGCGATAGGCCTCTTCCTTGAACGGCACGGTAACGTTGGCGCCGCTGCCTTGCTTGAAGAAGCCTGTGGCGCAGTCGCTGAACTCGTCCAGTGGCGCCAGCAGGGTGGCGTACTCCAGGTCCTGGCCGGTCTGGTCGGCGAACAGGCGGTGGATCAGCGGCGACTTGCTGTGGCCGATGGGGTTGCCGAATACGACGTACTGGTCCATGGGAGCTCCTCGGTTATCCACAGGCTTACTGGGCGAGCCAGTCGCGGTCCTGCAGGAAGTAGTCGGTCAGGCGCGCTTCTTCGCTGCCCGGCTCGGCTTTCCAATCGTAGCCCCAACGCACCTGCGGCGGCAGCGACATCAGGATCGACTCGGTGCGACCGCCCGACTGCAAACCGAACAGCGTGCCACGGTCGTAGACCAGGTTGAACTCAACGTAGCGGCCACGGCGGTATTCCTGGAATTCACGCTGCTTGGCAGTGTACGGCGTGTCTTTGCGGCGTTGGATGATCGGCAGATAGGCATCGACGTAGGCATCGCCGATGGCGCGCATGAAGGCGAAGCAGGTGTCGAAGTCCCACTCGTTCAGGTCGTCGAAGAACAGGCCGCCAATGCCGCGTGGCTCGCCACGGTGCTTCAGGTGGAAGTAGCGGTCGCACCAGGCCTTGTAGCGCGGGTAGACGTCGGCGCCGAATGGCGCGCAGGCCTGCTCGGCGACGCGGTGCCAGTGCACGCAGTCTTCCTCGTTGCCGTAGTACGGGGTCAGGTCGAAGCCGCCGCCGAACCACCATACCGCCTCTTCACCTTCCTTCTCGGCGATGAAAAAGCGCACGTTGGCATGGGAAGTCGGCACATGCGGATTATGCGGGTGGATCACCAGCGACACGCCCAGGGCCTCGAAACCACGACCCGCCAGCTCCGGCCGGTGGGCACTGGCCGACGGCGGCAGGCCGGCGCCGAACACGTGGGAGAAGTTCACCCCACCTTTCTCGATCACCTTGCCCTCGCCGATCACCCGTGTGCGACCGCCGCCGCCGGCATCGCGCACCCAGGCATCCTCGACGAAGCGGGCGCCGCCGTCTTCGGTTTCGAGGGCAGAGCAGATGCGGTCTTGCAGGTCGAGCAGGTAGGCTTTTACGGCCTCGGTGCGGCTGGTCATCGGGTCACCTGGAAGGAGCGGGAAAATTCGCCGCGTAGCATACCACCGGCCGACGCCGCGTCGCAGTTGACGGCGGTCAAGCAAAGGCGTCCGATAGAAGGCCTTTGCGACCCTCGACGACAGGAGTGTGTGATGGCCAAGCGTATCCAGTTCAGCCAGCATGGCGGCCCGGAAGTCCTGCAACTGGTGGAGTTCGACCCGGCACCGCCCGGCCCGCAGCAGGTGCGGGTACGCAACCATGCGATCGGTTTGAACTTCATCGACACCTATTTCCGCAGCGGGCTGTATGCGCCGCCCGCGCTGCCTTCCGGGCTGGGCACCGAAGCGGCCGGCGTGGTCGAGGCGGTGGGCGAGGGTGTCAGCCGGATCAAGGTCGGCGACCGCGTGGCCTATGCCGGTGGGCCGCTGGGGGCCTACAGCGAGGTGCATACGCTGCCGGAGGCCAACCTGGTGAAGCTGCCGGAGGCGATCAGCTTCGAACAGGCGGCGGCGGTGATGCTCAAGGGGCTGACCACGCAATATTTGCTCAAGCAGACCTACGCCGTGCAGCCGGGGGACTTCGTGCTGTTCCATGCCGCCGCTGGCGGTGTGGGGTCGCTGGCGTGCCAGTGGGCCAAGGCGCTGGGCGCGAAGCTGATCGGCACCGTCAGCTCTGCTGAGAAAGCCGAACGGGCCAAGGCGCTCGGGGCCTGGGCGACCATCGACTACAGCCATGAAGACGTGGCCAAGCGTGTGCTGGAGCTGACAGACGGTCAGAAGTGCGCGGTGGTGTATGACGGCGTGGGGGCGGATACCTGGCTGACCTCGCTGGATTGCCTGAGGCCGCGAGGGTTGATGGTGAGCTTCGGCAATGCCTCCGGCGCGGTAACCGGGGTCAACTTGGGGATCCTGTCGCAGAAGGGGTCGTTGTATGTCACCCGGCCGACGCTGGGGAGCTACGCCAACAATGCCGAGAACACCCAGGCCATGGCCGATGATCTGTTCGCGATGATCGCCAGCGGCAAGCTGGTTGTGGATATCCAGCAGCGGTATCCGTTGAACGAGGCGGCCAAGGCACAGGCGGCGTTGTCGGCGCGACGGACCGTTGGCTCGACTGTGCTTCTGCCTTGAGGCTCTGGGGCTGCTGCGCAGCCCTTTCGCGACACAAGGCCGCTCCTACAGAGGATCGCGGTCACCTGTAGGAGCGGCCTTGTGTCGCGAAAGGGGCGCGCAGCGGCCCCAGCGAGCCCAAGTCGAACGCAAATTCAAAACATTGCCCGCGATAGCGCCAACTAGTCAGCAGTGCCTTGGGCTACAGGCGCCGACTCGATGCCATCGAGCATCGCCTCCACCAACCCCTCCGCCATTTCCAGCGAATGCAGGCTGGACCAATACATGCCACGCCCCTCGTCGCGCAGGTGGTCGAGGGCCTTGATGCCGGTGTCGTAGGCGCAGCGCAGGTAGAGCGCTACGTGTACCAGGGCATCATGGGCTTCGATGTTGGGATTTACGGTGAAGAGCGGTGGGTGGCCGGCGTCGCAGCGGCCGAAGGGGTGGGTAGAAGTCGAAGGTAGAGGTGGGTCCGGAACGATTTTTTTCATCATGAGATCTCGCTTCAGGGCCGACACGCATCCGTTACCACACGAATGGGTGGCAGCTGCACACGGGGTGGTAAACCGGGAGAGATCTCAAAACCCGGCAGGCAAAAAGCCTCCCGCATGCAGCCGCCATTGACTGCCAAGATCTCTCCCTGCTCGGGTTACCACACCCGATCGCCAAGTTATTCGGCGATGGTCTGGAGCCTAGAGACAGGAGTTCCCACTGAGAAGGTAATGGCAGTCGACAGACTGCGTAGGATAATTCTCTGAATGTGAGATGGGCAGCCTTGGGAGGAAAAATCAGAAAGTCCTGAGGGTGCTTAGAATCCCCGTGGGAGCGACACGCGAGAGAAAGGGTCTCGCTTGACCATGCCGGCTCTGAGGCGTAGCTTTTCCCGGAGGTTGTGCTGGTGCGCCGGTTGAGTTTCAAGTTATCCGGGCGAGTGCATCCTTACCCTTTGGCCGCTTAAGCGGCCATTATTTTTGGGCTTGTTTCTATCGCCCTTAGGCACGATGGAATAGAGCTCGGCCCTGGGGCCGCTTTGCGGCCCTCTCGCGACACAAGGCCGCTCCCACAGGTACAGCGCCAAGCCTGAGAGCTGCGCTGTACCTGTGGGAGCGGCCTTGTGTCGCGAAACGAGGGCAAAGCCCTCGCCAGCGGTATCAGCCCGGGCGCACAACCTCGCCAGTCGCCAGGTCGCGAATCAGGCTCGGGTTCTTCCGCCCACCCAGCGCCCCACCCAGCACCATGTCCAGCTCGTTGTGGAAATACTGCTCCACCCGCAACCGGCTCTTGGCCGCCGGCCGCCCGGCCGGGTTGCAGGAGGTGGAGATCAACGGCCCGACCAGCGCGCACAACTCACGCACCTGTGGATGATCGCTGACCCGCAGCGCCACGGTGTCATGCTGCCCGGTCACCCACTCGGGCAGCAGGCCCTGGTGCGGCACCAGCCAAGTGTTGGGCCCAGGCCAGGTGGCGCTCATGCGGTCGATCCAGTCCTGGGGGAAATCCTCGAACAGAAAGTCGAACTGGCGGATATTGTCGGCGACCAGGATCAGCCCTTTATCCACAGGCCGCGACTTGAGCGCCAGCAGGCGATACACCGCGTCCTCGTTCCACGGGTCGCAGCCCAGGCCCCAGACCGCTTCCGTCGGATAGGCGATCACCGCACCCGCCTTCACCTCGCGCGCGGCTTGTTGCACACGCCAACTGCTCACCATTTTCCGTCTCTCCGCATAAACGCCGTGCGCGCAGTGTACTTAGCCGGCACGGGCAAACCAACGCCCGGCTTCATTGCTCACCCGGCCTTCGAGCTCCAGCTCGGTAAGGCTGGCCAGTACCTGGGCCAGTGGCAGGCCGCTGCTGCTGGCCAGGCCCTCGGTAGTCTGGGGTGCGGCGTGGAGCAGGGCGATCAATGGATGAGCGGGCTTATCCACAACCGCAGGCGGCAGGTTCTGCCAACCGCGCAGGCTGTCGAGGATCTGTTCCACGCTTTCCACCAGCAGGGCGCCATCGCGGATCAGCTGGTGACAGCCCTTGGCGCCGGGGTGATGAATGGACCCAGGAATCGCGTACACCTCCCGCCCCTGCTCGGCGGCAAGCCGTGCGGTGATCAACGAACCACTGGCCAGGCTGGCCTCGACCACCAGCACACCCAGCGACAAGCCGCTGATGATCCGGTTGCGACGCGGGAAGTTGCCGGCCAGCGGCCCGGCATCCAGCGGGTACTCGGAAACCAGCGCGCTGCCACTGTCGAGCATTGCCCGTGCCAGGTCACGGTGGCGCTGTGGATAAAGTTTTTGCAACCCCGTGCCGAGCACCCCGATGGTGTGCCCGCCGGCCTTCAAAGCGGCCCGATGAGCGGCACCGTCGACGCCCAGCGCCAGCCCGCTGGTGATGGTGAAACCAGCCTGGGAAAGGCATCGGGAAAACGCGCCTGCGGTATCCAGCGCCGGCGGTGAAGCACGCCTGCTACCCACGATCGCCAGTTGCGGTTGTTCGAGTAAATCGGGGTCGCCCGCGACGAACAACAGCGGCGGCGGATCGTCTATCTCGGCCAGCAACGCCGGGTAGCCAGGCCCGTCCCACATCAGTAAATACTGGCCCGGACGCTCTAGCCAGCGCATTGCAGCCAATGCGCCATCGCGCACTTGCGGGCTGCGCCGGGCGTCTGTACTGGCAGCCTTCAGCCCCAACGCCTGCCAGGCACTGGCCGGCGCGCTTAGTGCCGACGAGGCACTGCCGAACGCTTCGATGAGGGTATGGAAACGACGCAAGCCAATATCCGGAAGGCTATGAAGACGCAGCCGCGCCTCCAGTTCCGCAGGCGGACAAGGCGACGAACGGGATGGGTTCATGGTGGATCGTCCTTGATCGACAGGGGGCCAGATACGTGGCACAACCTGTGGATAACTTTGTGAGTAACACTTTGAAAAGCTGTCCATGAAATGGCAGCTATCAAGCCCATAGAGACCCTAGCCAAGCTTCACAGGTGCCGAACGCCCCATTTCCCTTTATTATGTGTGCTCAGTTTTCAACCGACCGCACAGTGACTGCCTGACCGCCATGGCCATTTTGAACATTCTCGAATTCCCCGATCCGCGCCTGCGCACCATCGCCAAACCGGTGACGGAGTTCGACGACGCCTTGAGCCAGCTGATCGACGACATGTTCGAGACCATGTACGAGGCGCCCGGCATCGGCCTGGCCGCCACCCAGGTCAACGTGCACAAGCAGGTCGTGGTAATGGACCTGAGCGAAGACCGCAGCGAACCGCGCGTCTTCATCAACCCCACGGTCGAGGAGCTGACCCACGACATGGGCCAGTACCAGGAAGGCTGCCTGTCGGTGCCCGGCTTCTACGAGAACGTCGATCGCCCGCTGCGCGTGCGGGTCAAGGCCCAGGACCGCGACGGCAAGCCCTACGAACTGGAATGCGAAGGCCTGCTGGCCGTGTGCGTGCAGCACGAGTTCGATCACCTCAACGGCAAGCTGTTCGTCGACTACCTGTCCCAGCTCAAACGCGACCGGATCAAGAAGAAGCTGGAAAAGCAGCACCGCCAGCAAGCCTGATCCCCACCTTCCAGAAGGCTTGCTCCGGCAAGCCTTTTTCTTTTTGAAGAAGCGAGAACTCCATGCGCATCGTCTTCGCAGGCACTCCAGAGTTTGCCGCCGAACACCTCAAGGCCCTGCTCGACAGCCCGTACGAGATCGTGGCCGTCTACACCCAGCCCGACCGCCCTGCTGGCCGTGGCCAGAAGCTCATGCCGAGCGCAGTAAAGGCACTGGCAGTGGCCCATGACATCCCGGTGTACCAGCCGCAGACCCTGCGCAACGCCGAGGCGCAAGCCGAACTCGCCGCACTCAAGCCGGACCTGATGGTGGTGGTCGCCTACGGCCTTATCCTGCCGCAGGTAGTGCTGGATATCCCGCGCCTGGGCTGCATCAACAGCCACGCCTCCCTGCTACCACGCTGGCGCGGAGCGGCACCGATCCAGCGCGCAGTGGAAGCCGGCGACGCCGAGAGCGGTGTGACCGTGATGCGCATGGAAGCCGGCCTGGATACCGGCCCAATGCTGCTCAAGGTGGTCACCCCGATCAGCGCCGAGGACACCGGTGGCACCCTGCATGACCGCCTCGCGGAAATGGGCCCGCCAGCTGTAGTCCAGGCAATCGCCGGCTTGGCAGAAGGTTCGCTGCAAGGTGAAGTGCAGGACGATGCCCTGGCCACCTACGCCCACAAGCTGAACAAGGACGAAGCCCGCATCGACTGGAGCCGCCCGGCCGTCGAGCTGGAGCGCCTGATCCGTGCCTTCAACCCCTGGCCGGTGTGCCACAGCACCCTCGACGGCGAAAGCGTGAAGGTGCTGGCCGCCAACTTGTCCACAGGCAAGGGCGCCCCCGGTGAAATCCTCTCCGCCAGCAAGGACGGCCTGGTCGTCGCCTGCGGTGATGGCGCCCTGAGCCTGACCCGCCTGCAACTGCCCGGCGGCAAGGCCCTGGCCTTCAGCGACCTGTTCAACAGCCGCCGCGAGAAGTTCGCCAGTGGCAAGGTGCTCGGCCAATGAACCCACGCCTGGCCGCCGCCCGTGCCCTTGCCGCCGTGCTTAGTGGCAAGGCCTCGCTGAACAGCTCGCTGCCGGCGCAACTGGACAAGGTCGAGGAGCGCGACCGCGGCCTGACCCAGGACCTGGCCTTCGGCACCGCCCGCTGGCAACCGCGCCTGGACCTGCTGGCCGCGCAACTGCTGCAGAAGCCGTTCAAGGCCGCCGACGCCGATGTGCAGGCGCTGCTGCTGGTCGGCCTGTACCAGTTGTTCTACACGCGCATCCCGGCCCACGCCGCCATCGGCGAGACCGTGGGTTGCGCCGACAAGCTCAAGAAGCCGTGGGCCAAGGGCCTGCTCAATGCCGTGTTGCGCCGCGCCCAGCGTGAAGGCGAGGAGCTGCTCGCCGGCATGGAGCGCGACCCGGTGGTGCGTACCGCCCACCCGCGCTGGCTGCAGAAGTCGCTGAAAGCCTTCTGGCCGGAACAATGGGAAGCCATCTGCGCCGCCAACAACGCCCACCCGCCGATGATCCTGCGGATCAACCGCCGCCATCACAGCCGCGATGCCTACCTGGCGCTGCTGGCCGAGGCCGGCATCCAGGCCAGCGCCTGCCAGTACAGCCGTGACGGCATCGTCCTGGCCGAGGCCTGCGACGTGCGTGGCCTGCCGGGCTTCGCCGACGGCTGGGTGAGCGTGCAGGACGAAGCCGCGCAGCTGTCCGCCGACCTGCTCGAACTGGCCCCCGGCCAGCGCGTGCTCGACGCCTGCTGCGCCCCGGGCGGCAAGACCTGCCACCTGCTGGAAGCCGAGCCAGGCCTGGCCCACATGGTCGCCATCGACCTGGAAGCCAAGCGCCTGGCCCGCGTGCGCGAGAACCTCGACCGCCTCAAGCTCGATGCCGAGCTGATCGCCTGCGACGCCCGCGACACCGCCAGCTGGTGGGACGGCAAGCCGTTCCAGCGCATCCTGCTCGATGCGCCCTGCTCGGCCACCGGCGTGATCCGCCGCCACCCCGACATCAAGCTGACCCGCCAGGCCGAGGACATCCCGGCCCTGGCCGCGCTGCAAGGCGAGCTGCTAGACGCCCTGTGGCCGACCCTGGAAGTGGGCGGCATGCTGCTCTACGCCACCTGCTCGAGCCTGCCGACCGAGAACACCGAAGTGATCGACGCCTTCCTCGCCCGCACCCCCGGCGCCCGCGAGCTGGACCTGGCCACCGAGGCCGGCCTGCGCCAGCCCCATGGCCGCCAGTTGCTGGCCCAGGAAGGCGGCCACGACGGTTTCTACTATGCCAAGCTGATCAAGATTGCCGCCTCGCGCGGGTAAAGAACAAAAAGGGTAGGGAGTAGCGGATGAAGATCATCATCCTCGGCGCAGGCCAGGTAGGCGGTACGCTGGCAGAGCACCTGGCCAGCGAAGCCAACGACATCACCGTGGTCGACACCGACAGCGAGCGCCTGCGCGATCTGGGCGATCGCCTGGACATCCGCACCGTGCAGGGCCGCGCCTCGCTGCCGACGGTGCTACGCCAGGCCGGCGCTGACGACGCCGACATGCTGGTGGCGGTGACCAACAGCGACGAAACCAACATGGTCGCCTGCCAGGTAGCCTATTCGCTGTTCCACACCCCGACCAAGATCGCCCGGGTGCGCGAGTCGGCCTACCTGACCCGCGAAGAGCTGTTCGACAACGACCACATCCCGGTGGACGTGCTGATCAGCCCCGAACAGGTGGTGACCAACTACATCAAGCGCCTGATCGAGCACCCGGGCTCGCTGCAGGTGATCGACTTCGCCGAGGGCAAGGCCCAGCTGGTGGCGGTCAGGGCTTACTACGGCGGCCCGCTGGTGGGCCAGCAACTGCGCCAGATCCGCGCCCACATGCCCAACGTCGACACCCGCGTGGCGGCGATCTTCCGCCGCGACCGGCCGATCACGCCCCAGGGCGACACGGTGATCGAGGCCGACGACGAGGTGTTCTTCATCGCCGCGAAGAAGGACATCCGCGCGGTGATGGGCGAGCTGCGGCGCATCGACGAGACCAACAAGCGCGTGGTCATCGCCGGCGGCGGGCAGATCGGCGAACGCCTGGCCGAGGCCATCGAGAGCCGCTACCAGGTAAAGATCATCGAGATGAACCCGGCGCGCTGCCGCTACCTCTCCGACACCCTCGAGAGCACCGTGGTGCTGCAGGGCAGCGCCTCCGACCGCGACCTGATGCTCGAAGAGAACATCGCCGACGCCGACATCTTCCTGGCCCTGACCAACGACGACGAAGCCAACATCATGTCGTCGCTGCTGGCCAAGCGCCTGGGCTCGCGCAAGGTGATGACCATCATCAACAACCCGGCCTACGTCGACCTGGTCCAGGGCGGCGAGATCGACATCGCCATCAGCCCGCAGCTGGCCACCATCGGCACCTTGCTGGCCCACGTGCGCCGCGGCGATATCGTCAGCGTGCACTCGCTGCGCCGAGGCGCGGCCGAGGCCATCGAGGCGGTGGCCCATGGCGATTCAAAGTCGAGCAAGGTAGTGGGCAAGGCCATCGAGGACATCTCGCTGCCGCCGGGCACCACCATCGGCGCGATCATCCGCGACGAGGAGGTACTGATCGCCCACGACGACACGGTGATCGAATCGGGCGACCATGTGATCCTGTTCGTTGTGGATAAAAAGCATATTCGGGACGTGGAGAAGCTGTTCCACGTGGGCCTGAGTTTCTTCTAGGAGGGAAGGGCATGCGCGAATCGCTGGAGAAGATGCTGGCCAAGGGTGTGGATAACCCGTTGCTGCGGTTCGGGCTGGGCAAGGCCTGGCTGGACGAGGGCAATGGGGTTGAAGCGGCGGTGCACCTGGCGGCTTGTGTGAAGCAGGATCCGAAGTACTCGGCGGCGTGGAAGCTGCTGGGGAAGGCGTATCAGTTGAGCGGGGATCTGGACGGCGCGCGCACGGCCTGGGAAGAGGGGATCGTTGCGGCGCAGGCCCATGGTGACAAGCAGGCCGAAAAAGAGATGACGGTTTTTCTCAAAAAACTGAATAAGGTCTGAAATAGCTGGGGCTGCTTTGCAGCCCTTTCGCGGCACAAGGCCGCTCCTACAGAGGATCGCGGTCGCCTGTGTAGGAGCGGCCTTGTGCCGCGAAAGGGGCGCAAAGCGCCCCCAACAATCTCAATACCAGCGCGCCTCACCCGCCGGGCGCTTCTTGAAGCGCTTCATGCTCCACATGTACTGGCTCGGATACTCGCGCACATAACGCTCGACCACCTTGCTCATGGCCGCCGCCGCTACCGTCACATCCTCGCTGTACATCTCTTCCGGCGCCGCCTCCAGGAACACCTTGAAGCCCGAGCCATCCGGCAGCCGCAGGGCATGCAGGAACACCCCGACCGCCTTGCCGCCGGCCAGCATGTTCGGCACGAACTTGCTGGTCAGCGCCTGGGTCCCGAGGAACGGCACGAACACACCCGCCGACTCGGCCGGCTCCGGATCGGCCGGAATCCCCACCTGCCCACCCCGACGCACTTCCTTGATCACGCTGAGAATGCCTTCCTTGGTCGAAGGCGCCACGCGGTTGCCCATCTGCACACGCTGCTCACGCAACAAGTCATCCACCGCCTTCAGCTTCGGCGGGCGGTAGAAGATGATCGGTTTGCACTGGTTGCAGTAGAAGTGGTTGAGCACTTCCCAGTTGCCCAGGTGGCTGGTGATACCCACCACGCCCTTGCCCGAGGCCAGGGCCTGCTCCAGCACTTCCAGGCCGTGCACTTCCTTGACCAGCTCCAGCGAGCGCTGCGGCGGCCAGATCCAGGCGCAGGCGCTCTCGACGAACGACTTGCCGATGTCCTTCAACGCACGGCCAACCAGCTGCTCGCGCTCGACCGGGTCCATCTCCGGGAAACACTTGGCCAGGTTGATGCGCACCACATTGCGCGAGCCATTGGGGATTTTCCACATCAGCCAGCCGATACCGGCGCCGACGCGCTGCACAGCGCCCCAGGGCAGCTTGGCAAACAGGCGCAACACCCCGACCATCAGGGCGCCCTTGAACTTTTCCACAGGCGAATTCCTTATTTCAGCAAGGCGCGCATTGTACCCCGTCAGCGCACCAGCGCGGCGTAGCGATCGCAGTCGGTGGTGTGGTCCATGACCATGCCGGTGGCCTGCATGAAGGCGTAGCAGATGGTCGGTCCGACAAAGGTGAAACCGGCCTTCTGCAGGGCCTTGCTCATGGCCTTGGCCTCGTCGGTGACCGCCGGCACATCGCCGCGCCCCTGGAAATGGTTGATCTTCGGCTCACCGCCGACGAACGACCACAGCCACTGCGCCGGGTTATCCACAGCCAGCCAGGCCAGGGCGTTGCGGCGCACGGCCTTGAGCTTGAGGCGGTTGCGGATGATGCCAGCATCCAGCATCAGCTCCTCGATGCGCTCGTCGCTCAGGCGCGCCAGTTTCACCGGGTCGAAGCCCTCCAGCACCTGGCGATAGCGCTCGCGTTTCTTCAATACCGTGATCCACGACAACCCCGCCTGGAACCCTTCGAGCAAAAGCATCTCGAAGAGCAACGCCGGATCGCGCTGCGGCGTTCCCCACTCGTGGTCGTGATAGGCCTGATACAACGGATCGTCGGAACACCAAAAGCAGCGTGGCATAAGGCTCCAATAACGTAGAGGGCGAGGCGAATCGGGTATACTCCCGCTCTTTACATCCGCATCCCCAGATACAGGTGAATTTCGTGAGCCAGCCTACGCCAGCCGTGCGTACCTTCCAAGACCTGATCCTCGCCCTGCAGAACTACTGGGCCGAGCAAGGTTGTGTGGTGCTTCAGCCCTACGATATGGAAGTAGGCGCCGGCACTTTCCACACCGCTACCTTCCTGCGCGCCGTCGGCCCGGAGACCTGGAACGCCGCCTACGTGCAGCCCAGCCGTCGCCCTGCCGACGGGCGGTATGGCGAAAACCCCAACCGCCTGCAGCACTACTACCAGTTCCAGGTGGTACTCAAGCCGAACCCGGCCAACTTCCAGGAGCTGTACCTCGGCTCGCTGAAAGCCATCGGCCTGGATCCGCTGGTTCACGACATCCGCTTCGTCGAAGACAACTGGGAATCGCCGACCCTCGGCGCCTGGGGCCTGGGTTGGGAAATCTGGCTGAACGGCATGGAGGTGACCCAGTTCACCTACTTCCAGCAGGTCGGCGGCATCGAGTGCTACCCGGTCACCGGTGAGATCACCTACGGCCTGGAGCGCCTGGCCATGTACCTGCAGGGCGTGGACTCGGTCTACGACCTGGTATGGGCCGACGGCCCGTTCGGCAAGGTCACCTACGGCGACGTGTTCCACCAGAACGAAGTGGAACAGTCGACCTACAACTTCGAGCACGCCAACGTCGAGAAGCTGTTCGAACTGTTCGACTTCTACGAAAGCGAAGCGAACCGCCTGATCAAGCTGGACCTGCCGTTGCCGACCTACGAAATGGTCCTGAAGGCCTCGCACACCTTCAACCTGCTGGACGCCCGCCGCGCCATCTCGGTGACCGAGCGCCAGCGCTACATCCTGCGCGTACGTACCCTGGCCCGGGACGTGGCGCAAAGCTATCTGCAAGCCCGCGCACGCCTGGGCTTCCCGATGGCCTCTCCTGAACTGCGTGACGAAGTGTTGGCTAAGCTGGAGGCTGCACAATGAGTGCTCAAGATTTCCTGGTTGAACTGGGCACCGAAGAGCTGCCACCGAAGGCCCTCGCCAGCTTGGGCGACGCGTTCCTCGCCGGCATCGAGAAAGGCCTGCAGGCCGCCGGCCTGAACTACACCGGCAAGCAGGTCTACGCCGCGCCACGCCGCCTGGCCGTGCTGATCCGCCAGCTGGACGTGCAGCAGCCGGACCGCAGCATCAACATCGACGGCCCGCCCGTGCAGGCCGCGTTCAATGCCGAAGGCCAGCCGACCCAGGCCGCCCTGGGCTTCGCCAAGAAGTGCGGCGTGGAGCTGTCGGACATCGACCAGAGCGGCCCCAAGCTGCGCTTCTCCCAGCACATTCCGGGCAAGGCCACCGCCAGCCTGCTGCCGACCATCGTCGAGGATTCGCTCAACGACCTGCCGATCCCCAAGCGCATGCACTGGGGCGCCAGCCGTGAAGAGTTCGTGCGCCCGACCCAGTGGCTGGTGATGCTGCTGGGCGATCAGGTGGTCGACTGCACCATCCTGGCCCAGAAGGCCGGCCGTGAATCCCGTGGCCACCGCTTCCACCACCCGGAAAACGTACTCATCACCACCCCGGCCAACTACGTCGAGGACCTGCGCAAGGCCCACGTGCTGGCCGACTTCGCCGAGCGTCGCGAGCTGATCAGCAAGCGTACCGCCGAGCTTGCCATGCAGCAGGAAGGCACTGCCATCGTGCCGCCGGCGCTGCTGGACGAAGTGACCGCCCTGGTCGAGTGGCCGGTGCCGCTGGTGTGCTCGTTCGAGGAGCGTTTCCTCGAGGTGCCACAGGAAGCCCTGATCACCACCATGCAGGACAACCAGAAGTACTTCTGCCTGCTGGACAGCGAAGGCAAGCTGCTGCCGCGCTTCATCACCGTGGCCAACGTCGAGAGCCGCGATCCGAAGCAGATCGTCGAAGGTAACGAGAAGGTCGTGCGCCCGCGCCTGACCGACGCCGAGTTCTTCTTCAAGCAGGACAAGAAGCAGCCGCTGGAAAGCTTCAACGAGCGCCTGAAGAACGTGGTGTTCCAGGCTCAGCTGGGCACCGTGTTCGACAAGGCCGAGCGCGTTTCCAAGCTGGCCGCCTTCATTGCCCCGTACATCGGTGGCAGCGCCGCCAACGCTGGCCGTGCCGGCCTGCTGTCCAAGTGCGACCTGGCTTCGGAAATGGTCGGCGAATTCCCTGAAATGCAGGGCATCGCCGGCTACTACTACGCCCTCAACGATGGCGAGCCGCAAGACGTCGCCCTGGCGCTGAACGAGCAGTACATGCCGCGCGGCGCCGGCGCCGAGCTGCCGCAGACCCTCACCGGTGCCGCCGTGGCTATCGCCGACAAGCTCGACACTCTGGTCGGCATCTTCGGCATCGGCATGCTGCCCACCGGCAGCAAGGACCCGTACGCCCTGCGTCGTGCCGCCCTGGGCGTGCTGCGCATCCTGATCGAGAAGCAGCTGGACCTGGACCTGGCCGTCGCGGTCGAGTTCGCGGTCAAGCAGTTCGGTGCCAAGGTCAAGGCCGCCGGCCTGTCCGAGCAGGTGCTGGAGTTCGTTTTCGACCGCCTGCGCGCGCGCTACGAGGACGAAGGCATCGACGTCTCCACCTACCTGTCGGTGCGTGCCCTGAAGCCGGGCTCGGCGCTGGACTTCGACCAACGCGTACAGGCCGTGCAGGCCTTCCGCAAGCTACCGGAAGCCGAAGCCCTGGCCGCGGCGAACAAGCGCGTGTCGAACCTGCTGGGCAAGGCCGAAGGCGCCATCGCCGACCAGGTCGAACCGAAGTACTTCGACAACGCCAACGAGTTCTCCCTGTACTCGGCCATCCAGCAGGCCGACCAGGCCGTGCAGCCGATGGCGGCCGCGCGTCAGTACAGCGAGGCCCTGGCCCGCCTGGCCGCCCTGCGTGACCCGGTCGACGCCTTCTTCGAGGCGGTGATGGTCAACGCCGAGGACGCCAAGGTACGCGCCAACCGTTATGCCCTGCTCAGCCGCCTGCGCGGTCTGTTCCTGGGCGTGGCCGATATCTCGCTGCTGGGGTGAGTCGTTGAAACTGCTGATTCTTGATCGAGACGGAGTGATCAACCACGACTCCGACGCCTACATCAAGTCGCTGGAGGAGTGGATCCCCATTCCCGGCTCGATCGAGGCCATCGCGCAGTTGAGCAAGGCGGGCTGGACGGTGGCGGTTGCCACCAACCAGTCCGGCATTGCCCGCGGCTACTACCCGCTGGAAACCCTCGAGGCCATGCATGCACGCCTGCGCGCGCTGGTGGCCGAGCAGGGCGGCGAGGTCGGCCTGATCGTGCATTGTCCGCACGGCCCGGACGAGGGCTGCGACTGCCGCAAGCCCAAGCCCGGCATGCTGCGGACCATTGCCGAGCACTACCAGGTGCCGCTGGCCGGCGTATGGTTCGTCGGTGACAGCAAAGGTGACCTGGAGGCGGCCCTGGCCGTCGATGCACAACCCGTGTTGGTAAAAACCGGCAAGGGCGAAAGGACCCTGGAAAAAGGCGTCCCGCAAACTACACTGATTTTCGACGATCTGGCAGCCATCGCCAGAGAACTTATTTAAATGAGTGCGCCAGGAACGGCGCACTTTTCATTAGGCGGGCACGCCCCGCAACGGTACATGCCACTATGTCGATCCTGCAGGCGATCAGAATCTTTCTTTTTTACCTGCTGTTGGGCACCAGTTCGCTGCTGTGGTGCTCGCTGAGCTTCTTCGTCGCGCCTTTCCTGCCGTTCCCCAAGCGCTACAAGTTCATCAACGTGTATTGGTGCCGCTGTGCGTTGTTCCTGGTGAGGACGATCCTGCGGATCGACTACAAGGTCACCGGCGCCGAGAACGTGCCTGACGTACCTTGCGTGATCCTGTCAAACCACCAGAGCACCTGGGAGACGTTCTTCCTGTCGGCGTACTTCTCGCCGCTGAGCCAGGTGCTCAAGCGCGAACTGCTGTACGTGCCGTTCTTCGGCTGGGCCATGGCCATGCTGCGACCGATTGCCATCGACCGGAAGAACCCCAAGGAGGCCCTGCGCCAGGTTGCCAGCCAGGGCGACGAGCTGCTCAAGCAGGGCACCTGGGTGTTGATCTTCCCTGAAGGCACCCGCGTGCCGCATGGGCAGATGGGCAAGTTTTCCCGCGGCGGCACCGCGCTGGCGGTGAATGCCGGCCTGCCGGTACTGCCGATCGCCCACAACGCCGGCAAGTTCTGGCCGCGTGAAGGCTGGGGCAAGCGCCCGGGCACCATCGAGGTGGTGATTGGCGAGCCGATGTACCCGGAGGGGACAGGCCCGCGTGCTATCGCCGAGCTCAACGACCGTGCCCAGGCATGGAACGAGGCGGCCCAACGCGCCATGGGTTCACTGCCGCCAGCGGCGGAAAAACCCGAGCAGCAGCCTGCCTGACGATCTGTGGATAACTTGTTAGCAATTTTTGGATTAAGCGTCTTTAAACATAGCTAAGTGATTGAATTAGCTATTTATTTCCATGTATGACGTTTTTTCGAAAATCGTGCATAAGTTTTTTCCCGCGATAAAAAAACCGGCTTTTACGCCGGTTTTTTTGTGCATGGGTTTCCCTTCTAGCTAGTTGACGCGATACCTGTAGAAAGGGCCGCAGAGCGGCCCCAGTGCCTCACACCTTGTCGATATCCACATCCCGAGTCTCTTTCAGGCAGAAGATCCCCACCACCAGGCTCACCCCGGTGATCAGCACCGGGTACCAAAGCCCATAGAAGATATCCCCGGTATACACCACCAACGCGAACGACACCGTCGGCAGGAAGCCGCCGAACCAACCGTTGCCGATGTGGTAGGGCAGGGACATCGAGGTGTAGCGGATGCGCGTCGGGAACAGCTCGACCATCACCGCCGCCAGCGGCCCGTAGGTCATGGTGGCGATCAGGATCATGGCAACGATCAGCACCACCACCATCACCTGGTTCACATGCGCGGGATCCGCCTTGGCCGGGTAGCCGGCGCTATCGATGGCACTGCGCATGGCCGTCTCGTCGAAGCCATTGATGGTCTTGTCGCCGATGCTGACGATCACCTCGCTGCCAGCGACATTCACCGAACTGTAAGGCAGGCCCTGCTTGACCAGGAACGTCTTGACCTTGTCGCACGGGCTGTCGAAGCGTGCCTTGCCCACCGGATCGAACTGGAAGGTGCAGCCCTTGGGATCGGCGGTGACGACGATCGGTGCCTGGCGACTGGCAGCGTCGATCTGCGGATTGGCGTAATGGCTCAGGGCCTTGAACAGCGGGAAGTACAACACAGTCGCCAGCAACAGCCCGAGCATCAGGATCGGCTTGCGCCCGACCCGGTCCGACAGCCAGCCGAAGAACACGAAGAACGGCGCACCGATCACCACGCTGATGATCAGCAGGGTGTTGGCCTGGGCCGGATCCATCTTGAGCATCTGGGTCATGAAGAACAGCACGTAGAACTGCGCGGTGTAGAAGGTCACCGCCTGCCCGGCATTGATGCTGAACAACGCGGTGAGCACCACCTTGAGGTTGTGCCACGAGGTGAACGACTCGCGGATCGGCGACTTGCTGACCTTGCCCTGGGCCTTCATTTTCACGAAGGCCGGCGACTCGTGCATGCTCATGCGGATCCAGGTGGAAATCGCCAGCAGCACGATCGACAGCAGGAACGGCAGGCGCCAGCCCCAGGTTTCGAACTGGTCGCCACTGATGTAGCGGCTGGCCAGGACCACGAGCAACGACAGCAGCAGGCCGAGGGTGGCAGTGGACTGGATGAAGCCGGTATGGAAACCGCGCTTGCCGGGTGGCGCGTGTTCGGCGACATAGGTGGCCGCGCCGCCGTATTCACCGCCCAGCGCCAAGCCCTGGAGCATGCGCAGCACCACCAGGATGATCGGCGCGGCGATGCCGATGCTGGCGTAGGTGGGCAACAGGCCCACGGCGAAGGTCGACAGGCCCATCAGCACGATGGTCACCAGGAAGGTGTACTTGCGCCCGATCATGTCGCCCAGCCGGCCGAACACCAGCGCGCCGAACGGGCGCACCAGGAAGCCAGCGGCAAAGGCCATCAGGGCGAAGATAAAGGCGGTGGTGTCGTTGACGCCAGCGAAGAACTGCTTGCTGATGACCGCGGCCAGCGCGCCATAGAGAAAAAAGTCATACCACTCGAATACCGTCCCGAGGGATGACGCGAAAATGATCTTGCGCTCTTCACGACGGCTTGGGCTGCTCGCCGCCGCCCCCTGTTCCTGGATGTAATCCGACATCGTTGCTGTCCTCGGCCCGCGGGCCACAGTGATTATTCTTGTTGTTCCACTGCCGGCGACTTGCGATCACAAGCCACCGCTGTTGCAAACACCCGGGTCAGGGCGTCGGTATCGCGCTGGCGTCGCTGAGGTTGGTCTGGGTATTGGCTCCCTTGAGGATCAGTTGTGCCGCTTTTTCGGCAATCATCAACGTGGGTGAACAGGTATTGCCGGAGACGATCTGCGGCATGATCGAGGCGTCGGCCACGCGCAGGCCTGGGATGCCATGAACGCGCAGCTGGCTATCCACGACGTCCAGCGCGCCGCTTCCCATACGGCAGGTGCCCACCGGGTGGAAGATGGTGGTGCCGATCTGGCCGGCGGCCTGGTGCAGGTCGTCCTCGCTCTGCAAGGCGGGGCCTGGCAAATACTCGCGAGGATCGAAGGCCGCCAGGGCAGGGGCCTGGACGATGCGCCGGGTGAGGCGGATGGCCTCGGCGGCGACGCGCAGGTCCTCGGGGTCGCTCAGGTAGTTGGGGTCGATCACCGGCGCGGCATTCATGTCCGCCGAGCGGATGTCGATCCGTCCACGGCTCGCCGGGCGCAGGTTGCACACCGAGGCAGTGAAGGCCGGGAAGCGATGCAGCGGTTCGCCGAAACGGTCCAGCGACAACGGCTGCACGTGGTACTGCAGGTTGGCGCTTGCCTGCTCGGGGCCTGAACGGGCGAAGGCGCCCAGCTGGCTCGGCGCCATGGCCAACGGGCCACTGCGGTCGTAGGCGTAGCGCAGGCCCATGCCCAGCTTGCCCCACAGGCTGTTGGCCATCTGGTTGAGGGTGCGGGTGTTGCGGACTTGGTAGATCAGGCGCAGTTGCAGGTGATCCTGCAGGTTGCCGCCGACCCCGGGCATCTCATGGCGAACCCCGATACCCAAGCCTTCGAGCAGCTTGCGTGGGCCGATGCCGGAGCGTTGCAGAATGCCGGGCGAGCCCACGGAGCCCGCGCACAGGATGATCTCGCGGCGAGCGGCGAACGCGTGCCAGGCGCCTTGCCACAAGGCCTTCACCGCCCGGGCGCGGGTGTTGTCGAGCAGCACCTGGTCGACCTGTACGCCCGTCAACACTGTCAGGTTGGCGCGCTTGAGGATGGGCCTGAGAAACGCCTTGGCCGAGTTCCAGCGCACGCCGCTGCGCTGATTGACCTGAAAGTATCCACAGCCGGCGTTGTCGCCCGTGTTGAAGTCGTCGACCTTGGCGATGCCACTCTGCTCGGCGGCATCGCGGAAGGCATCGAGGATCGGCCAGCTGTAGCGCTGCTGCTCGACCCGCCACTCCCCCCCGGCGCCGTGGCTGTCACTGGCACCGGCGAAGTGGTTCTCGCTGGCCTTGAACAAGGGCAGCACATCCTTCCACGCCCAGCCGTCGTTGCCTTGCTCGGCCCAGCGGTCATAGTCGGCGGCCTGGCCACGCATGTAGATCATGCCGTTGATCGACGAGCAGCCGCCCAGCACCTTGCCCCGTGGATAACCCAGGCTGCGACCGTTCAGGCCGGGCTGGGCCTCGGTCTTCAGGCACCAGTCGGTGCGTGGATTGCCGATGCAGTAGAGGTAACCGACGGGGATGTGAATCCAGGGATAGTTGTCGCGGCCACCCGCCTCGAGCAGCAATACGCGGCACGAAGGGTCGGCGGACAAGCGGTTGGCCAGCAGGCAACCGGCGGGACCGGCACCCACGACCACATAGTCGTAGACAGGATCGGCTGATGGCATGTGCAACCTCGCGCCTGATTATTATTCTTGTCCCGATCCATCTTATTGATTAATTTCGCTGAGGAAACACGAGATTTCGCGCAGCCGTTGTGCGTTTTAGCACAGCGCCAATGCCCAGCACGAATCCCTGTGTAGGAGCGGCCTTGTGCCGCGATGGGCCGCATAGCGGCCCTGATAATGCAAACGCGGTGTACCTGAAATACCGCATGCATGAGTTGGGGCCGCTATGCGGCCCATCGCGGCACAAGGCCGCTCCTACACAGGGATCTGCGGCATCCGAAAGGCAAAAGGATCAGCATGTTCGACTGGAACGATCTGCGGTTTTTCCTCGAGTTGCAGCGCAGCGGCCGCCTGCTTACCGCCGCCAAGCGCCTCAACACCACCCACAGCACCGTGGCCCGGCATATCGAGAGCATCGAAAAGCACCTGGGTACCGCGCTGTTCGTCCAGCACGCTCAGGGCTACGAACTCACGCCTTCCGGCCAGGCCCTGCTCAAGCACGCCGAAGCCATGGAGAACGTCGCCCTGCTGGCGCAGGAAGAAATCACCCAGGCCATCACGCCACTGGGCAAGATCCGCCTTGGGGTGACCGAAGGCATCGGCATCATGTTCTTCACCCCGCGCATGAAGGCCTTGTTCCAGCGCTACCCGGGGCTCGAAGTGGAGCTGGTGGCGGTGCCGCGGTTCGTCAGCATCCTCAACCGCGAAGCCGAGATCAGCATCCACCTGGAACGTCCCAACGCCGACCTGCTGATCACCCGCAAGCTCACCGACTACCGCCTTGCCCTGTATGCCAGCCAGGACTACCTGGACCGCGCGCCACCGCTGCACAGCCGCGAAGACCTGGCCCGGCACAGCTGGATCGGCTATGTCGACGACCTGCTGTTCAGCCAGGAGCTGCTGTTCCTCAACAGTTTCTGCCGGGCACCCAACGTGGTTTTCCGCAGCACCAGCGTGATCGCCCAGCAGCATGCCGCCCAGGCCGGTCTGGGCATCGCCGTGCTGCCCAACTACATGGCCCGCCACGATCCGAAGCTGGTGCGTGTGCTGCCCAGCGAGACCATCCAGCGCAGCTACTGGATCTGCACCCGCCGCGAGCTGCACAAGTCGGTACGCCTGCGAGTGGTGTGGGACTACCTACTGGCACTGTGCGCCGCCGAGCAGGACGAGTTGCTAGCCGAGTAGCGCCTTGCCAGCCAACAGTACCGCAGCGCCACAGCCCACCACGGCGAACAGCTGCTGCAGGCGCGGGCCAGCCAGCTTGCTCGCCAACGGCCGCGCCAGCAGCAGGCCCAGCACCGCCCCCACGGCAAACGGCGCCCCGACCCACCAGTGCATCACCCCCGCCACGCTGGCGCTGACCACGCTGCCGGTGGACACCAGGGCGATCACCGCCAGCGAGGTGGCGACGATGCTTTTCATGTTCAGGTTGGTATAGCGGTTCAGCGCCGGGATGATCACGAATCCACCACCGACCCCCAACAGGCCGGATAGCAACCCCGACAGCATCCCGGTGAACGCCAGTGCCCGGGCGCAGGGCAGGGTCCAGCGCAAGCGCCCCTGCAGCGGGTTGAGCACGCAGGGCATGATCTCCCGCTCCCCACAGGGCGACTCGCCACGCAGTTCACGCGCCGCCTTGCGCCAGATCCGCAGGCAGGCGTACACCAGCACCCCGGCGAACACCAAGGCCAACGGCGTGTTGGGCAAACGATGGGCGAGCATCAGGCCGAACGGCGCGCAGGCAATCCCGATCACCGCGATGAACGCGGCCGCCCGGTAGCGCACCAATCCCTGGCGCAGGCCGAGCACCGCACCGACCGACGCCGCCAGCCCTACGGCCAGCAGGCCGATCGGCGCCGCCTCGACCATGCTCAGTCCCAGGCCGAACACCAGCAGCGGCACCGCCAGGATGCCACCGCCGGCGCCGGTCAGGGCCAGCACCGCGCCAATGACCGCGCCGAGCCCGGCGCCCAGCAGTTGGTGTTCGATCACTGCTGCGCCTCGACCACCAGAGGTTGCGGCCGGGCCAGCCACTCGCGACCCTTGAGCATGGCCTTCCAGTACAGCGGCGGCAGGATCTGCGCCTTGAGCAACCAGGCCAGGCGGGTTGGCTTTCGGCCATCGAGCAGCCAGCGCGGGAAGCTCGGCGCCACCTTGCCGCCATAGGTGAACTCGGCCAGGACGATCTTGCCGCGCTCGACCGTCAACGGGCAGGAGCCGTAGCCATCGTACTGGGCCAGGGTCGACAGGCGACCGAGTGCCACCAGCACATTGTTGGCCACCACCGGTGCCTGCTTGCGGGCGGCGGCAGCGGTCTTGGCGTTGCTGGTATTGACCACGTCACCCAGCGCATGGACATTGCCGAACTGGCGATGACGCAAGGTATGCGGGTCGACATCCACCCAGCCCGCCGCATCGGCCAGCGGGCTCTGACGGATGAAGTCAGGCGCCACCTGGGGCGGCACCACATGCAGCATGTCGAAGGCCTCGACCCGGGTCTCGGTGCTGCCGTCGGGGAGGGTACGAATGAACGTGGCGAGCTTGTTCGGACCATCCACCGCCGTCAGACGATGCTGGTAGTTCAGGTCCACGCCGTACTTGTCGATGTAGCTCATCAGTGCTGGCACATAGTCCGGTACGCCGAACAGCACCGCCCCGGCATTGAAGAAGCTGGCCCTGACATTGCCCAGGTGCCCGTTGCGCAACCAGTGATCGCAGGACAGGTACAACGCCTTCTGCGGCGCCCCGGCGCATTTGATCGGCATCGGCGGCTGGGTGAAGAGGGCGCGCCCCTGCTTGAGGTTCTGTACCAGTTGCCAGGTGTAGGGCGCCAGGTCGTAGCGGTAGTTGGAGGTGACACCGTTGCGTCCGAGGGTCTCGCTCAAACCCTCGATGGCGTTCCAATCGAGTTTCAATCCCGGGCAGACCACCAGTTGCTCATAGCTGACCGCACGCCCGTCCTCGAGCACCACCAGTTGCCCCTGAGGGTCGAAGCCCTCCACCCGTGCCTTGATCCAGCGCACGCCACGGGGCAGGGTGGCCGCCATGGTCTGGGCGGTGCTCGGCGCCTTGAAAACACCGGCACCGACCATGGTCCAGCCAGGCTGGTAGTAGTGCACGTCGGCGGGGTCGATCAGGGCAATGTCCAGCGACGGGTCACGGGCGATCAAGCTGGAGGCGGTGGCGATACCGGCGGCACCGGCGCCGACGATCACCACCTTGTGGTGGTCGGCACGGGAGGAATCGACAGGGGACAGCAAGGCAGGCATGGCGGTGTTCCTTGGAAATCTCATTATGGGTACGGCGTGGCTTACAGCTTGTTCAGCGGGATCTTCAGGTAGCTCACACCGTTGGCTTCAGGTTCGGGGAATTGCCCGCTGCGCATGTTGATCTGCACCGACGGCAGGATCAGCACGGGCATGTCGAGGGTCTTGTCACGGGCTTCGCGCATCTGCACGAAGCTGTCTTCGCTGACCCCTTCATGGATATGGATGTTGTCGGCGCGTTGCTCGGCCACGGTGGTGACGAAGCGCAGCTCACGGCCACCGGGCAGGTAGTCGTGGCACATGAACAGCCGGGTCTTGTCGGGGAAGGCGAGCAGGCGACGGATCGACTGGTACAGGGTTCGCGCGCTGGCGCCCGGAAAGTCGCAACGGGCGGTGCCATAGTCGGGGGTGAACAAGGTGTCGCCGACGAACACGGCGGTCTCGCCCGCATCCTCGACCATGTAGCTCATGCACGCCGGGGTATGTCCTGGGGTGTGTAGGGCACGGGCATGCAGGTTGCCGATGCGAAATCCCTCTTCATCTTCGAACAGGACGTCGAACTGGCTGCCGTCGCGGGCAAAACCCGGCTCGGCGTTGAACAAGGTGCCGAAGACTTTCTGTACCTGGGTGATCTGCGCACCGATCGCGATGCTGCCGCCAAGCCGCTCCTTGAGGTAGGCCGCCGCCGACAGATGGTCGGCGTGCACATGGGTGTCCAGAATCCATTGCACCTTGGCGCCCAGCGCCTCGACGCAGGCGATCAGCTTGTCCGCCGAATCGGTGCAGGTGCGCCCGGACTTGGGGTCGTAGTCCAGCACGCTGTCGATCAGCGCGCATTGGCGGGTCTCGCCATCCATGACCAGGTAGCTGATGGTCCAGGTCGCCTTGTCGAAGAATTCTTCAACGTGAAGGTTGTTGCCGATGATCATTGCACTCTCCAGTTATCCACCGGGCCTCCTTGAAGGCATAGGCAGTGAAGGGTGCTTTATCAAGATACATGCCAGCCTTTCAGATAGGACGCCTTCCCCTGTAGGAGCGGCCTCGTGCCGCGATGGGCTGCGCAGCAGCCCCTATACGAGCAATCCGAAGGTGACAGTTCCTGGCAGTCGACTGTCAGCCGATGGCAGTGTTTGGCAGTCCTTGCTACCCTCGCCAGGTCCTTCATCTGGTGCTGTCATGCTAGCCGCTTCCCATCCCGCGATCCTCGCGCTGGTGTCCTATCTCGAACACGATGTGCTGCCCAGTATCGTGCTGGATACTGACTACAACATCCTGGCTGCCAACGCGGCGTACCGTCGCCAGTTCGGCAACGAGGAGCACGCGCCGATCGGTGAAAAATGCCACCGGGTCTCGCACCACTATGCCGTGCCTTGCGACCAGGCCGGGGAACATTGCCCGCTGCGCAAGTCGCTGGACAGCAAGGTGCCCGAGCGCGTGCTGCACATCCATCACACCCCGCGGGGGCCGGAACATGTGGATGTGGAGCTGCGCCCAATCCTCGATGACGAGGGCAGGGTGGTGGCCTTCGTCGAACGCCTGACCAGCGTCACCCTGGCATCGGCACAACCTCAACAACAAGGACTGGTTGGCCGGGCACCAGCCTTCAAGTCCGCCGTGGCCAGTTTGCAGCGCGCAGCCCCCGCGCAGATTCCAGTGTTGCTCCAGGGCGAATCGGGCACAGGCAAGGAGCTGTTCGCCCGCGCCTTGCACCTGGGCAGCCCACGAGCCAATGGCCCCCTGGTGGTGGTGGACTGCACCGGGCTGACCGAGTCGTTGTTCGAGAGTGAACTGTTCGGCTATGAGAAGGGCGCCTTCACTGGAGCGACTCAACGCAAGATCGGCCTGGCCGAAGCCGCTCACGGTGGCACCCTGTTCCTCGATGAGATCGGTGAGGTACCGCTGGCCATGCAGGTGAAACTGCTGCGCCTGATCGAGTCCGGCAGCTTCCGCCCGGTCGGCAGCACGCGCACGGTCCATTCGGACTTTCGCCTGGTCTCGGCCACGCACAAGCCATTGAAAGAGATGGCTGCCGAGGGGACGTTCCGCGAAGACCTGTATTACCGCATCAGCGGATTCCCGATTCGCCTGCCGTCACTACGCGAGCGAGTCGAGGATTTACCGTTGCTCTGTGAGAGCCTGCTGCAACGCATGGCCGGCAAACAGTCGCCAAAGCTTACGCCTGAGGCGCTCGAGCAGCTGAACCTGCACACCTTCCCCGGCAACATCCGTGAACTCAGGAACATTCTGGAACGCGCCCGGCTGTTCACGGATGACGGTCTGATCCGCCCTGAGCATTTTCCAGAAGATATGTACCCGGCCGCAAAGCCGGCAGGTTCACGGGGACGGGGCAGGAACGAGATGGCCGACCTGGCCCATGCCTTGGAAACCTTTAATGGCTCCCGTAGCGAGTTGGCCGATCATCTTGGGATGAGCGAACGCACGTTGTACCGCCGGCTGAAGGCTCTGGGAATTTCATAGTTCCACGTGGAACATTTGCGTAGGCAAAAAAAAGCCAATCCCTAAGGATTGGCTTTTTTGTACTGTCCGCTAATCAGAAGTCCAGGTTGGACACCGACAACGCGTTGCTTTCGATGAAGTCGCGACGCGGCTCGACTGCATCCCCCATCAGGGTGTTGAACAGCTGGTCGGCGGCAATCGCGTCCTCGATAGTAACCTTGAGCATGCGGCGCACGGTCGGGTCCATGGTGGTTTCCCACAGCTGGTCCGGGTTCATCTCACCCAGCCCTTTGTATCGCTGGATGGTGTGGCGCTTGGTGCTCTCGTTCATCAGCCAGTCGAGGGCTTCCTTGAACTCGGTGACCGCCTTGCGACGTTCGCCACGCTGAACATAGGCGCCGTCGCCCAGCAAGGTACCCAGCTTTTCACCCAGGGCAACGACTGTCTTGTAGTCATTGCTACCGAAGAAATCACGGTTGAAGGTGACATAGCTGGCCAAACCATGGGAGGTCGTTTCAACGACAGGCAGCCAGAGGTTGCGCTCCTTGTCCTCGTGCAAGTCAGCCTTGTAAGCCAGACCAGAACGCTGGCTATTATCCAGACGCTGCTGGAACGCCTTCAGCCAAACATCCATCTGCGCCTTATCGGCCAGTTGCTCCAGGGAAACCTTTGGTAGGTAGATGAAGTGCTCGGTCAGCTCTTCCGGGTACAGGCGCGACAGACGCTTGAGGGTCTTCATCACGGCGCGGAATTCGTTGACCAGCGCCTCAAGCTGTACGCCGGAAACGGCTGGCGCGGACTCGTCCAGGTGCAGGCTGGCATCTTCCAGGGCCGACTGGGTCATGTACTCTTCCATGGCCTCGTCGTCCTTGATGTACTGCTCCTGCTTGCCTTTCTTCACCTTGTACAGCGGCGGCTGGGCGATATAGATGTAGCCACGCTCGACCAGCTCCGGCAGCTGACGGAAGAAGAAGGTCAGCAGCAGGGTACGGATGTGCGAACCGTCGACGTCAGCATCGGTCATGATGATGATGTTGTGATAACGCAGCTTGTCGATGTTGTACTCTTCGCGGCCGATGCCACAACCCAGTGCGGTGATCAGCGTGCCGACCTCCTGGGAAGAGATCATCTTGTCGAAGCGCGCTTTCTCGACGTTGAGGATCTTGCCCTTGAGCGGCAGGATCGCCTGGGTACGACGGTTACGGCCTTGCTTGGCCGAACCACCTGCGGAGTCACCCTCCACCAGGTACAGTTCGGAAAGGGCAGGGTCCTTCTCCTGGCAGTCGGCCAGTTTGCCCGGCAGGCCGGCGATGTCCAGCGCGCCTTTGCGGCGAGTCATCTCACGGGCTTTACGCGCCGCTTCACGGGCACGGGCAGCGTCGATCATCTTGCCGACCACCGCCTTGGCTTCGTTGGGGTTCTCCAACAGGAAGTCGGCGAAGTACTTGTTCATCTCCTGTTCCACGGCGGTCTTCACCTCCGAGGACACCAGCTTGTCCTTGGTCTGCGAGCTGAACTTCGGATCCGGCACCTTGACCGAGATGATCGCGGTCAGGCCTTCACGGGCGTCGTCACCGGTGGTGGCGACCTTGTTCTTCTTCGCCAGGCCTTCCTGCTCGATGTAGCTGTTCAGGCTACGGGTCAGCGAGGAACGGAAGCCGACCAGGTGGGTACCACCGTCGCGCTGGGGAATGTTGTTGGTGAAGCACAGCAGGTTTTCGTTGAAGCTGTCGTTCCACTGCAGGGCGACTTCGACACCCACGCCATCGTCACGCTGGACGTTGAAGTGGAAGACCTGGGAGTTGACCGGGGTCTTGTTGGTGTTCAGGTATTCAACGAATGCACGCAGGCCGCCTTCGTACTTGAAGAACTCTTCCTTGCCGCTGCGCTCATCCTTCAGCAGGATGCCAACGCCCGAGTTCAGGAACGAAAGCTCGCGGATACGCTTGGCGAGAATGTCCCAGCTGAAGTGGATGTTCTTGAAGGTTTCAGCCGAAGGCTTGAAGTGAATGTGGGTACCGGTGGTTTCGCTTTCACCGACGACCGCCATCGGCGCCTGGGGCACACCATGGACATAGGTCTGTTCCCAGATCTTGCCGCTACGACGAACGGTGAGCACCAGTTGCTCGGACAGGGCGTTCACCACCGACACACCTACGCCGTGCAGACCGCCGGATACCTTGTAGGAGTTGTCGTCGAACTTACCGCCGGCGTGCAACACGGTCATGATGACCTCGGCCGCGGAAACGCCTTCTTCTTTATGCACGTCGACCGGAATACCGCGGCCGTTGTCACGGACGCTGATGGATTCGTCCGGGTGAATGATGACGGTGATGTCATCGCAGTGCCCGGCCAGGGCTTCGTCGATCGAGTTGTCGACCACCTCGAATACCATGTGGTGCAGGCCGCTGCCGTCATCGGTGTCGCCAATGTACATGCCGGGACGCTTGCGTACGGCATCCAGCCCTTTCAGCACCTTGATGCTGGAGGAGTCGTACGTTTGATTTTCGCTCATGCCTTCACTCCCGATGGTCGTGGGTCTGGGTGATACGGCCTTGTTCCACGTGGAACAAGGCGACTGGCGTTTCCGTCTGCCAGCCTTCCCTCAGAAATTCGTGGTCTACACAGGTGATGAACACCTGGCAGTTCAATTCTTCAAGCAAGCGGCACAGGGCGCGGCGGTGCTGCTCGTCCAACTCGGACGGCAGGTCATCCACCAGATAAATACACTGACCGCGACGAACCTGGCTGACCAGGTGTCCCTGGGCGATGCGCAAGGCACAGACCACCAGCTTCTGTTGCCCTCGCGAGAGGATGTCGGCCGCGTTGTTCGCGCCCAATCGCAGGCGCAGATCGGCACGTTGTGGCCCGGCCTGGGTATGGCCCATCTGCTGATCGCGAAGGAGAGAGGTTGCGAGGACTTCGTTGAGTTCCCGGTCCTTGTCCCAGCCTCGGTAGTAGCTCAGGGTCAGCCCGTCCAGTTCGACCAGCTCGCTCAGGGTACGCTCGAAGACAGGCTTCAAGGCCTTGATGTAGTTGCGACGGTATTCATCTATTTCCGCACTGGCGAGACATAACTCCCGATCCCAGGCGGCTTGCGAAACGGCATCAAGTGTACCATGCCGCAGCCATGAGTTCCGCTGCCGCAGGGCCTTCTGCAGGCGCTGCCAGGTCGCCATGAAGCGGGGTTCCACGTGGAACACGCCCCAATCGAGGAACTGCCGGCGTACCTTGGGCGCACCTTCGAGCAGGCGAAAACTGTCCGGGTTGATCAGTTGCAGGGGCAGCATCTCGGCCAGTTGCGCGGCGCTGCGCGCATTCTGTCCGTCGATACGGATGGTGAAATCACCCTGACGCTCCCGAGAAACACCCAGGTTGCTAGTACCGCCTTCAGCCAGTTCGACCTGACCGAACACGGTGCAGGTCGGCTGCTCGTACTGAATCACCGGGTTCAACCGGGTGCTTCGGAACGAGCGGGCGAGCCCCAGCAGGTGCACGGCTTCGAGCACGCTGGTCTTGCCGCTGCCGTTGGCGCCGTAAAGGATGTTGATGCGGGGGGAGGGTGAGAGGGTCACCGGGTGCAGGTTGCGCACCGCGGTGACCGAGAGACGTCGAAGAGACATGTCGCCTGCTATGGATTACAGACGCATCGGCATGACAACGTAGGACGAGTCGTCATTGCCGGCTTCCTGCAGCAGGGCGCTGCTGTTGGAGTCGGACAGAATCAGGCGAACCTGTTCGGTGGTCATGACGCCCAGCACATCCAGCAGGTAGCTGACGTTGAAACCGATCTCCAGCGAGCTGCCGTTGTAGTCGACGCTGATTTCTTCTTCCGCTTCTTCCTGCTCCGGGTTGTTGGCCTGGATCTTCAGCTGGCCGGCGGCCAGTTGCAGACGGATGCCGCGGTACTTCTCGTTGGACAGGATCGCGGTACGGCTGAATGCCTCGCGCAGCGCCTGGCGATCACCGATCACCAGCTTGTCGCCGCCCTTGGGCAGGACGCGCTCGTAGTCCGGGAACTTGCCGTCGACCAGCTTCGAGGTGAAGGTGAACTCACCAGTGGTGGCGCGAATGTGATGCTGGCCCAGGACGATGCTGACCATGCCTTCCGGATCGGTGAGCAGACGCGCCAGCTCGAGGATACCCTTGCGCGGCACGATGACCTGGTGACGCTCAGCCTGGCCGATCGGTGCCTGCATGGCGCACAGCGCCAGACGGTGGCCATCGGTGGCGACGGCGCGCAGGGTGTCGGTGGACACTTCCAGCAGCATGCCGTTGAGGTAGTAGCGCACATCCTGCTGGGCCATGGCGAAGCTGGTGCGCTCGATCAGGCGGCGCAGCTTGCTCTGTTCCAGGTTGCAGGTCAGCGAGCCCGGGCCTTCTTCCACAGTCGGGAAGTCATTGGCCGGCAGGGTGGACAGGGTGAAACGGCTGCGGCCGGCCTTGACCAGCAGCTTCTGCTCGTCGACCTTGATGTCGATCAGCACATCGCTGGGCAGGCTCTTGCAGATGTCCATCAGCTTGCGCGCCGGAACGGTGATCTCGCCCGGCTCCGCAGGCTCTTCCAGCTGGACGCGGCCAACCAGTTCGACTTCCAGGTCGGTACCGGTCAACGACAGCTGCTGGCCTTGCACGACCAGCAGGACGTTGGACAGGACCGGCAAGGTCTGGCGGCGCTCGACGACGCCTGCGACCAGTTGCAGGGGTTTCAACAGGGCTTCGCGTTGAATGGTGAAATGCATGGTCTAGTCCCTTGCCTTCAATTAGCTGCGCAGACGGCCATCAGGTCGTCAGCGTGCGCAGCAGGTTCTTGTAGTCCTCGCGGATGTCCGCGTCGGATTCCTTCAATTCGTTGATCTTGCGGCAGGCGTGCAGCACGGTGGTGTGGTCGCGGCCGCCGAACATGTCGCCGATCTCCGGCAGACTGTGGTTGGTCAGCTCTTTCGACAACGCCATGGCTACCTGGCGAGGACGCGCCACGGAGCGCGAACGTCGCTTGGACAGCAGATCGGAGATCTTGATCTTGTAGTACTCGGCCACGGTGCGCTGGATGTTATCCACACTGACCAGCTTGTCCTGCAGCGCCAGCAGATCCTTGAGCGACTCACGGATCAGCTCGATGGTGATGTCGCGGCCCATGAAGTGCGAGTGGGCAATCACCCGCTTCAGGGCGCCTTCGAGCTCACGCACGTTGGAGCGGATACGCTGGGCGATGAAGAACGCGGCATCGTGCGGCAGCTCGACCTTGGCCTGGTCGGCCTTCTTCATCAGGATCGCCACGCGGGTTTCCAGCTCCGGCGGCTCGACGGCCACCGTCAGGCCCCAGCCGAAGCGGGACTTCAGGCGCTCTTCCAGGCCTTCGATTTCCTTCGGGTAGCGGTCGCTGGTGAGGATCACCTGCTGGCCACCCTCGAGCAGGGCGTTGAAGGTGTGGAAAAACTCTTCCTGGGAACGCTCCTTGCGGGCGAAGAACTGGATGTCGTCGATCAGCAACGCATCGACCGAACGGTAGAAGCGTTTGAATTCGTTGATCGCGTTCAGCTGCAGCGCCTTGACCATGTCGGCGACGAAACGCTCCGAATGCAGGTAGACCACCTTGGCGTTCGGGTTCTTCTTCAGCAGGTGGTTACCCACAGCGTGCATCAAGTGCGTCTTACCCAGGCCGACGCCACCATAAAGGAACAGTGGGTTGTAGCCGTGCTTGGGGTTGTCGGCAACCTGCCAGGCCGCAGCGCGAGCCAGTTGGTTCGACTTGCCTTCGACGAAGGTTTCGAAGGTGAAGGTGCGGTTTAGGTAGCTGGTGTGCTTCAGGGCACCCTCGACCTGCACCGTGCGCTGCTCGGTGCGACCGCTGGCAACCGGAGCGGTCGCGATCTCGGCCATGCTGTCGAAGCTGTCACGCGAAGAGGGTTCCTCGACTTCGGCAACCTGTGCCGGCTCCACCACGGGTGCGCTGACAGGCTCGAGTACGGGCGCTGGCTGCTGCACCTGCGCCTGTTGCGCAAGGGTTGCCGCGACGGCGGCACTGACAGGGGCGTTGGGTGCAGCACGGGCTGCGGAACTGCGACGGCTGCCTATTAATAAGGAAAGGGCAGGTGCGATACCGCTGCCCTGTTCACCCAGCAGTTCGAGCAGGCGGCCAAGGTACTTTTCATTGACCCAGTCGAGCACGAAGCGGTTGGGCGCATAGACGCGCAACTCGTCGCCTTCGGCTTCGACCTGTAGCGGACGGATCCAGGTGTTGAATTGCTGGGCAGGCAGCTCATCGCGCAGAAGCTCCACGCACTGCTGCCAAAGTTCCACTGACACGGATATCCCCTGAGTTGAAAGCCGGATGAGGCAAAAACAAACCGCCATTGTACCGGGCGGGCGGTCAGTTATCCACACGTGACGCCACCCACTATCAGGGTAAATCCGCCAAAAAACGACTTGAACACCCTCCACGTACTGTTGATAAGCCCTGTGGATAACGGCACTTGTGGGCTATGCACAACCCTGGGTTCAGATCTGTGGATAAATCATCTGTGGATAAACCACCTGTTCCCGCACAGGTTTTCCTCATGTGGGACACAGACAGAACACCCCTTACCGACAAGGTTGTGATTTTCTGTACATACCGTGAATCGTGGCCTGTAGTAGGTTATCCACAGAAGGTTATCCACCTAAGCTCTATAAGTTCTTCAGAAAAGCTTTTTATATGCCTCTTCTGTTTTTTTGATTTGCCCGCTTTCAGGTTAGCCAGGTCGACATGACGCCCATCGACCTGGCTCGACCTTCCATAAGGAAAGGCTGGTTGGAAATTGACCTATCGGCTTGCTTTCTCTAGAATCGCCGATCTCTTAAAAAGGGGGCCCTTCCGGCCCGTTGTCGACCAACCCAGGTAACACGCCATGAAACGTACTTTCCAACCAAGCACCATCAAGCGCGCCCGCACCCACGGTTTCCGTGCCCGTATGGCTACCAAGAACGGCCGTGCTGTTCTGTCGCGTCGCCGTGCCAAAGGCCGTAAGCGTCTGGCCATTTGATTTTTCGGCACAGGTGGTGAGTCAGGACTTCAGTCGGGACAAGCGACTGCTTACACCCCGGCATTTCAAAGCGGTCTTCGACTCCCCAACCGGCAAGGTTCCAGGGAAAAACCTGCTTATCCTTGCCCGCGAGAACGGCCTCGATCATCCACGCCTCGGCCTGGTGATCGGCAAGAAGAGCGTCAAGCTCGCCGTTCAACGCAATCGCCTGAAACGCCTGATGCGCGATTCGTTCCGGTTGAACCAGCAGATGTTGGCTGGACTGGATATCGTGATCGTTGCACGCAAGGGGTTGGGCGAAGTGGAAAACCCAGAATTGCACCAACACTTTGGCAAGCTCTGGAAGCGACTGGTCCGCAGTCGGCCCTCTCCAGCGGTCGCCGATTCCGCAGGGGTAGACAGTCACAATGCGTAAACTGGCCCTCGTTCCGATCCAGTTCTACCGTTACGCCATCAGTCCACTGATGGCCAGTCACTGTCGTTTCTATCCCAGCTGTTCCTGTTACGCCTATGAAGCCATCGAAAATCATGGCCTCATGCGTGGTGGGTGGCTGGCCGTTCGTCGCCTGGGGCGTTGTCATCCGTGGAACGACGGCGGTTTCGATCCCGTTCCACCTGCTCCTTCCTCCCGAACTTCTTCGATAGCCGAGTAATCATGGATATTAAACGCACGATCCTGATCGTCGCCCTGGCAATCGTGTCCTATGTCATGGTCCTCAAATGGAACCAGGACTATGGCCAGGCTGCCCTGCCGACTCAGAATGCTGCTGCCAGCAATGCTGCCCCGGCCCTGCCGGACACCGTGCCGGCCGGCAACTCCGGTGCAAGCGCCGATGTGCCGAGCGCCAATGCTGAATCCAGCCCTGCTGAACTGGCGCCGGTCGCGGTCAGCAAGGACCTGATCCGGATCAAGACCGATGTCCTGGACCTGGCTATCGACCCGGTCGGTGGTGACATCGTCCAGCTGAACCTGCCGAAGTACCCACGTCGCCAGGACCATCCGGACATTCCGTTCCAGCTGTTCGACAACGGCAGCGAGCGTGTGTACCTGGCCCAGAGCGGCCTGACCGGCACCAACGGCCCGGACGCCCGCTCCACTGGTCGCCCGCTGTACGCCGCCGAACAGAAGAGCTTCCAGCTTGCCGACGGTCAGGACCAACTGTCCGTCGACCTGAAGTTCAGCGAGAACGGCGTCAACTACATCAAGCGCTTCAGCTTCAAGCGCGGTGAGTACGACCTGACCGTCAGCTACCTGATCGACAACCAGAGCGGCCAGGCCTGGAGCGGCAACATGTTTGCCCAGCTCAAGCGCGACGCCAGCTCCGATCCGTCGTCGAGCACTGCCACCGGTACGGCCACCTACCTGGGCGCCGCCCTGTGGACAGCTTCCGAGCCGTACAAGAAAGTGTCGATGAAAGACATCGACAAGGGCAATTTGAAAGAAAATGTAACCGGCGGCTGGGTCGCCTGGCTGCAGCACTACTTCGTGACCGCCTGGATCCCGAGCAAGTCGGACAACAACGCCGTCCAGACCCGCAAGGACAGCCAGGGCAACTACATCATCGGCTTCACCGGCCCTGCGCTTGACGTCCCTGCCGGCGGCAAAGTCGAAACCAGCGCCATGCTGTATGCCGGTCCGAAGATCCAGTCCAAGCTCAAGGAACTGTCCCCAGGCCTGGAACTGACCGTTGACTACGGCTTCCTGTGGTTCATCGCCCAGCCGATCTTCTGGCTGCTGCAACATATCCACAGCCTGCTCGGCAACTGGGGCTGGTCGATTATCGTCCTGACCATGCTGATCAAAGGCCTGTTCTTCCCGCTGTCGGCCGCCAGCTACCGCTCGATGGCGCGCATGCGTGCCGTGGCGCCGAAACTGGCGCAGCTCAAGGAACGCTTCGGTGACGATCGCCAGAAGATGTCCCAGGCGATGATGGAGCTGTACAAGAAAGAGAAGATCAACCCGCTGGGCGGCTGCCTGCCGATCCTGGTGCAGATGCCGGTGTTCCTGGCCCTGTACTGGGTACTGCTGGAAAGCGTAGAGATGCGCCAGGCCCCGTGGATGCTGTGGATCACCGACCTGTCGATCAAGGATCCGTTCTTCATCCTGCCGATCATCATGGGCGCCACCATGTTCATCCAGCAGCGTCTGAACCCGACCCCGCCGGATCCGATGCAGGCCAAGGTGATGAAAATGATGCCGATCATCTTCACCTTCTTCTTCCTGTGGTTCCCGGCCGGTCTGGTGCTGTACTGGGTTGTGAACAACTGCCTGTCGATCGCACAGCAGTGGTACATCACCCGCAGTATCGAGGCAGCGACCAAGAAAGCTGCCGCTTGACGGGCAAGCCTGTTTGCCTGTGAATAAAAACGCCCCCTAGTGGGGCGTTTTTGCTATCTGACGAATTCGTTGTAGAGGCTTTCGAGCATGAACACTGTGCGTGAAACCATCGCCGCTATCGCTACCGCCCAGGGCCGCGGCGGGGTCGGCATCGTCCGCTTGTCCGGGCCACTGGCCAGCCAGGCCGGGCAGGCCTTTACCGGCCGCACGCTGACCCCGCGCCATGCCCACTATGGCCCGTTCCGTGATGCCGATGGCCTGGTCCTGGACGAAGGTATCGCGCTGTTCTTCCCCGGGCCGAACTCCTTCACCGGCGAAGACGTGCTGGAGCTGCAGGGCCACGGGGGGCCGGTGGTCATGGACATGCTGCTGCAGCGTTGCCTGCAACTGGGCTGCCGGTTGGCACGTCCGGGCGAGTTCAGCGAGCGTGCGTTCCTCAACGACAAGCTCGACCTGGCCCAGGCCGAAGCCATCGCTGACCTGATCGAAGCCAGCTCCACGCAAGCTGCCCGTAATGCCCTGCGTTCTCTGCAGGGAGCGTTCTCCAAGCGCGTGCATGGGCTGACCGAGGCGCTGATTGCCTTGCGCATCTACGTCGAGGCCGCAATCGACTTCCCCGAAGAAGAAATCGACTTCCTCGCCGACGGCCATGTGTTGCGCATGCTCGATGATGTGCGCAGCGAGTTGTCCACAGTGCAGCGTGAAGCCGGGCAGGGCGCCTTGTTGCGTGACGGCATGACCGTGGTCATCGCTGGCCGGCCGAACGCCGGCAAATCGAGCCTGCTCAACCAGCTGGCCGGACGCGAGGCTGCGATCGTCACCGATATCGCCGGCACTACCCGGGACATCCTGCGCGAACATATCCACATCGATGGCATGCCGTTGCATGTGGTCGATACCGCCGGTCTGCGCGATACCGATGACCATGTGGAAAAGATCGGGGTGCAAAGGGCGCTCAAGGCTATCGGCGAGGCCGATCGAGTGCTGCTGGTCGTCGACTCGACCGCACCGGAAGCCAGTGACCCCTTTGCGCTGTGGCCGGAGTTCCTGGACCAACGGCCAGATGTGGCAAAAGTCACACTCATCCGTAACAAGGCCGACTTGAGCGGTGAGCATGTCGGCATGGAGCAGAGTGACGATGGGCACGTAACCATTACCCTGAGTGCCCGCGAAGACGATATGGGGCTGGATCTGCTGCGTGACCACCTCAAGGCCTGCATGGGGTATGAACAGACTGCGGAGAGCAGCTTCAGCGCCCGTCGCCGGCACCTGGAAGCGCTGCGCCATGCCAGCGAGCACCTGGAGCATGGTCGGGCACAGCTGACCCTGGCGGGCGCCGGAGAGCTGCTGGCAGAGGATCTGCGCCAGGCACAGCAAGCGTTGGGTGAAATCACCGGGGCGTTCAGTTCGGACGACCTGCTTGGCAGGATTTTCTCGAGCTTCTGCATCGGTAAATAGTCCACTGCCCTTCGATACCAAGGCCGCTCCTGTCTGGAGCGGCTTTTTTTTGCCTGTGATTCGGGTAGGGCGAGCGCCGGCTTGGCCTGCGGTATCTGTAGGCCCGCTGCCAAGACGTCATCCACAGATGAGATCTCAGGCTCAGGAGCTCTGTGGAAAACTCGGCATCAGCTCCGTTGATAACTGGCCTTTTTTTCTGAGGACAAACCCTCCTGTGGGTAAGCGACACTTTAATCCACAGGTTACACGCCGTTATCCAGAACCCCCAGGCCTACTACGCCACAGGGTTATGATTCCGTAAAAGCTACGCAGTTAAAGGGCTTAGGTCACTTATCCACATGTGGATAGCTGCCTAAACATAAACATAAAAACAAAGCTTTTTTAAATTTTTCCTCTTTGTTTTCTTTTGCCTGCCACTCATCCACAGCCTGCTCATTTTTTGCTCAGAAGGTTTCTTTGAAGGGCGGTAAGTCCCTATACTTGTCCGCTTACCTTCTCTATTCGCAAAAACAGGCACGAGGTGCGTGGTGGATTTCCCTTCCCGTTTTGAAGTGATCGTCATCGGCGGCGGCCATGCCGGTACCGAGGCTGCGCTTGCGTCCGCACGCATGGGTGTGAAAACCCTGCTGCTGACCCACAACGTGGAAACCCTCGGTCATATGAGTTGCAACCCGGCTATCGGCGGCATCGGCAAGAGCCACCTGGTCAAGGAAATCGATGCGCTCGGCGGCGCCATGGCGTTGGCCACCGACAAGAGCGGCATCCAGTTCCGCATCCTGAACAACCGCAAGGGGCCGGCCGTACGCGCCACCCGTGCGCAGGCCGACCGCGCCATCTACAAGGCGGTGGTGCGCGAAATCCTGGAAAACCAGCCGAACCTGTGGATATTCCAGCAGTCGTGCGATGACCTGATCGTCGAGCAGGACCAGGTCAAGGGCGTTGTCACGCAAATGGGTCTGCGCTTCTTCGCCGATTCCGTGGTCCTGACCAGCGGCACCTTCCTCGGCGGACTTATCCACATCGGTCTGCAGAACTACTCCGGTGGTCGCGCCGGCGATCCGCCCGCCAACGCCCTGGCCCAGCGCATGCGTGAACTGCCGTTGCGCGTCGGCCGGCTGAAGACCGGCACGCCACCGCGCATCGATGGCCGTTCCGTGGACTTCTCGGTGATGACCGAGCAGCCGGGCGACACGCCGATCCCGGTGATGTCGTTCATGGGCAATGCCCAGATGCATCCGCGCCAGGTCAGCTGCTGGATCACCCACACCAACGCCCGCACCCACGAGATCATCGCCTCGAACCTCGACCGTTCGCCGATGTACTCGGGCGTGATCGAAGGCATCGGCCCGCGCTACTGCCCGTCGATCGAGGACAAGATCCATCGCTTCGCCGACAAGGAAAGCCACCAGGTGTTCATCGAGCCGGAAGGCCTGACCACCCACGAGCTGTATCCCAACGGTATTTCCACCTCGCTGCCGTTCGACGTGCAGTTGGAGATCGTCCGCTCGATCCGCGGCATGGAAAACGCCCACATCGTCCGCCCGGGCTACGCCATCGAGTACGACTACTTCGACCCGCGCGACCTGAAGTACAGCCTCGAGACCAAGGTCATCGGCGGCCTGTTCTTCGCCGGCCAGATCAACGGCACCACCGGTTACGAAGAGGCCGGCGCCCAGGGCCTGCTGGCCGGGACCAACGCTGCTCTGCGTGCCCAGGGCCGTGAAAGCTGGTGTCCGCGCCGCGACGAGGCCTACATCGGCGTGCTGGTTGACGACCTGATCACCTTGGGGACCCAGGAGCCGTATCGCATGTTCACCTCGCGCGCCGAATACCGGCTGATCCTGCGCGAAGACAACGCCGACCTGCGCCTGACCGAGAAAGGCCGCGAATTGGGCCTGGTCGACGACCAGCGCTGGGCTGCGTTCTGCGCCAAGCGCGAAGGTATCGAGCGTGAGGAACAACGCCTGAAGAGCACCTGGGTCCGCCCGGGCACGCCGCAGGGCCAGGCCATTGTGGATAAGTTCGGCACGCCGCTGGCCCACGAATACAGCCTGCTCAACCTGCTTGCCCGTCCGGAAGTCGACTACGCTGGCTTGATCGAGGCGACCGGCGGTGAAGTGATCGATCCACAGGTCGCCGAACAGGTCGAGATCAAGACCAAGTACGCCGGCTACATCGACCGCCAACAGGAAGAGATCGCCCGTCTGCGCGCCAGCGAGGACACGCGCCTGCCTGTGGATATCGACTACACCACGATTTCCGGCCTGTCCAAGGAGATCCAGGGCAAGCTCGGGCAGACCCGCCCGGAGACCCTGGGCCAGGCTTCGCGCATTCCGGGTGTTACCCCGGCGGCGATTTCCCTGTTGCTGATTCACTTGAAAAAACGCGGCGCAGGCCGCGAATTGGAGCAAAGCGCTTGAGTTCCCCGGTCACCCCGCAACACGCCGAAGAGTTGTCCACAGGTGCGCGCCAGCTCGGTGTCGAGCTGAGCGCGCAGCAGCACGAATCGCTGCTGGGCTACCTGGCCCTGTTGATCAAATGGAACAAGGCCTACAACCTGACCGCGGTGCGCGACCCGGACGAGATGGTCTCGCGCCACCTGCTCGACAGCCTGAGTGTCATGCCGTTTATCCACAATGACACCCAGCGCTGGCTGGATGTCGGCAGCGGCGGCGGCATGCCGGGCATTCCGCTGGCCATCCTGCATCCGCACAAGCAGGTGACGGTGCTGGACAGCAACGGCAAGAAGACCCGCTTCCTGACCCAGGTGAAGATGGAACTGAAACTGGACAACCTCACGGTTATCCACAGCCGGGTGGAAGAGGTCCAGCCCGAGCAGCCGTTCTGCGGGATCATTTCCCGGGCCTTCAGCAGCATGGAGAATTTCACCAACTGGACCCGCCACCTGGGTGACGCCCGCACGCAATGGCTTGCAATGAAGGGGCTGCATCCTGCCGACGAACTGGTAGCATTGCCCGCAGACTTCACAGTGGAAAGCGAGCAGGCCCTGACCGTTCCAGGTTGCCAGGGCCAGCGCCATCTGCTGATACTGCGCCGCAAGGCATGACTGGGAACACACGCAACAATGGCTAAGGTATTCGCAATCGCGAACCAGAAGGGTGGTGTGGGCAAGACCACCACCTGCATCAATCTCGCCGCATCGCTGGCCGCGACCAAGCGTCGCGTGCTGCTGATCGACCTCGATCCACAGGGCAACGCCACCATGGGCAGCGGTGTGGATAAACACGAGCTCGAGCACTCGGTGTACGACCTGCTGATCGGGGAATGCGACCTGGCCCAGGCCATGCACTATTCCGAGCACGGCAACTTCCAGTTGCTGCCGGCCAACCGCGACCTCACCGCCGCGGAAGTCGTGCTGCTCGAGATGCAGATGAAGGAGAGCCGCCTGCGCAACGCGCTGGCGCCGATCCGCGAGAACTACGACTACATCCTCATCGACTGCCCGCCGTCGCTGTCGATGCTGACGCTCAACGCCCTGGTCGCCTCCGATGGCGTGATCATCCCCATGCAGTGCGAGTACTACGCGCTGGAAGGTCTCAGCGACCTTGTGGATAACATCAAGCGCATCGCCGCCCGGCTGAACCCGGAGCTGAAGATCGAAGGCCTGCTGCGGACCATGTACGACCCGCGCCTGAGCCTGAACAACGATGTTTCGGCGCAGCTCAAGGAACACTTCGGCGATCAGCTGTACGACACGGTGATCCCGCGCAACATCCGCCTGGCCGAGGCGCCGAGCTTCGGCATGCCGGCGCTGGCCTACGACAAGCAATCCCGCGGCGCGCTCGCCTATCTGGCGCTGGCCGGGGAACTGGTTCGCCGTCAGCGCCGTCCATCACGCACTGCACAAACAACTTAAGGAATCCGCATGGCCATCAAGAAACGCGGTCTCGGACGTGGGTTGGATGCACTGCTCAGTGGTCCTTCCGTCAGCGCGCTCGAGGCGCAGGCAGTGAAGATCGACCAGAAGGAACTGCAACAGCTGCCGGTCGAGCTGATCCAGCGCGGCAAGTACCAGCCGCGCCGTGACATGGATCCCGAGGCGCTGGAGGAACTGGCGCACTCGATCCGCACCCACGGCGTCATGCAACCGATCGTGGTGCGCCCGATCGGCGACAACCGCTACGAGATCATCGCCGGTGAGCGCCGCTGGCGCGCCACCCAGCAGGCCGGCCTGGACACCGTTCCGGCCATGGTCCGCGAAGTGCCCGACGAAGCCGCCATTGCCATGGCGCTGATCGAGAACATCCAGCGCGAGGACCTCAACCCGCTGGAAGAGGCCCTGGCCCTGCAGCGCCTGCAGCAGGAGTTCGAGCTGACCCAGCAGCAGGTGGCGGACGCCGTCGGCAAGTCGCGGGTGACCGTGGCCAACCTGTTGCGCCTGATCTCGCTGCCCGAGGCGATCAAGACCATGCTTGCCCACGGCGACCTGGAGATGGGCCATGCCCGCGCCTTGCTCGGCCTCGAGGAAGATCGCCAGGAAGAAGGGGCGCGTCATGTTGTCGCACGCGGGCTCACCGTGCGCCAGACCGAGGCACTGGTGCGCCAGTGGCTCAATGGCAAACCTGAGCCGGTCGAGGCGAGCAAACCTGATCCGGACATTGCCCGTCTCGAACAGCGTCTGGCAGAGCGCCTGGGCTCGGCGGTACAAATTCGCCATGGCAACAAGGGCAAAGGCCAGTTGGTTATTCGCTACAACTCCCTTGACGAGTTGCAGGGCGTGCTTGCTCACATCCGCTGAAACAATTCCTGTTGTAGCGCGCAGTCGGAAATCACTACCGAAGAGTTGAATAGGGGTTAATCCACCCCTATACTCTGCGCGCATTTTGTCGGCACAAATTATGCCAAGTCATTGCTGACTAGGCGGTCGACTTTCGAGGAGCAGTTGTGATGGAAATACGCACGCCAAACCGCCTGCCTTTCCATCGCTGGGCGGTTTTTCCGGTACTGCTGGCTCAATTTGTCGTCCTGCTGCTGGCAACCTTGGTGTTGTGGCAGTGGAAAGGGGTGGTCAGTGGATATTCAGGCCTCTGCGGAGGATTGATTGCCTGGCTGCCCAATGTGTATTTCGCCTGGAAGGCTTTTCGCTTCAGCGGAGCCCGGGCGGCGCAGGCCATCGTCAAGTCGTTCTACGCGGGCGAGGCAGGCAAGATGATTTTGACGGCAGTGCTGTTTGCACTGACCTTCGCAGGAGTGAAGCCATTGGCGCCGTTGGCAGTATTCGGCGTCTTCGTGCTGACCCTTTTGGTCAGCTGGTTCGCGCCCCTGCTGATGAATAAAAGACTTTCGAGACCTTAGGGCGTTTGAGGCAACCATGGCAGAAGAAACCGCTTCGGGTTATATCCAGCACCACTTGCAGAACCTGACCTACGGTCAACTACCAGACGGCAGCTGGGGCTTCGCCCATTCGGCTGCAGAAGCCAAGGCAATGGGCTTCTGGGCGTTCCACGTGGACACCCTGGGCTGGTCCGTCGCGCTGGGTCTGATCTTCCTGTTCATCTTCCGCATGGCGGCCAAGAAGGCGACTTCCGGCCAACCTGGCGGTCTGCAGAACTTCGTTGAAGTGCTGGTCGACTTCGTCAACGGCAGCGTGAAGGACTCCTTCCACGGCCGTAGCCCGGTGATCGCCCCGCTGGCACTGACCATTTTCGTCTGGGTGTTCATGATGAACGCCATCGACCTGGTACCGGTCGACTGGATTCCGAAAGCGGCGGCCTGGATCTCCGGTGATCCGCACCTTGTCTTCCGTGCGGTGCCAACCACCGACCCGAACGCGACCCTGGCCATGGCCTTCTGCGTGTTCGCCCTGATCATCTTCTACAGCATCAAGGTCAAGGGCCTGGGCGGCTTCATCGGTGAGCTGACCCTGCACCCGTTCGGCAGCAAGAACATCTTCGTGCAGATCCTGCTGATCCCGGTCAACTTCCTGCTCGAGTTCGTCACCCTGATCGCCAAGCCGATCTCGCTGGCACTGCGTCTGTTCGGCAACATGTACGCCGGCGAGTTGGTGTTCATCCTGATCGCCGTGATGTTCGGCTCCGGCCTGCTGTGGCTCAGCGGCCTGGGTGTGGTGCTGCAGTGGGCGTGGGCTGTGTTCCACATCCTGATCATCACCCTGCAAGCTTTCATCTTCATGATGCTGACCATCGTCTACCTGTCGATGGCTCACGAAGATAACCATTAAGACCGCCTGGCGTGTCTGATAGCCTTCCCCGCCCGCTTGGGGGGAGGGCTTAAAAAGTCCGCAAGGGCATGCTGTACCAAACGATTTGTTTTACCGCTTCAAACTAAAAACCTAACCAATACGACGTAAAAGTCGGGAGGAAAGATGGAAACTGTAGTTGGTCTGACCGCTATCGCTGTTGCTCTGCTGATCGGCCTGGGTGCTCTGGGTACCGCCATTGGTTTCGGCCTGCTGGGCGGCAAGTTCCTGGAAGGCGCTGCTCGCCAGCCAGAAATGGTTCCGATGCTGCAGGTCAAAATGTTCATCGTTGCCGGTCTGCTCGACGCCGTAACCATGATCGGTGTTGGTATCGCTCTGTTCTTCACCTTCGCGAACCCCTTCGTTGGTCAGATCGCCGGCTAATCACTCGTTCCTACGAGTTGATTGGTGTGATGGACAAAGACCGAGCGAGGTGTTGGCGTGAACATTAATGCAACCCTGATTGGCCAATCCGTTGCTTTTCTGATTTTTGTACTCTTCTGCATGAAGTACGTATGGCCTCCGGTCATCACTGCCCTGCAAGAGCGCCAAAAGAAGATTGCCGACGGCTTGGACGCTGCCAACCGCGCAGCTCGCGACCTGGAGCTGGCCCAAGAGAAAGCGGGTCAGCAACTGCGTGAAGCGAAGGCACAGGCAGCCGAAATCATTGAGCAAAGCAAGAAACGCGCTGCTCAGCTTGTCGAGGAAGCCCGTGAACAGGCTCGCGTCGAAGCTGACCGTGTGAAGGCTCAGGCTCAAGCCGAGATCGAACAGGAACTGAACAGCGTCAAAGACGCCCTGCGTGCCCAAGTGGGTGCCCTGGCCGTTGGCGGTGCTGAAAAGATCCTTGGCGCCACAATCGATCAAAACGCGCATGCGGAGCTGGTTAACAAACTGGCCGCTGAAATTTAAGCGAGGGCGATCATGGCAGAACTGACCACGTTGGCCCGACCTTACGCTAAGGCTGCCTTCGAGCATGCCCAGGCCCATCAGCAACTGGCCAATTGGTCAGCCATGCTCGGCCTGGCTGCTGCGGTGTCGCAAGACGACACCATGCAGCGCCTGCTCAAGGCCCCGCAACTGACTAGCGCAGAAAAGGCCGCCGCATTCATTGAAGTGTGCGGTGACAAGTTTGACGCCAAGGCACAGAATTTCATTCATGTTGCCGCGGAAAACGAACGTCTCCTGCTTCTGCCGGAGATTTCGACTCTGTTCGACCTGTACAAGGCCGAGCAAGAGAAATCCGTGGACGTGGAAGTCACCAGTGCTTTTGCGTTGAACCAAGAACAGCAAGACAAACTCGCCAAGGTTCTCAGTGCACGGTTAGGCCAGGAAGTGCGCCTGCACGCGTCGGAGGATGCCAGCCTGATTGGCGGCGTCGTCATCCGCGCTGGCGACCTGGTAATCGACGGTTCGGTTCGCGGCAAGATCGCGAAACTGGCCGAAGCCTTGAAATCTTGAGTTTGAAGGGGCAGCAGAGCAATGCAGCAACTCAATCCTTCCGAAATTAGTGAAATCATCAAGGGCCGCATCGACAACCTCGATGTTGGCTCCCAAGCCCGTAACGAAGGTACCGTCGTTTCGGTTTCCGACGGCATCGTGCGGATCCACGGTCTGGCCGACGTCATGTACGGCGAAATGATCGAGTTCCCTGGCAGCGTATTCGGCATGGCCCTGAACCTGGAGCAAGACTCCGTAGGTGCAGTGATCCTGGGTGCCTATGACACCCTCGCCGAAGGCATGAGCGCCAAGTGCACCGGCCGCATCCTGGAAGTTCCGGTTGGTAAGGAACTGCTGGGTCGCGTCGTCGACGCACTGGGTAACCCGATCGACGGCAAAGGTCCACTGGGCAACACCCAGACCGACGCGGTCGAGAAAGTAGCTCCAGGCGTGATCTGGCGTAAGTCGGTAGACCAGCCTGTACAGACTGGCTACAAGTCCGTCGACGCCATGATCCCTGTCGGCCGTGGCCAGCGCGAGCTGATCATCGGTGACCGTCAGATCGGCAAGACCGCCATGGCCATCGACGCCATCATCAACCAGAAAGACTCCGGTATTTTCTGTGTTTATGTTGCAGTCGGCCAGAAGCGTTCCACCGTTGCCAACATCGTTCGCAAGCTGGAAGAAGCTGGCGCCCTGGCCAACACCATCGTGGTCGTTGCCAGCGCCTCGGAATCCGCCGCACTGCAGTTCCTGGCCCCGTACGCCGGCTGCACCATGGGCGAGTTCTTCCGTGACCGCGGTGAAGACGCCCTGATCGTTTACGATGACCTGTCCAAGCAGGCCGTTGCCTACCGTCAGATCTCCCTGCTGCTGCGCCGTCCACCAGGACGTGAAGCGTACCCAGGCGACGTGTTCTATCTCCACTCCCGTCTGCTGGAGCGTGCATCGCGCGTTTCCGAAGAGTACGTCGAGAAGTTCACCAACGGTGCCGTAACCGGCAAGACTGGCTCGCTGACCGCTCTGCCGATCATCGAAACCCAGGCTGGCGACGTTTCCGCGTTCGTTCCGACCAACGTGATCTCGATCACCGACGGTCAGATCTTCCTGGAATCGGCCATGTTCAACGCAGGCATCCGTCCTGCCGTTAACGCCGGTGTGTCGGTATCCCGTGTTGGTGGTGCCGCCCAGACCAAGATCATCAAGAAGCTGTCCGGTGGTATCCGTACCGCCCTGGCCCAGTACCGTGAACTGGCGGCCTTCGCCCAGTTCGCTTCGGACCTGGACGAGGCTACCCGCAAGCAGCTGGAGCATGGTCAGCGCGTTACCGAGCTGATGAAGCAGAAGCAGTACGCGCCAATGTCGATCGCCGACATGGCCCTGTCGCTGTACGCCGCTGAGCGTGGTTTCCTGACCGACGTAGAAGTCGCCAAGGTCGGTAGCTTCGAGCAAGCTCTGATCGCCTACTTCAACCGTGATCACGCCGAACTGATGGCGAAGATCAACGTGAAGGGTGACTTCAACGACGAAATCGACGCTGGCATGAAAGCCGGTATCGAGAAGTTCAAGGCCACCCAGACCTGGTAAGCCGCAGCGGGGGCTCCGGCCCCCGCTTGCTAACCTGATAGGTGATACATGGCAGGCGCAAAAGAGATTCGCAGTAAGATTGCGAGCATCAAAAGCACGCAAAAAATTACCAGCGCCATGGAGAAAGTGGCGGTCAGCAAAATGCGCAAGGCACAAATGCGCATGGCTGCTAGCCGTCCTTACGCGGAGCGTATCCGCCAGGTGATCGGTCATCTGGCCAACGCCAACCCGGAATACCGCCACCCGTTCATGATCGAGCGCCCTGTAAAGCGCGCCGGTTATATCGTGGTGAGCAGTGACCGTGGTCTGTGCGGTGGCTTGAACACCAACCTGTTCAAGGCCCTGGTCAAGGACATGAACGAAAACCGCGAACAGGGCGTTGAAATCGACCTGTGCGTGATCGGCAGCAAGGGTGCGACTTTCTTCCGCATCTTTGGCGGCAACGTCGTAGCCGCGATCAGCCACCTGGGCGAAGAGCCATCGATCAATGATCTGATCGGCTCCGTCAAGGTGATGCTGGACGCCTACCTGGACGGCCGCATCGATCGCCTCTCGGTGGTTTCGAACAAGTTCATCAACACCATGACCCAAAAACCGACGGTCGAGCAATTGGTACCGTTGGTGGCAACCCCGGATCAGGAACTCAAGCACCACTGGGACTACCTGTACGAACCCGACGCAAAAGAGCTGCTGGACGGCTTGATGGTGCGTTACGTGGAGTCGCAGGTCTACCAGGCGGTGGTCGAGAACAACGCTGCTGAACAAGCGGCCCGGATGATCGCCATGAAGAACGCCACAGACAACGCCGGTGATTTGATCAAAGAGCTTCAGTTGATCTACAACAAGGCGCGTCAGGCTGCGATCACCCAGGAGATCTCGGAAATCGTCGGCGGCGCTGCCGCGGTTTAACGGTTCAAAAATTCAGAGGATCCAGCTATGAGTAGCGGACGTATCGTTCAAATCATCGGCGCCGTCATCGACGTGGAATTCCCACGTGATGCCGTGCCGAGTGTTTACAACGCGCTGAAAGTACAAGGCGCGGAAACCACCCTGGAAGTTCAGCAGCAGCTGGGCGACGGCGTGGTTCGTACCATTGCGATGGGCTCGACCGAAGGTCTGAAGCGCGGTCTGGATGTCGTCGACACCAAGGCTGCCATCTCGGTACCTGTCGGCAAGGCAACCCTGGGCCGTATCATGGACGTCCTGGGCAACCCGATCGACGAAGCTGGTCCAATCGGCGAAGAAGAGCGTCGCGGTATCCACCAGCCAGCGCCTTCGTTCTCTGACCAGGCTGGCGGCAACGACCTGCTGGAAACCGGTATCAAGGTTATCGACCTGGTCTGCCCGTTCGCCAAGGGTGGTAAGGTTGGTCTGTTCGGTGGTGCCGGCGTCGGCAAGACCGTTAACATGATGGAACTGATCCGTAACATCGCCATGGAACACAGCGGTTACTCCGTGTTCGCTGGTGTGGGTGAGCGTACTCGTGAGGGTAACGACTTCTACCACGAGATGAAGGACTCCAACGTTCTCGACAAGGTAGCGCTGGTCTACGGTCAGATGAACGAGCCACCAGGAAACCGTCTGCGCGTAGCGCTGACCGGCCTGACCATGGCTGAGAAGTTCCGTGACGAAGGTAACGACGTTCTGCTGTTCGTCGACAACATCTATCGTTACACCCTGGCCGGTACCGAAGTATCCGCACTGCTGGGCCGTATGCCTTCGGCAGTAGGTTACCAGCCGACCCTGGCCGAAGAGATGGGCGTTCTGCAAGAGCGTATCACTTCGACCAAAGAAGGTTCGATCACCTCCGTACAGGCCGTATACGTACCTGCGGACGACCTGACCGACCCGTCGCCAGCGACCACCTTCGCCCACTTGGACGCCACCGTCGTTCTGTCCCGTGACATCGCTTCCCTGGGTATCTACCCAGCGGTTGACCCACTGGACTCGACTTCGCGCCAGCTGGACCCGAACGTGATCGGCACCGAGCACTACGAGACCGCTCGTGGCGTTCAGTATGTTCTGCAGCGCTACAAAGAGCTGAAGGACATCATCGCGATCCTGGGTATGGACGAACTGTCCGAAGCCGACAAGCAACTGGTTGCCCGCGCTCGTAAGATCCAGCGCTTCCTGTCGCAGCCGTTCTTCGTGGCCGAAGTCTTCACCGGCTCGCCAGGCAAGTACGTTTCGCTCAAGGACACCATCGCTGGCTTCAGCGGTATCCTCAAAGGTGACTACGACCACCTGCCAGAACAAGCGTTCTACATGGTCGGCAGCATCGACGAAGCGATCGAGAAAGCCAAGAAACTGTAATCCCGGCGCCCCGCAAGGGGCGCTAATCAGGTTGAGGCAAGCAGATGGCTATGACAGTCCATTGCGACATCGTCAGCGCGGAAGGAGAGATCTTCTCCGGCCTGGTCGAGATGGTAGTAGCGCACGGCAACCTGGGCGATCTGGGTATCGCTCCAGGCCACGCGCCGCTGATCACCAATCTCAAGCCTGGTCCGATCACGCTGACCAAGCAGGGTGGCACTCAAGAGGTGTACTACATCTCCGGTGGCTTCCTCGAAGTGCAGCCGAACATGGTCAAGGTTCTTGCCGACACCGTGCAGCGCGCTGCCGACCTGGACGAAGCTCAGGCTCAGGAAGCCCTCAAGGCTGCCGAGAACGCGCTGAACACTAAAGGCTCGGACTTCGACTACGGCGCTGCTGCCGCACGTCTGGCCGAGGCTGCAGCTCAGCTGCGTACTGTCCAGCAATTGCGCAAAGGCAAGTAATCCGGCCTTGGCCGCTTACCGCCGTTGCGATTGAGTTAAAGGGTAGCCTCGGCTACCCTTTTTCTTTTTCTGAATTCCCCTTCGGTCACGTCCCTGACCGCCCAGGATTGGTAGCCAGTCAATGTCCCTCGATATCGTCATTCTCGCCGCAGGCCAAGGCACCCGCATGCGCTCCGCGCTGCCGAAGGTCCTGCACCCGGTCGCCGGCAACTCCATGCTCGGCCACGTTATCCACAGCGCACGCCAGTTGCAGCCCAAAGGTATTCACGTGGTTATTGGCCATGGCGCGGAGCTGGTTCGTGAGCGCCTGGCAGCCGACGATCTGAACTTCGTCATGCAGGACAAGCAACTGGGCACCGGCCATGCCGTGGCCCAGGCGTTGCCGGCGATCACCGCCGATACCGTGCTGGTGCTCTACGGCGACGTGCCGCTGATCGAGGTGGAAACCCTGCAGCGCCTGCTGGCCAAGGTCAGCGAGCAGCAGCTGGGGCTGCTCACCGTGACCTTGCAGGACCCGACCGGTTACGGGCGCATCGTGCGAGACGCAGCGGGTAACGTGACCGCGATCGTCGAGCACAAGGACGCCAGCGAAGCACAGAAGGCAATCAAGGAAGGCAACACCGGCATCCTCGCCATGCCTGCCGCACGCCTGGCCGACTGGATGGGCCGGTTGTCCAACAACAATGCCCAGGGCGAGTACTACCTCACCGACGTGATCGCCATGGCCGTGACCGATGGTCTGGTGGTCGCCACCGAGCAGCCCCATGACCCGATGGAAGTGCAGGGCGCCAACGACCGCCGCCAGCTGGCGGAGCTCGAGCGTCACTATCAACTGCGTGAAGGCCGCCGCCTGATGGCCCAGGGCGTCACGCTGCGTGATCCGGCGCGCTTCGATGTGCGTGGCGAGGTGACGGTCGGCCGCGACGTGCTGATCGACATCAACGTCATTCTCGAAGGCAAGGTGGTGATCGAGGACGACGTGCAGATCGGCCCCAACTGCGTGATCAAGGACAGCACCCTGCGCAAGGGCGTGGTGGTCAAGGCCAACAGCCACCTTGAAGGCGCGGTGCTGGGCGAGGGCAGCGATGCTGGTCCGTTCGCCCGTCTGCGTCCGGGCAGTGTCCTGGAAGCCCGCGCCCATGTGGGTAACTTCGTCGAGCTGAAGAACGCGCACCTGGGCGAGGGCGCCAAGGCCGGTCACCTGACCTACCTGGGCGATGCCGAGATCGGTGCCCGTACCAATATCGGTGCCGGCACCATCACCTGCAACTACGACGGCGCCAACAAGTTCCGCACCGTGATGGGCGAGGACGTGTTCATCGGCTCCAACAACTCGCTGGTGGCACCTGTGGAAATCCAGGCGGGGGCGACTACCGCGGCGGGCTCGACCATCACTCAGACGGTTGAAGCCGGGCAGTTGGGCGTGGCCCGTGCGCGCCAGCGCAACATCGAAGGCTGGAAGCGGCCGGAGAAGATCAAGAAGAGCTGAGTTATCCACAGCACTTTCGATCGAAAGCCGGCTTATGTGAATAAGCCGGCTTTTTATTGGGTGCCGTATCGCGGTCCCTGTAGGAGCGGCCTTGTGTCGCGAAAGGGCCGCAAAGCGGCCCCGGCTATTTCTGCCTTGGCGCTGAGATCCTGGGGCTGCTTTGCAGCCCTTTCGCGACACAAGGCCGCTCCTACAGGGACCGCGTCAGGGCAGGGAAAAACTATCCACAGCTCAGCGGCAACTTGACGAATCGTTCATCTTAGGTTTTGATTGCACCACTTATCTTTCGAATCGAAACTTAAACCGACATGTCGAAACGAAACACTCCCCAGCGCCGCCACAACATCCTGGCCTTGCTCAACGAGCAGGGCGAGGTGAGCGTCGACGCCCTGGCCAAGCGTTTCGAAACTTCCGAAGTGACCATCCGCAAGGACCTCGCCGCCTTGGAGGCCAACGGCCTGCTGCTGCGCCGCTACGGTGGCGCGGTGACCATGCCCCAGGAATTGCTGGGCGATGCAGTCCAGCCGGTGTCCCTGTACAAGCAGGCCATCGCCCGGGCGGCGGTCGGACGCATCCGCGAGCATGCGCGGATCATCATCGACAGCGGCAGCACCACGGCGGCGATGATTCCGCAGCTCGGGCGCCAGCCAGGCCTGGTGGTGATGACCAATTCGCTCAACGTGGCCCGCGCCATCAGCGAGCAGGAGCATGAGCCTGTGCTGCTGATGACCGGGGGCACCTGGGATCCGCATTCGGAGTCGTTTCAGGGCCAGGTGGCCGAGCAGGTACTACGCTCATACGACTTCGACCAGCTCTTCATCGGTGCCGACGGCATCGACCTGGAGCGTGGCACCACCACCTTCAACGAGCTGCTGGGCTTGAGCCGGGTCATGGCCGAGGTGGCGCGCGAGGTGATCGTCATGGTCGAGTCGGACAAGGTCGGTCGCAAGATCCCCAACCTCGAGCTGCCCTGGGGCAGCGTCAACACCCTGATTACTGATGATCGCCTGCCCGCCGAGGCACGCGACCGGATTCAAGCCCGCGGCATCACCCTAATCTGCGCCGCTATCAGCTAGGAGCAACATCTTATGTGTGGAATCGTTGGTGCCGTTGCCGAGCGCAATATCACAGCCATCCTCATCGAAGGCCTCAAGCGCCTGGAATACCGTGGTTATGACAGCGCCGGCCTGGCCGTCCTGACCCAGCAAGGTACGCTCGAGCGTCGCCGCCGCATCGGCAAGGTCAGCGAACTGGAAGGCGCCGTGACCGCCGACCCGCTGGCTGGCCAGCTGGGCATTGCCCATACTCGCTGGGCGACCCATGGCGCGCCGACCGAGACCAATGCCCACCCGCATTTCTCCGGACACGACGTGGCGGTGGTGCACAACGGCATCATCGAGAACCACGAAGAGCTGCGTGAAGAGCTCAAGGGCCTGGGCTATGCCTTTGTCTCGCAGACCGACACCGAAGTCATCGTCCACCTGATCCACCACCTGCTCAAGGACATTCCCGACCTGGCCGACGCGCTCAAGGCCGCGGTCAAGCGCCTGCACGGCGCCTATGGCCTGGCGGTGATCAGCGCCAGCCAGCCGGATCGCCTGGTCGCCGCCCGCAGCGGCAGCCCGCTGGTGATCGGCCTTGGCCTCGGCGAAAACTTCCTGGCCTCCGACCAACTGGCCCTGCGTCAGGTCACCGACCGCTTCATGTACCTGGAAGAAGGCGACATCGCCGAGATCCGCCGTGACCAGGTGCAGATCTGGGATCAGGCCGGTCATCCGGTCCTGCGTGAGACGGTGCAGTACCACGAAGGTGCCGAAGCCGCCGAGAAGGGCAACTACCGCCACTTCATGCTCAAGGAAATCCACGAGCAGCCCACCGTGGTGCAACGTACCCTGGAAGGGCGCCTGGGCAAGGACCACGTGATGGTCCAGGCCTTCGGCCCACAGGCCGCCGAGCTGTTCGCCAAGGTGCGCAACGTGCAGATCGTTGCCTGCGGCACCAGCTACCACGCCGGCATGGTCGCCCGCTATTGGCTGGAAAGCCTGGCCGGCATTCCTTGCCAGGTGGAAGTGGCCAGCGAGTTCCGGTATCGCAAGGTAGTGGTGCAGCCGGACACCCTGTTCGTCTCCATCTCGCAGTCCGGCGAAACCGCCGACACCCTGGCGGCCCTGCGCAATGCCAAGGAGCTGGGTTTCCTCGGCAGCCTGGCGATCTGCAACAAGGGCATCAGCTCGCTGGTGCGCGAATCCGACCTGACCCTGCTGACATTGGCCGGGCCGGAGATCGGCGTCGCCTCTACCAAGGCCTTCACTACCCAGCTGGTGTCGCTGATGCTGCTGACCCTGGCCCTCGGCCAGGTGCGCGGCAGCCTCGAGGCCGGTGTCGAAGCCGAGCTGGTGGACGAGCTGCGCCGCCTGCCGGCCCGCCTGAGCGAAGCGCTGGCGATGGATGGCGTGGTCGAGAAGATCGCCGAGCTGTTCGCCGACAAGCACCACACCCTGTTCCTTGGCCGCGGTGCCCAGTACCCGGTGGCGATGGAAGGCGCGCTCAAGCTCAAGGAGATCTCCTACATCCACGCCGAGGCCTATCCGGCCGGTGAACTCAAGCATGGCCCGCTGGCGCTGGTGGACAGCGACATGCCGGTGGTGACCGTGGCACCGAACAACGAACTGCTGGAGAAGCTCAAGTCGAACCTGCAGGAAGTGCGCGCCCGTGGCGGCGAGCTGGTGGTGTTCGCCGACGAGCAGGCCGGCATGAGCAACGGCGAGGGCACCCATGTGATCAACGTGCCGCACATCAACGATGCGCTGGCGCCGATCCTCTACACCATTCCGCTGCAACTGCTGTCGTACTACGTCGCCGTGCTCAAGGGCACCGACGTCGACCAGCCGCGTAACCTGGCCAAGTCGGTGACGGTGGAATAACGCCACTGCTGTCGAAGCAAGGCTTCCGATCGCCCCTGGTCCGCCAGGGGCGTTATCGTTTTCAGGAAGAGAAAACCTGATGTTGATGAAACTGGCACCAAAAAAGCCGCGCAGCCTGCGCAACTTCTACCTGTCCATTGGCGCAACCCTCGTGCTCATGCTGGCTGGGCGTTTTTACGCGCTCAAAGCCGAGGAGCAGCGGGTTGCGCAGCGAGCCCAGTGGGTCGAGAACGTGCTTCATCTGAACAGCACCCTACCCAGGCAGGTCGACGCACTGACCCGGCTGGAAAGGATCGATATCATCTCCGGCGACACGATCGCCTACCGCTATCAGGTCGACATGGCCTCCAGCAGCCTGCCGTGGGAGCGCAAATCGAAGATGGAGGCGCGCGTGCGCGCGGGGTTGGAGCGCCTGGCCTGCAAGGAGCCGGAGTTTCTCGAGGCGATGCGCAGGTTCAAGTTCCGCCAGGAACATTTCTATACGGGCTATGACAACGCGTTCTTGTTCAGTGTCGATATCAATCCCGACAAGCTCAACTGTCCGACCTGAGTCTTCCCGGTTGTGATCACTGTTGCACGTTCGTCGTTGTAGGACGTTTCCTAATCCTGCCTCTGGCATGGATCAATGTTTTCCCTCGTTGTTTGCCCTAACGTCGCCCGACCCATCAGTCATCAAGGACGACAGGAAATGCAGACGCTGCAACGAAAGCACGATATCCAGCCATTGGAAGGCGCTGAAATGACCCTGCTGGTCAATGGCCTGCCCGCGGTCGCCAGTGCCGGCGAAACCGTACTCAGCGTGCTCAACGCCGTTGGCCTGCGCCAGCTGGCGCGTAACGATCATGGCCAGCTCAGCGGTGCCTACTGCGGCATGGGCGTCTGCCATTGCTGCCTGGTGCAGATCGACGGGCGTCCCAAGCGTCGCGCCTGCCAGACCATCGTCAAACCGGGCATGAGCATCGAGACCGAGGTCAATCGCGTGCAAGAGGAGGCCCACCCATGAGCCTTCGTCCCGTAATCGTCGGTGGCGGTTCGGCCGGCATGGGCGCCGCCATCGAACTGGCTGAACATGGCGTGGATTGCCTGCTGTTCGACGAGGCCTCGCGCCCCGGTGGCGTGGTCTATCGTGGCCCGCTACGCGCGGGTGTCGACCTTGGCTACCTGGGGCCGCGCTACACCAAGGCCCTGACCAAGCTGCATGAAGACTTCGCCGCCTGCGCCGAGCGCATCGACCTGCGCCTGAACCATCGCGTGGTGGGTGGGGACGATCAACGGCTGATGGTCCTCGACGGGGACGAACAGCTGCACGAGATCGACTACTCGCACCTGCTGCTGGCCGCCGGTTGTCACGAGCGCAACGTGCCGTTCCCCGGCTGGACCTTGCCCGGTGTGATCCTGCTCGGCGGCTTGCAGCTGCAGATCAAGAGCGGCGTGGTCAAGCCACTGGGCAGCACGCTGATTGCCGGTACCGGGCCGTTGCTGCCGCTGGTCGCTTGCCAGCTGCACGCCGCCGGCGCCAAGGTGGCCGGCGTGTACGAAGCCTGCTCGTTCAACCGTATCGCCAAGGAAAGCCTGGCGTTGATGAACAAGCCGCAGCTGTTCCTCGACGGCCTGAGCATGCTGGCCTACATGAAGCTCAACGGCATCCCCATGCATTACGGCTGGGGCGTGGTGGGCGCCACGGGTGACGGTGAGTTGCAGGAGGTCCAAGTCGCCCCCTACACCCAGGATTGGCAGCCGGACATGACCCGTATCCAGCGCGAGCAGGTGCGCACCCTGGCGGTGGGCTACGGCTTCATTCCACGGACCCAGCTCAGCCAGCAACTGGGCCTGGCCCATGGCTTCAGCGAGGACGGCTACCTGCGCGCCGAGTGCAACGTGTGGCAGCAGAGCAGCCAGCCGAACATTCACCTGGCCGGCGACATGGCCGGTATTCGCGGTGGCGAGGCGGCGATGCTCACCGGGCGTATCGCCGCGGTGTCGATGCTGCAGCAGATGGGCAAGCTCGATGCCGAGCAGGCGATCGAGCGCCGTGAGCGTTTCCTCGGCAAGCTGGCGGCGATCAAGCGCTTCCGCTCCGGGGTGGAACGCTACACCGCACGCGGCGCGGCACAGATCCAGCTGCCCCAGGCCGACACGGTGATCTGCCGTTGCGAAAACATCACCCGCGACCAGATCGACCTGGCCCTGGAGCAGGGTGTGGAGGACATGGCCAGCCTGAAGATGCGTACCCGGGTAAGCATGGGCGACTGCCAGGGGCGCATGTGCGTCGGCTACTGCAGCGACCGCCTGCGCAGCGCCACCGGACGCCCGGACGTGGGCTGGCTGCGTCCGCGCTTCCCGGTGGACCCGATCCCGTTTTCCGCATTCGAACAACTCGGCACGGAGGCCTGAGCATGAACAAGCATTACGACATCATCATTGCCGGTGGCGGTGTGATCGGCGCGTCCTGTGCCTACCAGCTGTCCAAGCGGCACAACCTGAAGATCGCCCTGATCGACTGCAAGCGCCCGGGCAACGCCACCCGCGCCTCGGCCGGCGGCCTGTGGGCCATCGGCGAGTCGGTGGGGCTGGGCTGCGGGGTGATCTTCTTTCGCATGATGTCCTCGCGCAACAAGCGTGAGGCCAATGGCGCGGCGGTGGTGGTCGACTCGAGCACGCCACACATCCTGCCGGAGTGTTTCTTCGACTTCGCCCTGCAGTCCAACGCGCTTTATCCACAGCTGCACCAGGAGCTGATCGAGCGCCACGGCATGGACTTCAAGTTCGAACGCACAGGGCTCAAGTACATCATCCAGGATGAAGAAGACCAGCTGTACGCCGAGCACATCGTCAAGCAGATCCCGCACCTGGCCGATCAGGTACGCTGGCTCGATCGCGACGCGCTGCGGGCCTCGGAGCCGGCGGTGACGCTCAAGGCCAATGGCGCGCTGGAGTTTCTCTGCGACCATCAGGTCAGCCCGTTCCGCCTGGGCGATGCCTACATGGAGGCGGCGCGGCAGAACGGTGTCGACCTGTACCCGAACGTGAACATCACCGGCGTGCTGCATGAAGGCTCGCGGATCAAGGGCGTACGCACCGCCGAGGCCGGTGAGTTCCATTGCGCCACCTTGATCAATGCCGCTGGCGCCTGGGCCGCGGAGCTGAGCGAGTGGGCGACCGGGGAGAGCATTCCGGTCAAGCCGGTGAAGGGCCAGATCGTACTGACCGAGCGCCTGCCCAAGCTGCTCGATGGCTGCATCACCACCAGCGATTGCTACATGGCGCAGAAGGACAATGGCGAGATCCTGATCGGCAGCACCACCGAAGAGAAGGGCTTCGATGTCAGCAACACCTTCCCGGAAATCAGCGGCCTGGTGCAGGGCGCGATCCGCTGCGTGCCGCAGCTGGCGCAGGTGAACCTCAAGCGCACCTGGGCCGGACTGCGCCCGGGGTCACCGGACGAGCTGCCGATTCTCGGGCCTGTGGATAATGTGCAGGGCTACTTCAATGCCTGTGGACATTTCCGTACCGGGATCCTCACGTCGGCAATTACCGGTGTGCTGTTGGACAAGGTTGTCCACAATGAGGCGTTGCCGCTGGATATCACGCCATTCCTGGCGTCGCGGTTCCGTGAGGGTGTGGATAAACAACTGGCCCACGGCTAGGCCTGGCACTTGTGGGAGCGGGCCAAGCCCGCTCCCACAGCGTTTTGCTACAAGGTGCTCACTCAGATCTGCATCGCTTTCCCATCCACATTCATTGCCGCCTGGCGCAGGGCCTCGGAGCGGGTCGGGTGCGGGTGGCAGGTGAGGGCGATGTCCTCGGCCGAGGCCGAGAATTCCATGGCCACGCAGAACTCGCCGATCATCTCGCTCACGCTCGGGCCCACCAGGTGCACGCCCAGCACCTCGTCGGTGACGGCGTCGGCGATGACCTTGGCGAAGCCTTCGGTCTCATGGTTGATCTTGGCCCGGCTGTTGGCGGTGAAGGGGAATTTGCCGACCTTGTAGGCACGGCCTTCGGCCTTGAGCTGCTCCTCGGTCTTGCCGACACTGGCCAGTTCCGGGCGGGTATAGATGACGCCCGGGATCAGGTTGTAGTTGACCTCGTGAGGCTTGCCGGCGATGCGCTCGATGCATGCCACCGCTTCGTCCTCGGCCTTGTGCGCCAGCATCGGGCCGGAGGTGACGTCGCCGATCACCCAGATGCCCGGGACCGCGCTACGGTGATGGTCGTTGGCGAGCATGCCGCGCTTGTCGGTTTCCAGCCCCACGCTTTCCAGGTTCAGGCCCTTGGTATAGGGACGGCGACCGATGGCCACCAGCACGTAGTCGGCCTGCAGGGTTTCGGCATTGCCACCGGCGGCGGGCTCCAGGGTCAGGCTGACGCCGTCGGCGCTGGATGTGGCCTGGGTCACCTTGCTGCCGAGCTTGAAGGTCATGCCTTGCTTGGCCAGGGCCTTCTGCAGGGTCTTGGCGGTTTCCTCATCAGTGCCTGGGCAGATGCGATCAAGGTATTCGATCACCGTCACTTCGGCACCCAGGCGACGCCACACCGAACCCAGCTCCAGGCCGATCACTCCGGCGCCGATCACAATCAGGTGCTTGGGCACCTGGGGCAGCGACAGGGCGCCGGTGGAATCGATGATGCGCTGGTTGTCGATGGTCACGCCGGGCAGCGGCGTGGGTTCGGAACCGGTGGCGATGACAATGTCCTTGGCCTGAAGGGTGGTTTCGCTGCCGTCCTCGGCTTTGACCAGCACCTTGCCGGCGCCGTCCAGGCGGCCCCAGCCCTTGACCCAGTCGACCTTGTTCTTGCGGAACAGGTACTCGATGCCCTTGGTCAGGCCAGTCACGCTTTCGTCTTTCTGCTTCATCATCTGGCCCAGGTTGAGGGTCGGCTTGACCTCGATCCCCAGGAGGGCGAACTCCTCGCCGCTGGCCGCCTCGTACAGCTCGGACGCATGCAGCAGCGCCTTGGAAGGCATGCAGCCGACGTTCAGGCAGGTGCCGCCCAGGGTCGAGCGACCCTCGACACAGGCCACGCTCAGGCCTAGCTGGCCGGCACGGATCGCTGCGTTGTAGCCGCCGGGGCCGCCGCCGATGATCACCACGTCATAGGATTTCATGGGTTTCGTTACTCCGAGAGTGTGAGGAAGCGAAGAGGGGCACAAGGTTAGTCTGAGTGATGCAGATTGTATACAATCCGTTAATTGGCCCGAACCAGATAGTTCTAGACTATGGTCGCGATTAACGGAAACTTCGCACGAATGAACTACCCTGATCCGGTGACGTCCGACACCTTGAGGCCTGACGTCCCGTATCAATGAAAGGGAGGGTCATGAATGCTTGCGCAACTTCCACCCGCATTGCAGAGCCTGCACTTACCTTTGCGCGTCAAGCTGTGGGACGGCAACCAGTTCGACCTGGGGCCGAGCCCGCAGGTCACTATCCTGGTCAAGGAACCCCAGCTGATCGCTCAGCTCACTCACCCGAACCTGGAGGCGCTTGGCTCCGCCTTCGTCGAGGGCAAGCTGGAGCTGGAGGGCGATATCGGCGAAGTTATCCGGGTCTGCGACGAGCTCAGCGAAGCCTTGCTCAAGGATGAAGACGAGTTCTTGCCGGAGCGCACTTCCCATGACAAGCGCACCGACGCCGAAGCCATTTCCTACCACTACGACCTGTCCAACGATTTTTACCAACTGTGGCTCGACCCGGACATGGTCTATTCCTGCGCCTACTTCAAGGAGCCGGACAACACCCTGGCCCAGGCCCAGCAGGACAAGTTCGACCACCTGTGCCGCAAGCTGCGCCTGCAGGCCGGCGATTATCTGCTGGATGTCGGTTGCGGCTGGGGCGGGCTGGCGCGATTCGCCGCCCGTGAGTACGGCGCCAAGGTGTTCGGCATCACCCTGAGCAAGGAGCAGCTGAAGCTCGGTCGGCAACGGGTCAAGGAGGAGGGGCTGGCCGACAAGGTCGACCTGCAGATCCTCGACTACCGCGACCTGCCCCAGGATGGCCGCTTCGACAAGGCGGTCAGCGTCGGCATGTTCGAACACGTCGGGCATGCCAACCTCGAGCTGTATTGCCAGCGGCTGTTCGGCGCGGTGCGGGAAGGTGGCCTGGTGATGAACCATGGCATCACCGCCAAGCACGTCGATGGTCGCCCGGTCGGTCGCGGCGCGGGGGACTTCATCGACCGTTACGTGTTCCCCCACGGCGAGCTGCCGCATATCTCGATGATCACGGCGCGGATCTGCGAGGCGGGCCTGGAGGTGGTCGATATCGAGAGCCTGCGCCTGCACTACGGCAAGACCCTCAATCACTGGAGCGAGAACCTGGAGAACCAGCTGCACCGTGCCGCCGCGCTGGTGCCGGAGAAGACCCTGCGCATCTGGCGCCTGTACCTGGCCGGTTGCGCCTACGCCTTCACCAAGGGCTGGATCAACCTGCACCAGATCCTTGCGGTGAAGCCCTACGCCGACGGCCACCACGACCTGCCGTGGACGCGTGAGGACCTCTATCGCTGACCGGTTAGCCCGGCGTGTCGACAAGGCTCGCCGGGCTAAAGGATCGGTGAAATCAGCCGCGCGATGCGCATCCCCAGCTGTTGCAGGCGATGGGTGTCGCGGCTGTCCTCCGCGGTGATCTCCCGGGCCTGCTCGAAGTCATTCTCCAGCATCTGTTCGACCTGGTCGGCGAATGCGCGGTCCACGGTGAGCAGGGTGATCTCGAAGTTCAGCCGGAACGAGCGGTTGTCGAGGTTGGCGCTGCCGATGGCGCTGACCTCATCGTCCACCAGCACCACCTTCTGGTGCAGGAAGCCCGGCAGGTAGCGGAACATGCGCACCCCGGCGCGCACCGCCTCGAAGGCGAACAGGCTGGAGGCGGCGTAGACGATGCGGTGGTCGGGGCGCGAGGGAATCAGGATGCGCACGTCGACCCCCCGCAGCACTGCCAGGCGCAGGGCGGCGAAGATGGCTTCGTCGGGGATGAAATAGGGGCTGGTGATCCATACCCGTCGGGTGGCCGAGTGAATTGCCTCGAGGAAGAACAGCGCACAGGTTTCCTGTGGATCGGCCGGGCCGCTGGCCAAGGCCTGGCACAGCACGCCGTTCTCCGGGTAGACGTCGGGCAGGATCAGTGGCGGCAGCTGGCGCGTGGCCCAGTACCAGTCCTCGGCGAAGGACTCTTGCAGGCAGGCCAGCACCGGGCCGCCGATCTGCACATGGGTGTCGCGCCACGGTGACAGCTTGGGGTGTGCCCCGAGGTACTCGTCTCCTACGTTATGGCCGCCAAGAAACCCGAGCAGGCCATCGACCACGACGATCTTGCGGTGGTTGCGGAAGTTGACCTGGAAGCGGTTGAACCAGCCGCGCCGGGTGGCGAACGCCTCGATCTGCACGCCGCCGTCGCGCAGCACCTGGCTGTAGCTGGCCGGCAGGGCATGGCTGCCGACGCGGTCGTACAGCACGAACACCCTTACGCCTTCGGCGGCCTTGCGCAGCAGCAGTTGTTGCAACTCCCGGCCGAGGGCGTCGTCATGGATGATGAAGAATTGCACCAGCACGGTGTCCCGCGCCATGCGGATGGCCGAGAAGATCGCCTCGAAGGTGGCGGCGCCATCGATCAGCAGCTTCACCTCGTTGTTGGCCAGGCACGGCATGCGCCCCAGCTTGGGCATGGCGCGCAGGGCGGCGTAGCTGTCGGACTCGCGGGCGGTCAGCGCTTCCTCCACCCAGGGCCGCCAGTTCAGGTTGGCCATGGCTACGTGCATTTCCTGGTTGGCCTGACGCCGCGCCTGGATATAGGCATAGAAGGAACGGGCGCCGAACACCAGGTAGGGGATGAGGGTGAGGTAAGGGATGAACAACAGCGACATGGCCCAGGCGATCGCACCCTGGGCGGTGCGCACGGTGAACACCGCATGCAGCGCGGCGATGAGACCGAGCAGATGAATCAGGCCGAGCAAGTAACCGAAGAAGTAGGGGCTGTGGAAATCCATACGCATCCTGCTTGCCGAGAGCACTGCTGCTAACAGACCACGTTCGAGGGTATGCCTGCAACCCAAAGGCGATTTTGACGTCTAACGGCTCAGTCCGGCCGGAGCCGGTATTTCGAGGAGCTTTCATCCATGAAGATTCGTCTGCCACTGCTCGCCCTGGTGCTGGGGCTGGGTAGCCCACTGGTTCATGCGCAGATGCTGCAACCCGGTCTGTGGGAACTGACCACCAGCAACATGCAGGTCGATGGCAAGCCGTTGCCGGACATGGAGTTCATGCTCGGTCAGTTGAAGAACCTGCCGCCCGAGCAACGGGCGATGATGGAGGGTGCCCTGGCCAAGCAGGGCATCACGGTGGGGGGCAAGGGGGTGCGCTCGTGCCTGACCGCGGAGCAGGTCAAGACCAATGACATTCCGCTGCAGGATCCGCAGTCGGGCTGCACGCAGAAGATCACCGAGCGTAACGGCAATGTCTGGAAGTTCCAGTTCAGTTGCCCCAAGGCCCAGGGTAACGGCCAGGCCACCTTCCTCAGCGATCGGGAGTTCCTGACCAAGGTCAACGGCACCTTCAATGCCTCCGGGGTCCAGCAGCAGGGCAGCATGAACACCCGGGCGGTCTGGCTTGGGAATGATTGTGGAACCGTCAAACCGCGTACTTGATCTGTCACCAGCGATAACGACTGACCGCCACCGCGTCATGGGCATGCAGGCTCTCTGCATGTTCCACGCGCACGCTGAAGCCGCTCACGCCCGTTAGCGTTCGCAAGGCCGCATGCAGGCGGCGGGCGGCATCCTCGCAGAACATCAGGTTCTGTCCGTTGGCCAAGGCAAAGGCCTGCTCGTCGGCGCGCTTCACTGCCGTCTGTACGGCCGTGCCCAAGGCGGCCTCCGCTGTCTCGATCAACTCAGTCAGTCTGAACGCGTCGCCGTCCAGGCGGACCTGCAGCTTGGCCAGGCTCCTCTGGCTGTGGGGTGTCGCAACGATGCCGTCGCTGCTGCCAAGCCATTGGCGAACACGTTCCCGCTCCAGCGACTGGCCAGCGAAGTCCCGGTCGAACTGCGCCTGGATCAGCTGCCTGGCCAGCGCCGCCGAGCAGGGGCAGGTCGAGGAGTAGGCAATGTGCACCGATAGTTCCACGTGGAACATTTCATCTTTCAGTTGGGCTTCGATGCTTACCGGGTAGTGTTTCCAGCCTGACAGCGGGCTGATCAGCGCCGGGCGCTTGAGCAGGTGATCGAATGCCAAGCGCAGGTAGGCGGCGTTCGAAAGGCCCTCGTGGCTGGCGAGAAAATGCTCGAGCGTCCGGCGAATCAGCCGTGGGCTCAAGGCTTGCTGTTCCAGCGCTTCCAGCGCCAGGTACAACCGTGACATGTGGATGCCCCGGGCTGCGCCGTCATCAAGGCTCACGCCGGCATCGGCGTGCGCGCCGAGGCTGCGTCCGTCGACCAGCAGCGGCAGGGCGATACCGCACATGCCGACCCAGTCCAGCGGCAGTGCCTGCTGGCTGCTCTGTGCGGCGATGTCGGGAAGGGCAAGGCTAGACATGGAAGAATCCTGAAGTGATGGCAGTCAGCGGCAACCGCCGACAAGGCTGCAGTGCAGGTTGAAGCGTTGACCGCTGGAGCTGGAGACACGGTTGAGGGTGGTCCAGCCGATACGGCGGCTGTAGCCCACCCAGGCTTCACCGTCGCTGGCCAGCCCGGTGAAGAAGGTCAGCGTGCCGTAGCGGCTGTTGGTCTGAGCCCACAGGCGCTTGCCTGCCACTTCGTAGCCACGCAGGTAGAAGGTGCTGCCTTCGGTACGCACGCTGTAGTAGTTGCCCTGGCCATCCTGGCAGGCGAGCAAGGTCGCGCTGCGGGTGCACAGGGCGAGGTCGGTGTGGGGCATGGCGAGAAGCTGCGTGGGGGCTGCGAGCAGCAGTAGGGCAGCGAGGCCGGATGATTTCATGACGCTCTCCAGACAACCGTTCGGTCGACACGGCTTGGCGAAATTGTATTGTTATAATATAACATTATGCAATGCATCGATTCGAATGCGCCTGCCCGATGAGGTTAGTCATGCCCAACCGTCTCCCTGTCACCGTGCTGTCCGGCTTTCTCGGCGCCGGCAAGAGCACGCTGCTCAACCATGTCCTGCGCAACCGCGACAACCTGCGCGTCGCGGTGATCGTCAACGACATGAGTGAAATCAACATCGATGCCAGCGAGGTCCAGCGCAACGTCAGCCTGAACCGGGCGGAAGAAAAACTGGTGGAGATGAGCAACGGCTGCATCTGCTGCACCTTGCGCGAGGACCTGCTGGAAGAGGTGGCGAGGCTGGCGAGTGAGGGCCGCTTCGATTACCTGCTGATCGAATCGACCGGCATCTCCGAGCCGCTGCCGGTCGCCGAGACCTTCACCTTTCGCGACGAACAAGGCCGCAGCCTCTCCGACATGGCGCGCCTGGACACCATGGTCACCGTCGTTGACGGGCTGAACTTCCTGCGTGACTACCAGGCCGCCGAGAGTCTCGCCAGCCGTGGCGAGACCTTGGGTGAACAGGATGAGCGCTCGATCAGCGACCTGCTGATCGAGCAGGTCGAGTTCGCCGACGTGCTGCTGCTGAGCAAGATCGACCTGATCAGCCAGTCTGACCGCGAGGAGCTGGTGGCCATCCTGCGCAGCCTCAATGCCCGGGCGCAGATCGTGCCGATGGTGATGGGCCAGGTGGCGCTGTCGCGCATCCTCGATACCGGCCTGTTCGATTTCGACCAGGCGGCCCAGGCCCCGGGCTGGCTGCGCGAACTGCGGGGCGAGCATGTGCCGGAAACCGAGGAATACGGCATCGCCGCCAGCACCTGGCAGGCACGTCGACCGTTCCACCCGCAGCGCTTCTACGACTTTATCCACACGCCTTGGAGCAACGGGCGGTTGCTGCGTTCCAAGGGGTTCTTCTGGCTGGCCAGTAAATACCAGGAGGCCGGGAGCTGGTCCCAGGCCGGTGGCATGATGCGTCACGGCCTGGCGGGGCGCTGGTGGCGCTTCGTGCCACGCGAGCAATGGCCGCAGGACGAAGAGAACACCGCAGCGATCCTCAAGCAGTGGTCGGTGGAAAGCGGCGATTGCCGCCAGGAACTGGTGTTCATCGGGCAGAACATCGACTTCCAGCGGTTATCCACAGAGCTGGAGGCCTGCCTGCTCACGGACGACGAGATGGAATCGGGGCCAATGGCCTGGCTGCGCTTGCCCGATCCCTTCGGGGCCTGGCATGAGGACGCGGTGGCATGACTGTGGATATCCGCCAGGTGTTCGGTGAATCGCCCCAGGTGATGACCGACATTCTTCAGGATGGCGTCAACCTGGCGGTCTGGCAGCGCCGCCTGCCGGCCCAGGTGGAGGACTTCGCCAACCTGGTGCTCAGCCTTGGCCAATCCCTGGCCGATGAGCGGGTGATCGAGGTGGATGAACGCCACCCGCCAGCCTTGCCCGGTTTGCTCAGGGAAGCCGCCGACCTGCACGGCTATGACGGTTTCGTCGCGGATGTGGCTTGGCTGGTGGCCGCGTACACCTGCCTGCTGGGCGCCCGTCGTCTCGGTGTGCGCGTGCGGGTACTGGACGGGGCGATGTGCCCGCGCATGCATGTGGACCATGTGCCGGTGCGCCTGCTCAGCACCTATGCCGGTGCGGGCAGCGAATGGCTGGCGGAGGGTGCGATCGATCGCGCTCGCTTGCAGCAGTTGTCGACGCCTGTGGATAAGGTTCGGCGCCTGGCGGCGGGAGAGGTGGCTTTGCTAAAGGGCGAGAAGTGGCTGGGCAACGAGGGCGCGGGATTGGTCCACCGGTCACCGCTGACGCCTGTCGGGGAGCGCCGATTGTTGTTGAGCCTGGATTGGTTGGCATGAATCGCGGGGCCCGGCGGTATAGACTGCCATCAATTCACCCCGATACCGAGCCATGCTGCAGAACATCCCCACCCATGTGATCGCCGGCCCGCTCGGCGCCGGCAAGACCAGCCTGATCCGCCACCTGCTGGACCAGCGTCCGGCTGGCGAGCGCTGGGCCGTGCTGGTCAACGAGTTCGGTCAGATTGGCCTTGATGCCGCCTTGCTCAGCCGCGACGAGGCGGGCATCGCCATCGGAGAAGTGGCGGGAGGCTGCCTGTGCTGCGTCAATGGCGCGCCATTCCAGGTGGGGCTTGGCCGACTGTTGCGCAAGGCTCGCCCGGACCGCCTGTTCATCGAACCGTCCGGCCTCGGTCACCCGGTCGAGTTGCTGGAGCAACTGGGGCGCGCGCCCTGGACTGGCGTGCTGTCGGTCCAGCCACTGCTGATGGTGCTGGATGCCGCAGCCCTGTCCCGGGGCGACGTCCTGCCCGAGGCTCAGCGCCAGGCACTGGCGAAGGCGGGGTTGCTGGTGTTCAACAAGGCGAGCGGTGTGGATGAAGCCGAACGCTTGTTGATAACTGCGTCACTACCCGCAATACCGGCGCGCTGGACGGAATACGGGATACTGCCGCTTGCTGCATTGCCTGTTTCAACCCCCGTGGCGGCAGGTACGGTCGACCATGACAGCCTGCCTGTGGATAACAGTGCAGCGCCGTTGCCCACCCTGTGGACCGATCCGCAGAAGCCAATCTGCCAGTATCAGCAGGGGGAGGGAGGTTGGAGCATCGGCTGGCGCTGGCATCCCGACCAATGCTTCGACGAGGCCGTGCTGCGCGGTGTGCTCGAGCAATGGCCGTGGCGCCGGGCGAAGGGTGTTATCCACAGCACCGAAGGCTGGCTGTCGTTCAACGGCCTTGAAGGCGGGACACTGGAGTGGCGGCTCAGCGAATGGCGCAAGGACTCGCGCATCGAGCTGATCTTCGATCAGCCGCAACCCTTGCAGGCCCTGCAAGCGGCCATCGGCGGCTGCCAGCTGATCCGTTGATCAATTGCGCCAGCGGTTGTGCTCCTGGCGCCACTGCTGCATCTCGATGACGTTGTCGGCACGTGGCGGGGTCTTGATCTCGAACGGATAGGGCGCGAGTTCAATCTGCATGGTGTGGGCACCGAACTGGGTGACGGTGCCGGGGTGGCGCTGTTCACCGGTGACGGTGAATTCGAAGTTGTAGATGCGCGCCAGGCGCTTCCTGCCATTGGCGTCACGCACGAAGGCGATGCGCTTGAGCGCCACGGCGTCGTCGAGCAACTCCAGGTCGAGCTTGGCGCAATGCTGCTTGACCCGTGCCAGGGCCTTTTCGCGCAGCCCGTGGTTGTGCCACAGCCAGGCGCCTGCGGTCGCCACCAGCATCAGGACGAAGAGGTTTTCCAGGGTCAGCATTTGCGTAAGCTCCAGACAGGTCGATCCAGCTTAACTGCGTCTCTGGCCTGTCGTACAGATGGCAATCGGGTTCATACTGCGGGCCGCACACTTATTCACACAGTTTCGGAATCGTCCCGCATGAAACGTACGCCGCACCTGCTCGCCATTCAGTCCCACGTGGTCTTTGGACACGCCGGCAACAGCGCCGCGGTGTTTCCCATGCAGCGGGTCGGGGTCAACGTCTGGCCGCTCAACACCGTACAGTTCTCCAACCATACTCAGTATGGACAGTGGGCCGGGGAAGTGCTTGCCCCAGCGCAAATTCCCGCGTTGGTGGAAGGCATTTCCAATATCGGCGAACTGGGCCACTGCGATGCGGTGTTGTCGGGCTACCTGGGCAGTGCCGAGCAAGGGCGGGCGATCCTGGCCGGCGTCGAGCGGATCAAGGCGGTCAATCCCAAGGCCCTGTACCTGTGCGACCCGGTGATGGGGCATGCCGAGAAGGGCTGCATCGTACCGGCGCAGGTCAGCGAGTTCCTGCTCGAGGAGGCGGTCGCCAAGGCCGATATCCTGTGTCCGAACCAGCTCGAGCTGGACAGTTTCTGTGGCCGTCGCGCGCAGTCGCTGGAAGATTGCGTGGGCATGGCGCGCGGGTTGCTGGAGCGCGGGCCGCAGGTGGTGCTGGTCAAGCATCTGAATTATCCACAGCGGGCGGATGATGCCTTCGAGATGCTGCTGGTGACCCGCGATGCCAGCTGGCACCTGCGCCGGCCCTTGCTGGCCTTCCCACGCCAGCCGGTAGGCGTGGGCGACCTGACCTCCGGGCTGTTCCTCGCCCGCGTGCTGCTGGGCGACGACTGGCTACAGGCTTTCGAATTCACCGCCGCCGCCGTGCATGAAGTGCTGCTGGAAACCCAGGCCTGCACCAGCTATGAACTGCAGCTGGTGCGGGCCCAGGATCGCATCGCCCACCCGCGGGTGCGCTTCGAGGCCCAGCGTTTGCTCTACTAGATCGAATCAGTCTTGAGGTTCTGGTAGCGCTGCTCCAGCTCCTGGCGGATCTGGCGGCGCTGCTGGCCCTGCAGGAAGCGGCGTTTCTCCTCGCTGCTCTGCGGCTGGCGCGGTGGCACCTTCACCGGGCGACGGTCGTCGTCCACCGCGACCATGGTGAAGAAGCAGCTGTTGGAGTGGCGCACTGAGCGCTCGCGGATGTTCTCGGTGACCACCTTGATGCCCACCTCCATCGAGGTGTTGCCGGTGTAGTTGACTGAGGCCAGGAAGGTCACCAGCTCGCCGACATGCACCGGTTCGCGGAAGATCACCTGGTCCACCGACAGGGTCACCACATAGGTGCCGGCATAGCGGCTGGCGCAGGCATAGGCGACTTCGTCGAGGTACTTGAGCAGGGTGCCGCCGTGTACGTTGCCAGAGAAGTTGGCCATGTCCGGTGTCATCAGGACGGTCATGGTCAGCTGGGCGTTTCCAGGTTCCATAGAGAGCTCACGGTGAATTTGCACGGATTCGGGGCGGGTATCTGCAGACACTTCTGTTTCCCCTCGTTGAGGTTTCCCATCCTGGTACGGGACGTCGGATGACGCTCCATCGTCACGCCAATCTTGCCATCGCCGGTGTCGAATCGGCCGATCTGTTTCTGCATATTGCATCGGCAACTTGTGGCAAGGCGCGATGTTAACCTGACGGCGCCCATGCAACGTGGGCTTTTGCGTCTATCACAAGAGTATGTGCCAGCTCCGCGCCGAAGGATCGTCCGGCAGAGGAGCGGTTCGCCCTGAGCACCGAAAACAAGGAGTATCACGCCATGCATGCCATCAGCTTCATCCAGGACCTGGCGGTGATCATGCTGGTTGCCGGGGTGGTCACCATCCTCTTTCATCGCCTCAAGCAGCCGGTGGTGCTGGGCTACATCGTCGCCGGCTTCATCATCGGCCCACACACGCCGCCGTTCGGCCTGATCCACGACGAAGACACCATCAAGACCCTGGCCGAACTTGGGGTGATCTTCCTGATGTTCTGCCTGGGCCTGGAATTCAGCCTGCGCAAGCTGTTCAAGGTCGGCGCCACGGCCTTCATTGCGGCGTTCCTGGAAATCGTCCTGATGATCTGGATCGGGTTCGAGATCGGTCGCTGGTTCGGCTGGAACACCATGGATTCGCTGTTCCTCGGAGCGATCCTGGCGATCTCCTCGACCACCATCATCGTCAAGGCGCTCAACGACCTGAAGATGAAAAACGAGCGTTTCGCCCAGCTGATCTTCGGTGTGCTGATCGTCGAGGACATCCTCGGCATCGGCATCATCGCGCTGCTGTCGGGGATCGCCGTCAGCGGCTCGGTGAGTTCCGGCGAGGTGTTTTCCACCGTGGGCAAGCTGTCGCTGTTCATGATCGTCGCGCTGGTCATCGGCATCCTGCTGGTGCCGCGGCTGCTGGCCTACGTGGCGAAATTCGAAAGCAACGAGATGCTGCTGATCACCGTGCTGGGCCTGTGTTTCGGCTTCTGCCTGCTGGTGGTCAAGCTCGAATACAGCATGGTGCTCGGCGCCTTCCTGATCGGCGCGATCATGGCCGAGTCGCGCCAGTTGCTGAAGATCGAACGGCTGATCGAGCCGGTTCGCGACCTGTTCAGCGCCATCTTCTTCGTCGCCATCGGCCTGATGATCGACCCGTCGATCCTGGTCGAGTACGCCTGGCCGATCGTGGTCATCACCCTGGCGGTGGTGCTGGGCAAGATGCTCTCCTGCGGCATGGGCGCGTTTATCGCCGGCAACGACGGGCGCACCTCGTTGCGCGTGGGGATGGGGCTTTCGCAGATCGGCGAGTTCTCCTTCATCATCGCCGCCCTGGGGGTGACCTTGCAGGTCACCAGCGACTTTCTCTATCCGGTCGCAGTGGCGGTGTCGGCCATCACCACCTTGCTGACGCCGTACCTGATCCGGGCTGCTGACCCACTGTCGATCAGGCTGGGCAAGGTGGTGCCGAGCCGCGTGGCACGGGTGCTGTCGCTGTACGGCGAGTGGTTGCGCAGTATCCAGCCGCAGGGCGAGGGGGCCATGCTGGCGGCGATGATCCGGCGCATTCTGCTGCAGGTCGGGGTCAACCTGGCGCTGGTGATCGCGATCTTCTTCAGTGGCGGTTATTTCGCCGGGCGCATCGGTAACTGGTTGAGCGAGTGGGTGGCGGATGCCGGCCAGCAGAAGGCGCTGATCTGGGGCGCGGCATTGCTGCTGTCGCTGCCGTTCCTGATCGCGGCGTATCGCAAGCTCAAGGCGCTGTCGATGTTGCTGGCGGAGATGGGCGTCAAACCCGAGATGGCCGGGCGGCATACCCAGCGGGTACGGCGGGTGATCGCCGAGGTGATTCCGCTGTTGTCACTGCTGGTGATCTTCCTGCTGCTGTCGGCCTTGTCGGCAAGCATTCTGCCGACCAGCGAACTGCTGCTGGTCATCGTCGTGGTGGCGGCGGTGGTGGTGGCGCTGCTATGGCGCTGGCTGATCCGGGTGCATACACGGATGCAGGTGGCGTTGTTGGAGACGCTTGAGAACAACCGCGATCATTCGCACTGAGCGGGCGGTTAACGCTTTCTGCGCAAGATTTCACCGTCGTCCGAGGGGATGGAGCGGTAGCAGTGTCGCCAGGCGCAGAAAGCCTGGCGATTCTACGAGTGATTGGTAGCTATAAGCCATCACTTTATGCGGGTATTTCTCATTCAGCTTTCCAGCCAGACATCCCGCGCCCAGTGCCAGACTGATTCCCAGCTTTCCTCTGTGACGATTTCTTCCTCGCCGGACCACAGCACCACGGTGCCGTCCTCTTCGACGCAGTAGTAGTCGTCACCGTCCTGGCAGATGGGAATGAGATCGCGGGGCACACCGGCGTCCCAGGCGTTGGCCGCCACTTCCGGCAGGTAGGTGTGGGATTGCGGATCGGTCACGGTCACCGGCTCGAGGCTGCCGTACACCACGTCACTGACGGTCAGCAGGTATTCCTTGAACACGAACGGGATATTGATGAACAGCTCTTCCTCGATCTCGACCAGCTGATCCTCGTCCGGCAGTTCCAGCGGCACCGGTACCGGCTCGTTGGCTTCACGGAGTTGTTCGATCACTTCTTCCACGGTTCACATCCTCTGACCTTATGACAACGCTGCGCGTTATACCCTAGTAGGCCGCTCTGGCAAAAGCAAAAACCCCGGGACAGGCCCGGGGTTTTTTCTGCAACGTGCGACGGTTAACCGTTTTGGCGGATACCGGCCAGCAGCCAAGGCTGGTTTTCGCCATGGGCGCGAACCATGTGCCAGCTTTCGCTGAAGGCTTCGCCCTGGTCGAAGCGCGAGGTCTTCGACACGCCACGGAAGGTCAGGGTGGCGTCGGTCTGGTCGGCACGCTCGTCGACGCCGTCCAGTTGCACATCGAGGTCGTCGATGTAGGTGGACTGGAAGCCTTCACCCTGCTCGGCGCGCTCGCGCTTGAGGAACTCGAGCATCTGCGGGGTGACGAACTCGGCGATCTTGTCCATCTCGTTGGCGTCCCAGTGCTGCTGCAGCGACTGGAAGTGCGAACGGGCGGCGGACAGGAAGCTGGCTTCGTTGAACCAGGCCGGGGCGTTGATCACAGGCGAGGCGACCGGCGCGGCGGAGCCGCCGAAGATCGACTGCGGGGCGGCCTGCGGCTGGGCTTCGCGCTGGTACGGGGCGTGGCCGGCGGCAGCGTGTTGCGGCTGCTGCTGGCGACGGCGCGCGGCGATGAAGCGGAAGACCAGGAAGGCGATCAGGCCCATGATCAGGAAATCGAGGATCTGCATGCCATCGAAGCCGTCGCCCATGAACATGGAGGCCAGCAGGCCACCGGCGGCGAGGCCGGCGAGTGGGCCCAGCCAGCGCGAGGCACCGCTGGCGGCGGCGGGTGCGCGGCCAGGAGCGGTCGGGGCGGCGGCAGGCGTGGTCGGGGTGGCCTGGCGGGTCTGGTGGATAGGCGCGGAGCCCGAGCTCTTGCCACCACCGAAGCGCTTGGCGTTGGCGTCGAGGCTCAGCGTCAGGCCGACGCAGAGCGCCAGAGCGATGCTAAGAAAACGTTGCATAAGATGGGGATTCCCGTTTGTGTGGATTGCACGCGCGTCATGGTGCACATGAACTGGCAGACATAGCCAGCGACAAGATGTTTCGAGCTTTTGCTTGATCGTACGGATGGTAGGGGTCGTGTGGGAGCAACTGTCTTGTTGAGATTTCTTAACTGGCGTGATCTCTGTAGGAGCGGCCTTGCGTCGCGAAAGGGCCGCAAAGCGGCCCCGGCGATCTTTGCAACAACGCTGAAATCCCGGGGCTGCTGCGCAGCCCTTTCCGACCGGTCCGACGCCTCGGCAAGGCCGCTCCTACAGGTTGGCGTGGTACCTGTGGGGGCGGCAGTCAGATAGCTTCCAGCTTGGCGTAGCCCAGCATCAGCCACTTGCTGCCCTCGGAGAAGTTCACCTGCACCCGTGCCTGGGCGCCGGAGCCCTCGAAGTTGAGGATCACGCCTTCGCCGAACACCGCATGCTGCACCCGCTGGCCGAGGCTGAAGGCGGTCTGCGGGATGCTGGCGTTGGCGAACAGGCTACTGGCCGGCGTCTTCGCGCCGCCGAACGGACGGCTGACGGTGTTCGACAGGCGCACTTCCTGCACCAGCCCGGCGGGGATCTCCCGGACGAAGCGCGACACCTTGTTATAGGTCTCGCTGCCATACAGCCGGCGGGTCTCGGCGTAGGTCATGACCAGCTGGCGCATGGCCCGGGTGATGCCCACGTAGGCCAGGCGGCGCTCCTCTTCGAGGCGGCCGGGCTCTTCCAGGCTCATCTTGTGCGGGAACAGGCCTTCCTCCATGCCCACCAGGAACACGTACGGGAACTCCAGGCCCTTGGCGCTGTGCAGGGTCATCAGCTGGATGCTGTCCTCGTGCTCGTCGGCCTGGGTGTCGCCGGCCTCCAGCGAGGCGTGGCCGAGGAACGCCGACAGCGGCGAGAGGTCGGCGTCTTCGTCACTGGTCTCGAAGTTGCGCGCCGCGCTGACCAGTTCCTCAAGGTTTTCCACCCGGGCCTGGCCTTTCTCGCCTTTTTCTTCCTGGTGGTAGACGATCAGCCCGGACTGCTCGATGACCGTCTGGGTCATCAGGTGCAGCGGCATGTCCAGCACCTTGGCGGCGAGGTTCTCGAGCAGCTCGATGAACGCGCCCAGGGCGCTGGCGGCGCGGCCCTTGAGGGCCTTGGCGGCGAGCAGCTGGCACATGGCTTCCCACATCGACAGCTGGCTGTGGCGGGCGTGGTCGCGGATGGCCTCGACGGTCTTTTCGCCGATGCCCCGTGGCGGCACGTTGATCACCCGCTCCAGCGCCGCGTCATTGCCGCGGCCTTCGAGCAGGCGCAGGTAGGCCATGGCGTTCTTGATCTCGGCGCGCTCGAAGAAGCGCTGGCCGCCATAGATGCGGTAGGGGATGCGTTCGCGCAGCAGGGCCTCTTCCAGCACCCGCGACTGGGCGTTGGAGCGATAGAGGATGGCGATCTCGCTGCGTGCGTTGCCCTGCTTGACCAGGCTTTCGATGGTCTCGACTACATAGCGCGCTTCGTCGTGCTCGTTGTACGCGGCATAGAGCGTGAGCGGTTCGCCCTCGCCCATGTCGGTCCACAGCTCCTTGCCCAGGCGCCCGCTGTTGTTGGCGATCAGGGCGTTGGCAGCCTTGAGGATGCCGCCGGTGGAGCGGTAGTTCTGCTCCAGGCGGATCAGCTCGGCGTCCGGGAAGTCGGCGGTGTACTGGTGGATGTTCTCGATCTTGGCGCCGCGCCAGCCGTAGATCGACTGGTCGTCGTCGCCCACCGCCATCAGGCTGTCGCCCCCGGAGGCCAGCAGGCGCAACCAGGCGTACTGCACGGCGTTGGTGTCCTGGAACTCGTCCACCAGCAGGTGGCGGAAGCGGCGCTGGTAGTGCCTGAGCAGGTCCGGGTGGTCGCGCCACAGGTCGAGGGCGCGCAGCAGCAGCTCGGAGAAGTCGATGACCCCGGCGCGGTCGCAGGCCTGCTCGTAGGCCACATAGATGTCGCGCATGGTGGCCAGGAACAGGTCGCCGCTGGCTTGGATATGCCGTGGGCGCAGGCCTTCGTCCTTCTGCCCGTTGATGAACCACTGGACCTGGCGCGCCGGCCACTTCTGCTCGTCCAGGCCCATCTCGCGGATCACCCGCTTGATCAGGCGCTGCTGGTCGTCGCTGTCGAGGATCTGGAAGTTCTGCGCCAGCCCCGCCTCCTGCCAGTGCGCCCGCAGCAGGCGGTGGGCCAGGCCGTGGAAGGTGCCGACCCACATGCCGGCCGGGTTGATGCCCAGCAGTTGCTCGATCCGCTGGCGCATTTCCGCCGCGGCCTTGTTGGTGAAGGTCACCGACAGGATCGAGTGCGGCGAGGCCTGTTCGACCTGGATCAACCAGGCGATGCGGTGCACCAGCACGCGGGTCTTGCCCGAGCCGGCGCCGGCCAGCACCAGTTGGCGCCCCACCGAGGCCGCCACGGCCTGGCGTTGAGCGTCGTTGAGGGAGTTCAGCAGGAGGGAGAGGTCGTCATTATGCATCCGGGCATTCTATGGCCGCGCGAAGGCAGGGGCAAACGCCCCGGGCGCAAATCGCCGGGCGGGCGCTCGACCGTTCATCGGTGGCCTCGCCTGGCACCCGTGGTTGAGCGGTCAGACCTGGACGCAGCAGACATTTTCGAAATCATGACGCAGAGCAGTTTGGTCCGACGCGGTGCTTGTGTATGCTCCCTGCACATTTGCGGTCAGCCATAACAAGAACACAAAAGAAACCAGCCAATATGACCCAGGATTGCGGGGCGATCGGAGCATCGCCGGAGACGACAAGGAGCGTTCGCAGGCAATTCGCCACCCAGCTGTCGATCGAGCGTACTCGCCTGCTGTACCAGGGCTCGTTGTTGCCCACCTTGTTCATGCTGCTCAACGGCCTGCTCTGCGCCTGGCTGCTGTGGAGCCCTGCGCGCTATCTGCTGGTCGGGGTGTGGATGGCCTGGTTGCTGGCGCTGGTAGCGCTGCGGGTGATCCAGGTGGCGGCCTTCGACGCGGCGACGCCGGCGCGCCAGGCCAAGCCGACCTGGCGGCGCATGTTCCTGTTCGGCTCGGCCTTCAGCGGCCTGACCTTGGCCAGCGCGGTGATTGCCCTGGCGCCGGCGGACAACTTCGTGCAGCAGGCCTGGGTCTTCGGCCTGCTCGGCGCGGCGGCGTTGTCGGCCAGTGTCGCCTACGCGGTCAGCCTGCCGGCGTTTCTCAGCTTCGCCCTGCCGTGCCTGCTGCCGCCGATCGCGTTTCTCTTCGTCTATGATGCCGGGCACCAGCGCGGCTGGGGTTGGCTGGGGCTGATCCTGCTGGTGGCGCTGATGGTGGTGGCCTGGCAGGTCAATCGCCTGATCGAGCGCGGCCTGCTGCGCCGCTTCCAGAACCAGGCGCTGATCGAGCACCTGCAGAACGCCCAGCGCCATGGCGAAGGCCTCAACCGCCAGCTCAGCGCAGAGATCGCCCAGCGGCGACGGGCCGAGGACGATCTGCGCAAGGCCCATGCCGGTCTCGAGCAGCGGGTGGCCCAACGCAGTCATGAGCTGGACCTGGCCAACCAGGCCTTGAGCAAGAGCGAGCAGCGCCTGGCCCTGGCCTTGCAGGCCAGCGAACTCGGGCTGTGGGACTGGAACCTGGAAACCGACGAGGTCCATCACACCCAGCTGCATACGTTGTTTGGCCTGGATCCGGAGCAGGTGCGCTCGGTGCGCGCCGACCTCAAGCCGAGGCTGCATCCCGATGACCTGCCCGTGCTGCGGCGCACGCTGGTCGAGCACCTCAAGGGGCGCACCGAGGACTACCGGGTCGAGTACCGGGTACGCCACGCCCAGGGGCACTGGTGCTGGATCGAGGACCGTGGGCGGGCGGTGGAGTCCGATGGCCAGGGCAAGGTCCTGCGCATGCTCGGCACCCGCCGCGACATCACCGCGCAGAAAGAACAGGAAGAGCAGCAGCGCCTGGCCGCGACGGTATTCGAGGCGGCCAGCGAAGGGATCGCCATTCTCGATGCGGACTTCCAGTTGCTGGCGGTGAACCAGGCCTTCTGCGATGTCACCGGCTACGGCCGGGCCGAGCTGATCGCCCGCAACGCCCTGGAGCTGCCCTGCAGCCGCGATGCCCGGCGCCACAGCCAGGCCATCGACCAGGCGTTGGAGCAGCAGGGCCGCTGGCAGGGCGAGCTGGTCGAGGCGCGCAAGAACGGCGAGCTCTACCCGCAGTGGCTGCAACTGAACAGCGTGAATGACCCACGGGGACGGATCGTCAATATCGTCGGCTTCTTCACCGACCTGTCCGCGCGCCGCGAATCCGAGGAGCGCCTGCGCTACCTGGCGCATTACGACGACCTCACCGGGCTGGCCAACCGCGCGCTGTTCCGCCTGCGCCTGCACGAGGCGGCGCAGCGCATGCGCCTGAACGGTCGCAGCCTGGCGCTGCTGCATGTGGACCTGGACCGCTTCAAGTTGCTCAACGAGAGCCTGGGCCATGAACTGGCGGACCAGTTGCTCAAGAAGATGGCCCAGCGCCTGGCCAACGCGGTGCCGGAGGCCGACACCGTGGCGCGCCTGTCCGGCGACGAGTTCGCCGTGCTGTTCGACGGCTACACCAACCTGTCGAGCCTGGTGCGCGTCACCACCCGGCTGCTCGACAAGCTGCGCGTGCCCCAGCGCGTGGGTGGGCACGAGGTGGTGATCAGCGCGTCGGTGGGCATCAGCCTGTTGTCCGACGCCACTCAGGACCTCAATGCCCTGGTCAGTCAGGCCGACATGGCCAAGCAGCACGCCAAGCACTTGGGCGGTGACAGTTTCCAGTTCTACACCGAGAGCCTGCGCGCCAGCACCCTGGAACGCCTGCAGCTGGAGAACCAGCTGCGCAAGGCCATCGACGAGCGCCAGCTGCTGGTCTACTACCAGCCCAAGCTGTGCCTGCGCACCGGCCAGTTGCACGCGGCCGAGGCGCTGGTGCGCTGGCAGCACCCCGAGTGGGGCATGGTGCCGCCCAGTGAGTTCATCGGCCTGGCCGAAGAGACCGGGCTGATCGCGCCCATGGGTGAGTTCGTGCTGCGCCAGGCCTGCTGGCAGGCGTGCGAATGGTTGCGCCAGGGCCTGGAGGTACGCGTTTCGGTCAACCTGTCTGTGTACCAGCTGCGCCAGGGCAAGCTGGTCAGCCTGGTGCGCCAGGTCCTGCAGGAGTCCGGCCTGGCGCCGCACTTGCTGGAACTAGAACTGACCGAAAGCCAGTTGCTGGACAGCGTCGAGCACATCATCACCACCTTCGAGCAGTTGCATGCGCTGGGGGTGAAGCTGGCCATCGACGACTTCGGCACCGGCTATTCGTCGCTGAGCTACCTCAAGCGCTTCCCGGTGGACTACGTGAAGATCGACCAGGCGTTCATCCGTGGTCTGCTAGAAGGGACTCAGGACGCGGCGATCACCCGGGCGATCATTGCCATGGCCAAGAGTTTGCGCTTGAAGGTGGTGGCCGAAGGGGTGGAAACCCGCGAGCAGCTTCAGTTCCTGCGCGAGCATGGCTGTGATGAGGTGCAGGGCTACCTGATCAGCCGGCCGGTGGACGCGACCTCGTTCCGCGCGCTGCTTGATCGCTCGACGGCTGACCTGTTGCGCTGAAGGTCGGCCTAGGCGCCCGGCTTGGAGTTGTCGGGGCTGCTTTGCAGCCCGTTCGCGACACAAGGCCGCTCCTACAGGTGCCAGGCCTGGCCCTGGCGTGCCAGTAGGCTGTTGGCCTGTTCCGGGCCATTGCTGCCGGCGGGGTAGGGGCGTGGCGCCTGGAAGTGTTCCTCCCAGCCTTGCAGGATCGGGTCGATCCAGGCCCAGGCGGCCTCGACCTCGTCGCGGCGCATGAACAGCGTCGAGTCGCCTTCCAGCACATCCAGCAACAGCCGCTCGTAGGCGTCCCAGCGGCGGGTCTGGGCGAAGGCCTGGGCGAGGTTCAGGTCCAGTTCGACCGGTGCCAGGCGCATGCCCTTGCCCGGGCTCTTGGTCATCATGCGCAGGCTGATGTGCTCGTCCGGCTGTAGCTGGATCAGCAACAGGTTGACCTGGCCACCGCTGAACAGCTCGTGGGGCACCGGCTTGAACTGGATGACGATCTGCGACGAGCGCCGCGCCATGCGCTTGCCGGTGCGCAGGTAGAAGGGCACGCCGGCCCAGCGCCAGTTGTCGATGTGCGCCTGCACCGCGACGAAGGTCTCGGTGTCGCTGTCGTTGTCCACGTCTTTCTCGAAGTAATAGGCCGGCACTTCCTGGCCGCCGATCTTGCCGGCGCCGTACTGGCCGCGCACGGTCTTGTCCTGCACGTCCTGGCCGGTGATGGGCTTGAGCGCGCGAAGGATCTTCACCTTTTCGTCGCGCACCGCCTCGGCCTCGAATTGCGCCGGCGGCTCCATGGCCACCAGGCAGAGCAACTGCAGCAGGTGGTTCTGCAGCATGTCGCGGGTGGCGCCGGCACGGTCGTAGTAGGCGCCGCGGTTCTCCACGCCGAGGGTCTCGCAGACGCTGATCTGCACATGGTCGACCTGGCCGTTGCGCCACACCGGTTCCAGCAGGGCATTGGCGAAGCGCAGGGCCATGAGGTTCTGCACGGTTTCCTTGCCCAGGTAGTGGTCGATGCGAAATACCTGCGGTTCGCTGAACACCGCGCCGATGGCCTCGTTGATCGCGGTGGCCGACTCCAGCGAGTGACCGATGGGCTTCTCCAGCACGATGCGCGCCTCGCTGTCGGCCAGGCCGGCGATGCGCAGGTGGTTGGCGATGGGCACGAACAACTTGGGCGCGGTGGCCAGGTAGAAGATGCGCGTGAGCCCGCCGGGCTCGCCCAGGTAACGGGCCAGGCGACCGAAGTCGGCGCTCTGCGCGGCGTCCATGGGGAAGTAGTCCAGGCGGGCGCAGAAGCGCTGCCAGACGTCCTCGTCGAAGTCCTGGCGGGCGATCTGCGCCCGGCAATGGCGTTCGGCGAGCTTGAGGTAGTCGTTGCGCGAAAGGTGGCGCCGGGCCAGGGCGATGATCCGCACGGCATTGTGCAGGCGGGCCTCGCGATACAGGTGGTAGAGCGCCGGGAGCAGTTTGTGCAGGGCTAGGTCGCCCGTGCCGCCGAAGACCAGGATGTCGCAAGGAATCGTCAAACCACCACTCTCCACGTTCGTTTAGCTGGGCGGGTTGGCAAGCATGTAGTATAACTACAAGAAAGCTACATCCCGGCACGCCGATCATAACCGAGTCCAGCCCGTGAATCTGTTGCAACATATCGACCAATCGCGGCACCTGCTGCGCAAATCGGAACTCAAAGTGGCCGACCATGTGCTGCTCGATCCGGCTGCCGTCATGCACAGCTCGATGGCCGACCTGGCGCACAGTGTGGGGATCAGCGAGCCGACCATCGTGCGCTTCTGCCGGGCGATCGGTTGCTCGGGCTTCCAGGACCTCAAGCTCAAGCTGGCGCAGAGCCTGGCCGCCGGCGCCAGTTTCGGCCAGTTCGCCATCCATGAAGACGACTCGGTCGCCGACTACAGCCTGAAGATCTTCGATACCACCCTGCATACGCTGATGGAGGTGCGCGAGCACCTTGATCCGCAGGCGCTGCAGCAGGCGGTGACCGCCATGGCCCAGGCCCAGCGCGTGGAGTTCTACGGCTTTGGCGCTTCCGGCGCGGTCGCGGCCGATGCCCAGCACAAGTTCTTCCGCCTGCTGCTCAGCGCCGCGGCGTATTCCGACCCGCATATGCAGGCGATGTCAGCGGTTACCCTGAAGCCGGGCGATGTGGCGGTGTGCATTTCGCAGTCGGGGCGCTCCAAGGACCTGCTGATCACCGCCAACCTGGTGCGTGAAAGTGGCGCCAACCTGATCACCCTGTGCCCGAGCCAGACGCCACTGGCCGAATTGTCGACGGTCAACCTGGCCATCGACGTGCATGAAGACACTGAAATCTATACCCCGCTGACCTCGCGTATCGCCCACCTGGTGGTGATCGACGTGCTGGCCATGGGCGTGGCCATGGCCCGCGGGCCGAGCCTGGTCAATCACCTCAAGAGCGTGAAGCGCAGCTTGCGCAGCCTGCGTTTATCGCCCAAGTCGATCAAGGCCACCGACGACTGAGCGATACGCAGATTTCATCATTTCGTCACTATTTCACCGCAAAACGGTAAATCCCTGAGGCCAGTCTGAAACTCCCGCATCCTATTTGGGAGACAGGCAATGGCACATGATCACGCAGGTGTGTACCAACCCAACGCCAAGGCTCGCAAGCAGCAGGAAAAGGACCAGCGCCGCATGGAGTTCCGCCGCGCGATCGAAAGCTACTGCGACCAGCGCCAGCTGCTGCGCGAGCTGGCCGACTACCCCGACCTGCAGGACATCACGGTGTGGCAGGTATCGGCGGCAACTTCCCCGAGAAACGCTGCACAATCCCGCTGATCTGCGCACGTTCGCTGCGGATGAACGCCTGGAACGCCAAGGCAACCGGCGACTGGCGCTTGCTTTTGGACTGCACCAGGCACCAGCTGCGGTATAGCGGCAGCTCTTCCACCGGCAGTTCCCTGAGCACGCCGGTGGCCAGCTCCAGGTTGACCGCGTGGCGGGTCAGCAGGGCGATGCCCAGGCCGGCCACCACGCATTCTCGCTGTGCGTCCGTGGAGGCCACCTCGAGTGTCTGGGTGAAGTGCACGCGCTTGTCCTTGAAGAACTCCTCGCAGGCCCTGCGCGTGCCCGACCCTTGTTCGCGGACCAGCAGGGCATGAGGCTCGAGATCCTGCAGGCGCAGTTGTTCGAGCTTGCACAGCGGATGGTCCGGCGGCGCCACGGCGACGATCGGGTTGTTGAGGAAGGGCAGGAACTCCAGGCCCATATCCTGGGGCACCATGGACATGATGGTCAGGTCGTCGCGGTTGTCCGACAGACGCCGGATCGCCTGGGCCCGGTTGACCACCGTGAGGGTGAGGTTGACCTCCGGGTGGCGCTGCTTGAAGGCGGCGAACAGGTGCGGCACGAAGTACTTGGCGCTGGATTCGATCGCCAGTTTCAGCTGACCCTGCAATGAGCCCTGCAGGTCCGACAACTGCATGTCGAGGTTCTCCAGGCGCCCGAAGATATCGCGGCTGGCGCGTTGCAGCGCCTCGGCCGCCTCGGTCAGGTAGAGCTTCTTGCCGACGTACTCGAACAGCGGCTGGCCGACCAGCTCCTCGAGCTGGCGGATCTGTAGACTAACGGCGGGTTGCGTCAGTGCCATCTCCTCGGCCGCCCGGCTGTAGGAGCGCAGATCACACACCTCGTTGAACACCTGAAGCTGACGCAAAGTCATACGCATCAAGGACTTACGCATTTTTTCCGGGGCTCCGGCAAAACCTTGTTACCTCACTATAAGCTTTTGCTAATACTGCCCCTAACAAATATTGATTTTTGTTTATCGACCTTCAGCGCTAGGGTGAATATGCGACTGGCCAGCGACGTCTGGTCACGCGCCGACCGGTAAAACCGGATCGTCTGTTCCTACGGCTTTGGGAAGACTCCAGTGATAACAAAAATCCTGATCGCCAACCGGGGTGAGATCGCAGTTCGGATCGTGCGTGCCTGCGCCGAGATGGGCATTCGCTCCGTCGCGATCTATGCCGACGCCGACCGTCACGCCCTGCACGTCAAGCGCGCCGACGAGGCCTACAGCATCGGTGCCGAGCCCCTGGCCGGCTACCTGAACCCGCGCAAGCTGGTGAACCTTGCTGTCGAGACCGGCTGCGATGCCCTGCATCCAGGCTACGGTTTCCTGTCGGAAAACGCCGAGCTTGCGGAGATCTGCGCCGAACGCGGGATCAAGTTCATCGGCCCGGCCGCCGATGTCATCCGCCGCATGGGCGACAAGACCGAGGCACGCCGCACCATGATCGCGGCCGGTGTCCCGGTTACCCCCGGCACCGAAGGCAACGTCGCCGATATCCATGAAGCCCTGCGTGAAGGCGACCGCATCGGTTACCCGGTGATGCTCAAGGCCACCTCCGGTGGTGGCGGGCGTGGCATCCGCCGCTGCAACAGCCGTGAAGAGCTGGAGCAGAACTTCCCCCGTGTCATCTCCGAGGCCACCAAGGCCTTCGGCTCGGCGGAAGTGTTCCTGGAAAAATGCATCGTCAACCCCAAGCACATCGAGGCGCAGATCCTCGGTGACAGCTTCGGCAACGTGGTGCACCTGTTCGAGCGCGACTGCTCGATCCAGCGCCGCAACCAGAAGCTGATCGAGATTGCCCCGAGCCCGCAGCTGACTCCCGAGCAGCGCGCCTACATCGGCGACCTGGCGGTGCGCGCGGCCAAGGCGGTGGATTACGAGAACGCCGGTACCGTGGAGTTCCTGCTCGCCGATGGCGAGGTGTACTTCATGGAGATGAACACCCGGGTGCAGGTGGAGCACACCATCACCGAGGAAATCACCGGCATCGACATCGTCCGCGAGCAGATTCGCATCGCTTCCGGCCTGCCGCTGTCGATCAAGCAGGAAGACATCCAGCACCGTGGCTTCGCGTTGCAGTTCCGCATCAACGCCGAAGATCCGAAGAACAACTTCCTGCCCAGCTTCGGCAAGATCACCCGCTACTACGCCCCCGGCGGCCCCGGCGTGCGCACCGACACGGCGATCTACACCGGCTACACCATCCCGCCGTTCTACGACTCCATGTGCCTGAAACTGGTGGTCTGGGCGCTGACCTGGGAAGAAGCCATGGACCGTGGCCTGCGGGCCCTGGACGACATGCGTGTGCAGGGGGTGAAGACCACCGCCGCGTACTACCAGGAAATCCTGCGCAATCCGGAATTCCGCAGCGGCCAGTTCAACACCAGCTTCGTCGAAAGCCACCCTGAACTGACCAACTACTCGATCAAGCGCAAACCCGAAGAGCTGGCCCTGGCCATCGCCGCCGCCATCGCCGCGCACGCAGGCCTGTGAGGAACCGAACAATGTCCAAGAAAATCTTTGTCACCGACACGATCCTGCGCGACGCCCACCAGTCCCTGCTGGCCACCCGCATGCGCACCGAAGACATGCTGCCGATCTGCGACAAGCTCGACAAGGTCGGCTACTGGTCGCTGGAAGTCTGGGGCGGGGCCACCTTCGACGCCTGCGTGCGCTTCCTCAAGGAAGACCCGTGGGAGCGCCTGCGCAAGCTGCGCGCCGCATTGCCCAACACCCGCCTGCAGATGCTCCTGCGCGGGCAGAACCTGCTGGGCTACCGCCACTACAGCGACGACGTGGTCAAGGCCTTCGTCGCCAAGGCGGCGGTCAACGGCATTGATGTGTTCCGCATCTTCGACGCCATGAACGACGTGCGTAACCTGCGTGTGGCCATCGAGGCAGTGAAGGCCGCCGGCAAGCATGCCCAGGGCACCATCGCCTACACCACCAGCCCCGTGCACACCATCGACGCCTTTGTACAGCAGGCCAAGCAGATGGAAGCCATGGGCTGCGACTCGGTGGCGATCAAGGACATGGCCGGCCTGCTGACCCCGTTCGCCACCGGCGAACTGGTCAAGGCGCTGAAGGCCGAGCAGTCGCTGCCAGTGTTCATCCACTCTCACGATACCGCAGGCCTGGCTGCGATGTGCCAGCTCAAGGCGGTGGAAAACGGCGCCGACCATATCGATACCGCGATCTCCAGTTTCGCCTGGGGCACCAGCCACCCGGGTACCGAGTCGATGGTCGCCGCGCTCAAGGGCAGCGAGTTCGACACCGGCCTGGACCTGGAGCTGCTGCAGGAAATCGGCCTGTACTTCTACGCCGTGCGCAAGAAGTACCACCAGTTCGAGAGCGAGTTCACCGCCGTGGACACCCGCGTGCAGGTCAACCAGGTACCGGGCGGGATGATTTCCAACCTGGCCAACCAGCTCAAGGAGCAGGGTGCGCTCAACCGCATGAACGAAGTGCTGGCAGAGATCCCGCGCGTTCGTGAAGACCTCGGCTTCCCGCCGCTGGTGACCCCGACCTCGCAGATCGTCGGTACCCAGGCGTTCTTCAACGTGCTGGCCGGCGAGCGCTACAAGACCATCACCAACGAGGTGAAGCTGTACCTGCAGGGCGGTTACGGCAAGGCCCCGGGCGTGGTCAACGAGCAGCTGCGCCGCCAGGCGATCGGTAGCGAGGAAGTGATCGACGTGCGCCCGGCCGACCTGCTCAAGCCGGAGATGGCCAAGCTGCGTGCCGATATCGGCAGCCTGGCGCAATCCGAGGAAGACGTGCTGACCTTCGCCATGTTCCCCGACATCGGCCGCAAGTTCCTCGAGGAACGCGAAGCCGGCACCCTCAAGCCCGAAGCCCTGCTGCCGATTCCGGAAGCCGGCGCGGTGGGCTCGGTGGGCGGTGAGGGCGTGCCGACCGAGTTCGTCATCGACGTGCACGGCGAGACCTACCGCGTCGACATCACCGGCGTGGGCGTCAAGGCCGAAGGCAAGCGCCACTTCTACCTGTCCATCGACGGCATGCCGGAGGAAGTGGTGTTCGAGCCGCTCAACGAGTTCGTCGGCGGTGGTGGCAGCAAGCGCAAGCAGGCCAGCGAGCCGGGCCATGTCAGCACCAGCATGCCGGGCAACATCGTCGATGTGCTGGTCAAGGAAGGCGATGTGGTCAAGGCCGGCCAGGCGGTGCTGATCACCGAGGCGATGAAGATGGAGACCGAAGTCCAGGCGGCCATCGCCGGCAAGGTCGTGGCCATCCACGTGGCCAAGGGCGACCGGGTGACACCGGGCGAGATCCTGATCGAGATCGAAGGCTGACAGAAGCCTTCATCTGCAAGCGGTTAACCTCTGGGGAGCGAATGCTCCCCTTTTTTTGTGCTGGGTTTCCCGGCCCCTTCGCGGGTAAACCCGCTCCCACAGAGTCGGCGCCCAACCTGTGGGAGCGGGTTTACCCGTGAAGAGGCCGGTGAGGTTTGAGCAAGACTCAGCCCTGACGGCATGTCTCCAAGGTTCGCACCTGACCTTCAGGTTGCTGGTTATCCACACTCAACCAGCGCTCGAACCCCGCCGCCACCGCCGGCCATTCGCCGTCGGTAATCGAATACCACGCCGTATCCCGGTTGCGGTCCTTGACCACCATGTGCTGACGGAACACCCCTTCGAAGACGAAGCCGAAGCGTTCCGCCGCGCGCTTGGAGCGGGCATTGGCGTCGTTGCATTTCCATTCCAGCCGGCGGTTGCCCAGCTCGAACCCCAGCTTGCCCAGCAGGTACACCGCCTCGGTGCCTTTCGGCGTGCGCTGCATGGCGGCGCCGAAGGCGATGTGGCCGATCTCGAAGCGGCCCTGTTCCGGGACGATCGACATGTAGCTGAGGATGCCTTGAACCTGGCCGCTGGTGCGGTCGATCACGCTGTAGAACAGCGGGTCGCGGCTGGCGGCGTTGCCTTGCAGCCAGTGGTCGAAGCCGGCGCGCTCGGCAAACGGGCCGTAGGGCAGGTAGTCCCACAGCACCGGATCCGAGCCCGGGCCTTGCAGTACTTCCCAGAGGTCGTCGCCATGGCGGGCCGGGTCGAGTTTTTCCAGGCGGATGAAACGGCCTTCGAGGGGCTCGGCCTTGGGTGTGCCGGCGGGCTTCCAGTTCAATGCGTCGTTCATGTTCGTCCTACAATGCTTTGCGGAAGTGGATGAAGCCCGGCCGATCGGCGATCTGTTCGTACAGGCTGATGGCGGTGGCATTGGTTTCGTGGGTCAGCCAGTGCACCCTCGAGCAGTCGGCGGCCTTGGCCGTCGCGTAGACATGCTCGATCAGCTGGCGGCCGATACCCAGGCCGCGTTGCTCGCTGTCCACGTAGAGGTCCTGCAGGTAGCAGGAATTCTGGATGCTCCAGTTGGTGCGATGGTAGATGAAGTTGACCAGGCCCACCGCCTTGCCGTCGACCCAGGCCAGGGTCGAATGGGTGGGTTCGCTGGGGTCGAGCAGGCGCTGCCAGGAGCTGAGGTAGATCTCGTCGGCCAGTTCGGTCTGGTAGAAGCGCAGGTAGGCCTGCCACAGGGAGCGCCAGGCGGCGTGATCGTGGGCGCCGACCGGGCGCAGGGTAACGGGGGTCATGGGCTTTTCCTTCAGAGATCGCGCATGTGCGCGGCGAGTTGGTTGTCCAGGTGGTCATTGCTGGCGCCAAGGCCTTCGCGCACGCCGGCAATGTCCTGCGCCGACCGGTTCTGGCTCAGCTTGCGCGCGCCTTGCAGGCGGCTGATGGGCAGGCGGATGCCGACGATGGCGCGGAGCATGCCGTCGAGGTAGTCGGCTGGGGCGTCGGACACTGTCCAGGGCTCGCTGCGGCCCTGTTCATGGCGGTCGGTTAGGCGGGTGACGATGTCCAGCAACGACTGGGCGTTGTGGATAACTTCCACCGGGCCATAGGCGTGCACGGCCAGGTAGTTCCAGGTCGGCACCACCTTGGGGTTGTCCGCCTTGCTCGGGTAGTAGCTGGGGCTGACGTAGGCATCGGCACCGGGAAACACCAGCAGCGCCTCGCCCCCTTGCTCCAGGTCCTGCCACTGACGGTTGGCCCGGGCCAGGTGGGCGTAGACCGTGCCGAACTCGCCTTCGCCGGTCTCGACCAGTACCGGCAGGTGGGTAGCCAGCAGGCCCTGTTCACCCTGGCTGACCAGCAGCGCCAGGCGGGTTTGCAGCATGTGCCGGTGCAGACGGTCGAGGTCGTGTTCCTGGTGGGGCTTGTTGTTGTACATGCTGGATGTCCTTGTTGAATGGCTCCATGCTAGGCAGGCTATTGGCTCTGGGTAAGAGCCATTCACGGCTGTTTTCATAGGTCCAATGCCATGATCGAACGTTGCCATCCTCTGCCTTTCGACCCTACGGGTATCGTCCTGGATCGCCGCCGCGGGCTGAGCCAGCAGCTCTACCATGCCTTGCGCGCAAGGGTGCTGGATGGGCGCCTGGGCAGCGGTACACGGTTGCCGGCCACCCGCGACCTGGCGGCGATGCTGACGCTGTCGCGCAACAGCGTGGTGAGGGCCTACGACCAGCTGTATGCCGAAGGCTTCATCGAGAGCCGGGTCGGCGATGGCACCTATGTGAGCCAGCTACCGAAACTATCCACACAATTATCAACAGGGTTATCCCTGGGGTTATCAACAGACTTATCCACATTCCGTGCTGAGAATACTGAGGATTTATCCAGCCAGCCGGTCATCAGCGAGCCCCTGCAACGTCTGAAAAATCATCATCTGCCGCTGCCAAGAGGTGGGGCGCCCAAGGCTTTTCGCGTGGGCGTGCCGGCGTTCGACCTGTTCCCGTTCGAGGTGTGGGCCAAGCTGCAAGCGGGTTTCTGGCGAAATCCCGACCCGGCGATGCTGGGCTATGGCGACCCGGCGGGTGAGTGGCAGCTGCGCGAGCTGATTGCCACCTACCTGCGACGCTCACGGGGGCTTTCCTGCGCGGCTGAACAAATTGTGATCACCAGTGGCGCGCAGGAGGCCATCAGCCTTTGTGCACAGCTGCTGTTGCAGCCCGGCGATGGCGTGGCTGTGGAAAACCCAGGGTACCGGGCTGCCGGGCATGCCTTCGCGATGGCCGGGGCGACGCTCAGGGGCGTGCCGGTGGATGCCGAGGGCATGGACTGCGCGAGATTGGCCGAGATGCCCGAGTGCCGGCTGGCCTACGTGACGCCTGCCCACCAGTATCCCACGGGCGTCACCATGAGCCTGGCCCGTCGCCTTTCGCTGCTGGCCTGGGCCGAGCGCCAGGATGGCTGGATCCTCGAGGACGACTACGACGGCGAGTACCGTTACAGCGGTGCGCCGCTGGCACCACTGGCCGCGCTGGATCGCCAAGGGCGCGTGCTGTACGTGGGGACCTTCGGCAAGATCGCCCTTCCGGCCCTGCGCCTGGGATACCTGGTGCTTCCCGGGCGCCTGGTGCAGGCGTTCAGTCGGTGCCGCGCGCTGGCGGTGCGTCATTCGGAGGTCGGCACCCAGTGCGTGATGGCGCAGTTCATGGCCCAAGGGCATTTCCAGCGGCATATCCGCCGCATGCGCCGGGCTGCGCTGGCGCGGCGCAACGTGCTCCAGGCTGGCTGGCCACGGGACGTGCCGGGGCTGGGGGTCATGCCGGTGGTGGCGGCGGGGCTGCATGTGAAGGTGGATGTGGATAACTTGGCGCGAGAACAAGAGCTGGTGGCTCGGGCGGAAGCGGTGGGGGTGGAGGTCAATCCGCTGAGCAGCTACTGGCTGGAGGACAGCGAGGAGCCTGTGGATAAAAGGGCAGGGCTGGTGCTGGGGTTTGCGGCGGTGCCGGAGGCGCAGATCGCGGATGCGCTGATGCGCCTGCGCAAGGCCTGGAGGTAGGCATCGCGGGGCAAGTCGCAGCGGCGAACCGCCGCTCCCACACAGACTTGGATGGTCCTTGTGGGAGCGGGCTGCCCCGCGATGAGGTCAGGTTCCCGACTTGATCTTGGTCCAGGCCCGGGTGCGTGCCCGCTCGGCATCCCGTGGCAACGGCTTCAAGGTATACAGCTTGGCCATCGCCTCCGCCGTCGGGTACAGGTTCGGGTTGTTGCGGATCGTTGGGCTGACCTTGTCGTTCGCATCCTTGTTCGGGTTCGGGTAGCCGACGAAATCGCTGATCGGCGCGATCACCTCAGGCCGCAGCAGGTAGTTGATGAAGGCATGGGCATCCTCCGGGTTGGCCGCATTCTTCGGGATCGCCAGCATGTCGAACCAGATCGGCGCCCCTTCCTTGGGCAGACGCATGTCCACCACCACGCCGTTCTTCGCCTCGCGGGCGCGGTTGGCGGCCTGGGAGAAGCTGCCCGAATAACCCACCGCCACGCAGATGTCGCCATTGGCGATGTCGGCCATGTACTTGGAGGAGTGGAAGTAGGTGACATGCGGGCGGATCTTCAGCAGCAGGTCCTGGGCCTTCTGGTAATCGGCCGGCTTGCCGCTGTTGGGGTCCAGGCCCAGGTACGACAGGGCCAGCGGCAGGATCTCCGACGGCGAATCGAGCAGCGCCACGCCGCACTGCTTGAGCTTGGCGATGTTCTCTGGCTTGAAGATCAGGTCCCAGCTGTCCACCGGGGCGTTGTCGCCGAGCACGGCCTTGACCTTGTCCGGGTTGAAGCCGATCAGCACGGTGCCGTACATGTAGGGCACGGCGAACTTGTTGCCGGGATCGTTGGCCTCGATCAGCTTCATCAGCGCCGGGTCCAGATGTTGCCAGTTGGGCAGCTTGGTGCGATCGAGCGGCTGGAACACGCTGGCCTCGATCTGCTTGGCGAGGAACACGTTGGATGGCACCACCACGTCGTAGCCGGAGTTGCCGGTCAGCAGCTTGGCCTCCAGCGCCTCGTTGGTGTCGAAGATGTCGTAGACCAGCTTCACCCCGCTGTCCTTCTGGAAGTCGGTGAGGGTCTGCGGGGTGATGTAGTCGAACCAGTTGTAGACCCGCAGGGTGCGCTGGTCGGCGTGGGCCTGGAGCGCGCCAGCGAGCAGGCCGGCGGTGATGAGTGGGGCGAGCAGACGCTTGAGTCGGACCATGTTCAGGCTCCTGGCTGGGCGCGCTGGAAGCCTTCCAGCACATTGACCGCGTTGATGCCGATTTCCTCCACGGCGTAGCCGCCCTCCATCACGAACAAGGTCGGCTTGCCCAGCTGGGCGATGCGCTTGCCCATCTCCAGGTAGTCCGGGCTGTCGAGCTTGAACTGGGAGATCGGGTCGTCCTTGAAGGTGTCCACGCCGAGGGAGATCACCAGCACCTCGGCGTCGTAGGCGGCGATGCGCTGGCAGGCGTCTTCCAGGGCCGCGCTCCAGGCCGCCCAGTCACTGCCGGCGGGTAGTGGGTAGTTGATGTTGCAGCCTTCGCCCGCGCCTTCACCGACCTCGTCGGCATAGCCCAGGAAGAACGGGAACTCGTCCTGCGGGTCGCCGTGGATCGAGGCGAAGAACACATCGTTGCGGGTGTAGAAGATGTCCTGGGTGCCGTTGCCGTGGTGGTAGTCGACATCGAGGATGGCCACCTTGCGCCGGCCCTGGTCGAGGAAGGCCTGGGCGGCGATGGCGGCGTTGTTCAGGTAGCAGTAGCCACCCATCACCTCGGCGGCGGCGTGGTGCCCCGGCGGGCGGCACAGGGCGAAGGCCGCGTGGGCGCCTTGCTGGATCGCGGCCTGGGCGGTCAGGGCCACTTGCGCTGCGCTGTAGGCGGCCTGCCAGGTGCCGGCGGTGATCGGCGCGCCGGCATCGAAGCTGTAGTAGCCGAGTTCGCCGTGCAGGCCGGTGGGCTTGACCTGGCGAAGGGTGCGCGCCGGCCAGGTGAAGGGTAGCAGGTCGCCGTCGTGGCCGAGTGCGGCCCAGCGAGCCCAGGCGCCTTCGAAGAAGTTCAGGTAGTCGGTGCTGTGGATGCGTTGCAGCGGGGCGCGGCCGAAATCGGTGGGGCCTTGCACGGGGCCGAGGTTGCGCTGCTTCACCTGATCGAGGACGTGATCGGCGCGGGAGGGCATTTCGAAGCAGGGCATCAGCTGGCCATCGATCAGCTCGCAGCGGCCATGGTGCAGGCGGTGGTCATCGGAATAGATCGTCAGCATTTGTTGTTCTCCGGATCATTACTGGCGTGGGCCGATTGTGCTGGCTGGCCTGATGAAGGGAGAACGGCATGAATGGCCAAAAGGGGATAGATATGGCCATCACCTGTGCCGACTCTATCGCGGGGCGGTCAGCCGCGGAAATGACTGGGCGCCACGCCGCTCCAGCGCTGGAAGGCGTGCCTGAAACTCGCGGTCTCGCTGAACCCCAGCGATTCGGCAATGCGATAGATCGGCATCTGGTCTTCGGCCAGCAGTTGCTTGGCCCGCTCGAAGCGCAACTCGTCGAGCAGCTGTTGATAACTGCTGCCCAACGCCTGCAGGTGCCGGCGCAAGGTGCGCGACGAGCAGTTCATCTGCCGTGCCAGGCCTTCCAACCCAGGGGCGGCATCCAGTTGCTGGATCAGCAACTGGCGAATGCGCCCGAGCCAGGCCTGGCGTCCGGTGAACTCCAGGTTCAGCCGTCGGCAGCGTTCGCCCATGGCCTTGTGGGTGATCGGGTCGGCCAGCGGCAGCGGCATGTCCAGCCAGCGGCGCTCGAATGCGAAGGCGTTATCGCCGGCCTCGAAGCCGAGCGGGCACTGGAATGCACCGTCGTAGAGCGCGTGGTAGCCGGGGCGAGAGTGTTCGAAGCGCGCCGCCAGCAGCGGCAGCGGGCGGCCGAGCAGGTCATCGCAGATCACTTTCAGCGACACCAGGCAGAACTCGGCGTTGAAGGCGGCAAGGCCGGGGGCGTCGTAATGATCGCTGGCGCAGAGCCAGACCCGCTGGCCGTCGTCCACCAGGCGCAGCTGGAAGACTGTTCCCAGCAGTGCCGGGTAACTCAGCGCCAGGCGCAGGGCGTCACCCAAAGTGGCACTGGAGAGCAGGGCGTAACCGAGCATCCCGTAGCACGACACATGCATCCGTCGGCCCAGTTCCAGGCCGATGTCCTCACGCCGGGACACGGCGTTGGCGCACACCTGCAGTTCCTGCTGGGTGGTGATACGCGCATCAGCGTGGCCCAGGTCCGCCGGGCCTATGCCGCTGCCGGCGAGCAACTGCCGCGGGTCGACGCCGGCCTCCTGGAACACCTGGAGGATCAGCGAAACCGCGTTGAGGGTGGTGAGGTGGCTGTGCAGCATGCTCGGCGTCCCATTGGGCTGAGAAGCTTTAGCGAGCAAGTTATATGCCGCTCGAGACGCACAACCCCCTGTAGGAGCGGCCTTGTGCCGCGAAAGGGCTGCATGGCAGCCCCGGGATTTCAGCATTGACGCAAAGATCGGCGGGGCCGCTTTGCGGCCCTTTCGCGACACAAGGCCGCTCCTACAGGGATCGCGTGCAGGCATAAAAAAAGGGCCCGGAGCGTGCGCTCGGGCCCTTGAAAGGTTGAGAGGTGTCTAGTCCCTCGACCTGGTGAGACTGTTTGCAGCGGTCTGGGTTACGCCTTCAGCGGAACCAGACGGGGAGCGATCATGTTTTCCGGACGCAGGATGTCGTTGAGCATCTCTTCGTCCAGCAGCTTCTCCTCGCGCACCAGTTCCAGCACGCCGCGGCCGGTTTCCAGGGCGACGCGGGCGATACGGGTGGCGTTTTCGTAGCCGATGTACGGGTTCAGGGCGGTGACCAGGCCGATCGAGTGCTCGACCAGTTCACGGCAGCGCTGTTCGTTGGCGGTGATGCCGACGATGCAGTGCTCGCGCAGCATGTCCATGGCGCGTTGCAGCAGGCGGATCGAGTCGAAGATCTTGTAGGCGATCAGCGGTTCCATCACGTTCAGCTGCAGTTGGCCACCTTCGGCGGCGACGGTCAGGGCCAGGTCGTTGCCCATGATGGCGAAGGCCACCTGGTTGACGGCTTCCGGGATTACCGGGTTGACCTTGCCTGGCATGATCGAGCTGCCTGGCTGGCGCGCCGGCAGGTTGATCTCGTTGATGCCGGTGCGCGGGCCGCTGGACAGCAGACGCAGGTCGTTGCAGATCTTCGACAGCTTGACCGCGGTACGCTTGAGCATGCCGGAGAACAGCACGAAGGCGCCCATGTCGGAGGTGGCTTCGATCAGGTCGGCAGCTGGTACCAGCGGCTGGCCGCTGATGGTCGCCAGGCGCTGCACGGCCAGGGCCTGGTAGCCAGGGTCGGCGTTGATGCCGGTACCGATGGCGGTACCGCCCAGGTTGATTTCGGTCAGCAGCTCCGGAGCCAGCGAGCGCAGGCGCTGCAGGTCTTCGGTCATGGTGGTGGCGAAGGCGCGGAACTCCTGGCCCAGGGTCATCGGCACGGCGTCCTGCAGCTGGGTACGGCCCATCTTCAGTACGTGGTCGAACTCTTTACCTTTGGCGGCGAAGGCCTGGATCAGGCTGTCGAGGCTGGCCAGCAGGGCGTCGTGGCCCAGCAGCAGACCCAGACGGATCGCGGTCGGGTAGGCGTCGTTGGTCGACTGCGCCATGTTCACGTCGTTGTTCGGGTGCAGGTACTGGTACTCACCTTTCTGGTGGCCCATGTGCTCCAGCGCGACGTTGGCGATAACTTCGTTGGCGTTCATGTTGGTGGAGGTGCCAGCACCGCCCTGAATCATGTCCACGACGAACTGATCGTGGAAGTCACCCTTGATCAGTCGGGCGCAGGCTGCAGTGATGGCAGCGTGCTTGGCATCGCTCAGGTGCCCCAGCTCACGGTTGGCGTCAGCAGCGGCCTGCTTGACCATCGCCAGGCCGACTACCAGTTTCGGGTAGTGCGACAGCGGAACGCCGGAGAGGTGGAAGTTGTTGGCAGCGCGCAGAGTCTGGATGCCGTAGTAGGCATCGGCAGGGACTTCAAGGGTACCAAGCAGATCTTTTTCGACGCGGAACGATGCAGCGGAGGACATGATGGATATCATCTCGATTTTGACCCGGCACCTGCCGGAATGGCGCCAATGCTAGGGCTGCCCGGATTTTGCGGCCAATGCTGTTGCACGCTAACCTATGCACAAACGGCATACGGTTTGATGTGACGCCGATTGACAATCGAGCGTGTTCCATTTTGGTGCACGCGTTGCGGAGTAGTCGATGAACCTCGAAAGCAAATGGCTGGAGGACTTCAGTGCCTTGGCCTCCACCCGCAGTTTTTCCCAGGCGGCCGAGCGCCGTTTCGTCACCCAGCCGGCCTTCAGTCGACGCATACGCAGCCTGGAGGCGGCGCTCGGGCTGACCTTGGTGAATCGTTCCCGCACGCCCATCGAACTGACCGAGGCCGGACAGCTGTTTCTCGTCACTGCACGTACCGTTGTCGACCAGTTGAGCGAAGTTCTCCGCCATTTGCATCACCTCGAGGGTGGGCAGGGCGAGGTGATCCAGGTGTCGGCCGCACACTCCCTGGCATCGGGCTTTTTCCCGCGCTGGGTGGCGCAGTTGCGCAACGATGGTTTGAACATCGCCACGCGCCTGGTGGCCACCAACGTCGGTGATGCCGTTCATGCATTGCGCGAGGGTGGCTGCGACCTGATGCTGGCCTTCTATGACCCGGACGCCGCCCTGCAGATGGACGCCGAGATCTTCCCCTCGCTGCACATGGGCACCACCGAAATGCTTCCGGTGTGCGCCGTGGGTCCGGACGGCAAGCCGCTGTTCGACCTGGAGGGCGAGGGCAGCGTGCCGCTGCTGGCCTACAGCGCTGGCGCCTTCCTCGGCCGTTCGGTCAACCTGCTGCTGCGCCAGCGCAACCTGCGCTATACCACTGTCTATGAAACCGCGATGGCCGACAGTCTCAAGAGCATGGCGCTCGAAGGCATGGGTATCGCCTGGGTGCCGAGGCTGTCGATGCGTGGCGAGCTGGAACGTGGCGAACTGGTGATCTGTGGCGGCAGCCAGTGGCATGTGCCGCTGGAAATCCGCCTGTATCGCTGTGCCCTGGTGCGCAAGGCCAACGTGCGGTTGCTGTGGCGCAAGCTGGAGGGCGGTTCAGTTGACCCGAAAGTCAGCCAAACCCCCGAAAAATAAGGGCGACAGTTGGTCGCCGGGGGTGCCGTGATCGCCTCGCGTTACGCTATACTGCGCGGCCCCTCGACCGGATAGATCCGGTCATGATCAGCAAACAAGCCACGCCGGTCGTCCCGCGTGGCTTGTTGTTTTTTGACGCGCCTGCGGGCGCACAAGCGAAGAGGCTCGACGATGAGTGCACTGGTTGGCGTGATCATGGGCTCCAAGTCCGATTGGTCCACCCTTAGCCACACCGCCGATATGCTGGAAAAACTCGGCATTCCCTACGAGGTGAAGGTGGTTTCCGCCCACCGTACCCCGGACCTGCTGTTCCAGTACGCCGAGGAGGCCGAAGGCCGCGGCATCGAGGTGATCATCGCCGGTGCCGGTGGCGCCGCCCACCTGCCGGGCATGTGCGCCGCCAAGACCCACCTGCCGGTGCTGGGTGTGCCGGTGCAGTCGTCGATGCTGTCGGGTGTCGATTCGCTGCTGTCGATCGTGCAGATGCCGGCCGGCGTGCCGGTAGCCACCCTGGCCATCGGCAAGGCCGGCGCGATCAATGCCGCGCTGCTGTCGGCGAGCATCCTGGGCGCCAAGTACCCGCAGTTCCACGCGGCGCTCAAGCAGTTCCGCACCGAGCAGACCGACACCGTTCTGGACAATCCAGACCCGCGCCAGGCTTGAGGTTGACGCTATGAAGATCGGTGTAATCGGTGGCGGCCAGCTGGGCCGCATGCTGGCCCTGGCGGGCACCCCGCTGGGCATGAACTTCGCCTTCCTCGACCCGGCTCCGGACGCCTGCGCCGCCCCGCTGGGCGAGCACCTGCGTGCCGACTACGGCGACCAGGACCACCTGCGCCAGCTGGCCGACGAAGTCGACCTGGTGACCTTCGAGTTCGAGAGTGTGCCGGCGGAAACCGTCGCCTTCCTTTCGCAGTTCGTGCCGGTCTACCCGAGTGCCGAGGCCTTGCGCATCGCCCGTGATCGTCTGTTCGAGAAGAGCATGTTCCGCGACCTGGGGATTCCGACCCCGGCTTTCGCCGACATCCTCTCGCAAGCGGACCTGGATGCCGCCGTCGCCAGCATCGGCCTGCCGGCCGTGCTCAAGACCCGCACCCTGGGGTATGACGGCAAGGGCCAGAAGGTCCTGCGCAAGCCTGAGGACGTGGTCGATACCTTCGCCGAGCTGGGTAGCGTGCCTTGCCTGCTGGAGGGCTTCGTGCCATTCACCGGCGAAGTGTCACTGGTGGCCGTGCGTGCCCGCGATGGCGAAACCCGCTTCTACCCCCTGGTGCACAACACCCACGACAGCGGCATCCTGAAACTGTCGGTGGCCAGCGACGCGCACCCGCTGCAGGCCCTGGCCGAAGACTACGTCGGTCGCGTGCTGCAGAAGCTGGACTATGTCGGCGTCATGGCCTTCGAGTTCTTCGAAGTCGACGGCGGCCTGAAGGCCAACGAGATTGCCCCGCGCGTGCACAACTCCGGGCACTGGACCATCGAAGGCAGCGAGTGCAGCCAGTTCGAGAACCACCTGCGTGCCGTCGCCGGCCTGCCGCTGGGTTCGACCGCCAAGGTCGGCGAGAGCGCCATGCTCAACTTCATCGGCGAAGTACCGCCGGTGGACAAGGTCGTGGCCATTGATGATTGTCACCTGCACCACTACGGCAAGGCGTTCAAGGTCGGACGTAAGGTCGGCCATGCCACCCTGCGCTGCGCCGACATGGCCACGCTCAAGGCCAAGATTGCCGAAGTAGAGGCGTTGATCGCCGGCTGATCGAACTTCTGCCCGGCAATGCCGCTCTGAGATGGCAACATGCCAAAGCGCTGACTAGGCTTTGGCATGTTTCATGTTCATCACAGAGGGATTGCCATGGGCATCATTGGAACCATCTTCATTGGCCTGATCGTCGGCCTGCTGGCGCGTTTCCTGAAACCGGGTGACGACAGCATGGGCTGGATCATGACCATCCTCCTCGGCATCGCCGGCTCCCTGGCCGCCACCTATGGCGGGCAAGCCCTGGGCATCTACCAGGCCGGACAGGCCGCAGGCTTCTTCGGGGCCCTGGTCGGCGCGATCATCCTTCTGGTGATCTACGGCTTCATCAAGAAGAACTGAACACAGGCTAGAATGCCCGGCAATTCAATTCCGAGTTGCCGAGCATTCCCATGCGTGCGTTATTCCTCGTTCCCCTGCTGCTGGCCAGCGCCCTGGCCCATGCCGAACTGCCCGAGACCGACTGGCTTGAGCTGATGCCCAAGTCGGACCAGAAAGCCCTCGAGCAGATGCCCGAGATCGACCACAACTCCCCGGAAGCTCAAGGGACCTTCACTGCCAAGGGTGGCCTGAAGCAGAGCAAGGGCTTGCCTGCGGTGATGTACTCGACCAAGACCGTGGCAGCGATGAACGGCAAGCAGATCCGCCTGGGCGGGTATCCGGTGCCGTTGGAGAGCGATGCGAAAGGCAACAGCACGTTGTTCTTCCTGGTGCCGTACCCGGGCGCCTGCATCCATGTTCCGCCGCCGCCGCCGAACCAGCTGGTGCTGGTGCGTTATCCGAAAGGTTTGAAGATCGACGACATCTACACGCCGTTGTGGGTGACCGGCACGCTGAAGGTGGAGACAGTCAGCAATGACCTGGCGGATGCGGCGTATGCGCTGGAGGCGGGGCAGGTGAGGGTGGTGGAGGATGCCGACCTCTGAATCTGGCAGATCGCATCGCGGGGCAAGCTCGCTCCCACGCCGGACTCTGATCACAGCGTGGGAGCGGCGATGCGGCGACCCGACTTGCCCCGCGATGGCATTAACAGAGCACTTCGCTACCGATCGCCACGCTCATCGCATGACTCGCCCCCGGCTTGAGCACCACCACGTCATCCATCACATTCGCCGTCTCGATGCACAGCATGCGCTGCCAGCCATCGTCGGCCATGTCCGGCAGGTCGCGAGCGCGCTCGGTCCAGGGGTTCCAGATCACCGCGGTGCGTGAGCCGCCGGCCTGCAAGGTGATGCGTCGGTTCCAGTGCGGGTCGACGATGGCCAGGCGTTCGGGGGCGTTCAGGTAGATGCGGTCGGTCTCGCCCGTGAAGCCCAGGTTGCCCTGCTGCTGGCGCTGCTCCCAGTTGGCCAGGGTTTCGATATAGGCCAACCCGTCCACGCCTTCCACCTGGACCTGGCGCACGTCGCTTACCGCAAAGTAACTGTGCAGGGCCTGGCTCAGGGTGACGTTGGTATTGCCGAGGTTGTAGCTGGTGAGGGTCAGCTTCAGCTGGTCGCCCAGTTCCACCAGCAACTTGAGCTGGACCTCGTGGGCCCACCCCGGCAGGTCGCCCTGGGCTTCGGGCAGTTCGAATTCGATCCGCAGGTTGTTGCCTTGCTCCTCGGCCCCCAGCAACTGCCAGTCGCGTCCGCGCACCAAGCCGTGGGCCGGTGGTTGCTCGCCCTTGAACATGGCTTTGACCGAATCCGGGTTGCGTTCGAAGATGCCGAACCATGGCCAGCACACCGGTGCGCCGGCGCGCACCGACTTGCCCTTGCGCAAGATGGCCTGGTCGCTCAGCCACAGCAGCGGCGGTTCGCCGATCCGCTGGTAGCTAAGGACTTGCGCGCCCTGCTGGGCGATCAATAGTTCGGCATGGTCGCTGGTGATGCGCCAGCAATTGAGTTCGCCGTGAAGCTCGGTCTCGACCGTGAAGTTAGCCATTGCGCTCGTCTCATTGATTGTCTGTCAGGCCGTTGGACCCGGTGACGTGCAATGAGTTTACCGCTCGCTCGGCTCAGCGACGAGGCACCGAGCGGGTGCGACCGCTGCCGTCGATGGCAACGAACACGAACACGGCTTCGGTGACCTTGCGCCATTCGCTGGACAGCGGGTCGTCGCTCCACACTTCGACCATCATCTGGATCGAGCTGCGACCGATCTCCAGGGTCTGGGTATAGAAGGACAACTGCGCGCCCACCGCCACCGGCACCAGGAAGGCCATGCGGTCGATGGCCACCGTGGCCACCCGGCCACCGGCGACGCGGCTGGCCATGGCGGTGCCGGCCAGGTCCATCTGGGCGACCAGCCAGCCGCCGAAGATATCGCCGAAACCATTGGTCTCGCGCGGCAGCGCGGTGATCTGCAAGGCCAGGTCGCCCTGCGGGATAGGATCTTCTTGTTCGAGCTCAATCATGCCGTGGGGCCTCTGACCCGTGAAGCTTCGTTGGTGGCGCAATGAAGGACGCCGTAAAAACGATTCAGCAACACGCATACTACGCTGATTTCGCTTCGCGAGGCGGCCAAAGGGAAACTCTGCGAAACAGTCTGACAACAATGACCGACGTTTTCGCACAACTTCCCACAATGGAAGCAACCTTTTCCTACGAGCGGGCAGTATATATACCTGCACAGCCAGCGACGACCGCACATTCATGAATATCTGTATGGATTTTGTACCGCTATGAGCGCGGCTCGGCAATTTGCTATCTTCGCTGCCTAGCCAATCCAGAAGCCGCATGCCAAGCGGTCCGCAGACCTACAAGAGAAAGAACAGCGATGACCTCCGTGCAGAGCAGTATCGAGCAGCCGTCCCGGCCGTTGTCCCGCAGTGACTACAAGACCCTCTCGCTGTCCGCCCTCGGCGGAGCCCTGGAGTTCTACGACTTCATCATCTTCGTATTCTTCGCCACGGTGGTCGGCAAGCTGTTCTTCCCCGCCGACATGCCCGAGTGGCTGCGCCTGATGCAGACCTTCGGCATCTTTGCCGCCGGCTACTTGGCGCGGCCCCTGGGCGGCATCGTCATGGCCCACTTCGGCGACCTGCTCGGGCGCAAGAAGATGTTCACCCTGAGCATCTTCCTGATGGCGGTGCCGACCCTGGTGATGGGCCTGCTGCCCACCTATGCGCAGATCGGCCTGTGGGCGCCGATCCTGCTGCTGTTGATGCGGGTGATCCAGGGCGCGGCCATTGGCGGCGAGGTGCCGGGGGCCTGGGTGTTCGTCTCCGAGCACGTGCCGGCGCGCAACACCGGCTATGCCTGCGGCACCCTGACCGCGGGCCTGACCTCGGGCATCCTGCTTGGCTCGCTGGTGGCGACCCTGATCAACACGCTCTACACCCCCGAGGAAGTGGCTGACTACGCCTGGCGTATCCCGTTCCTGCTCGGTGGGGTGTTCGGCTTCTTCGCGGTCTACCTGCGCCGCTGGCTGCATGAGACCCCGGTGTTCGCCGAGATGCAGGCGCGCAAGGCCCTGGCCGAAGAACTGCCGCTGCGCGCGGTGCTGCGCGACCATCGCGGTGCGATCATCCTGTCGATGCTGCTCACCTGGCTGCTGTCGGCCGGCATCGTGGTGATCATCCTGATGACCCCGGCCTTGCTGCAGAGCCTCTATCACGTCAGCCCCACCGACTCGCTCAAGGCCAACAGCCTGGCCATCGTGCTGCTCAGCCTGGGCTGCATCGGGGCTGGCAGCCTGGCCGACCGCTTCGGCGCCGGGCGGGTGTTCATCGTCGGCAGCCTGGCGTTGCTGGCGTCGTCCTGGGCCTTCTACCACAGCCTGCCGACCCGTCCGGACCTGCTGTTCCCGCTGTACGCCCTGACCGGCCTGTGCGTGGGTATCGTCGGTGCCGTGCCGTACGTGATGGTCAAGGCGTTCCCACCGGTGGTGCGCTTCAGTGGCCTGTCGTTCTCCTACAACCTGGCCTACGCGATCTTTGGCGGGCTGACGCCTATGGTGGTCACCGCGTTGCTCAAGTTCAGCCCGATGGCGCCAGCCTATTACGTGGCGTGCCTGTGTGCCGTTGGTCTGCTGGTCGGTACCTATCTGCTCGTCAACAAGCGCTGAGCCGAGCGAATCACGCCGACCTGTAGGAGCGGCCTCGTGCCGCGAAAGGGACGCGCAGCGGCCCCAGGATCTCGGCCTCCTGCAAGACTTCCGGGGCTGCTTTGCAGCCCTTTCGCGGCGCAAGGCCGCTCCTACAGGGGCGTGCTCCGCCCCCCTCCAGAAACATCTCGAAAGGCCATCCCGGATACCCGGTGATGGCCTTTCATCCAATTGTCACATTCGAGTCATAGAGTGTTCATGCGGCCTGCAGATACTTGGGCCCGTTCCATCTCACAACCCACGATATTCCTGCTAGGAGCAAGGCATGAAACTGAAGCGTTTGATGGCGGCCCTGACCTTTGCCGCCGCTGGCGTCGCTGCCGCCAATGCGGTCGCCGCTGTCGATCCTGCAATCCCGACCTACACCAAGACCACCGGTGTATCGGGCAACCTCTCCAGCGTCGGTTCCGACACCCTCGCGAACCTGATGACCCTGTGGGCCGAGGCCTACAAGAAGGAATATCCGAACGTAAACATCCAGATCCAGGCCGCCGGCTCCTCCACCGCGCCACCCGCGCTGACCGAAGGCACCGCCAACCTGGGCCCGATGAGCCGCAAGATGAAGGACGTCGAGCTGCAGGCCTTCGAGCAGAAGTACGGCTACAAGCCGACCGCCATCCCGGTCGCCGTCGACGCCCTGGCCGTGTTCGTGCACAAGGACAACCCGATCAAGGGCCTGACCATGGCCCAGGTCGACGCCATCTTCTCCTCCACCCGTCTTTGCGGTGGCAAGAGCGAGATCAAGACCTGGGGTGACGTCGGCGTGACCGGCGACCTGGCCAACAAGCCGATCCAGCTGTTCGGCCGCAACTCGGTATCGGGCACCTACGGCTACTTCAAGGAAGAAGCCCTGTGCAAAGGCGACTTCAAGCCTAACGTCAACGAACAACCTGGCTCGGCCTCGGTCGTGCAGTCGATCAGCTCCTCGCTGAACGGTATTGGCTACTCGGGCATCGGCTACAAGACCGCCAGCGTCAAGACCGTGCCTCTGGCCAAGAAAGACGGCGGCACCTTCGTCGAAGACAACGAAGCCAACGCCCTGAACGGCACCTATCCGCTGTCGCGCTTCCTGTACGTCTACGTCAACAAGGCGCCGAACAAGCCTCTGGCCCCGCTGGAAGCCGAGTTCGTCAAGCTGGTGCTGTCGCAAGCCGGCCAACAGGTTGTCGTGAAGGACGGCTACATCCCGCTGCCAGCCAAGGTGGTCGACAAGACCCTGGCCGACCTGGGCCTGTCCCACGCGGGTAACGTTGCAAAGAAGTAAGTAACTGAGGACGAGGCCGGTGACCACAATGCCGGCCTCCTCCACGAATTCCTTAGTCCGAAGCCAGGGCTCCTGAGCGGCGGGCTTTTTTGCGTCACTGCACTGTCATGTTTTTGTCATACGGGACCGCTAGGGTGTGCGCATGAATGATCTGGCCAACTCCACAATGACCCAAAATTCTCCTCCCGTGCGCATTGATTTCAATACGCCCGAGTTGCAACGCAAGCGCCGCATGCGCGCCCTCAAGGACCGTCTGACCCGCTGGTACGTCCTGGTGGGCGGCCTTGCCGTGCTGGCAGCGATCACGCTGATCTTCTTCTACCTGGCCTACGTGGTGCTGCCGCTGTTCCAGGGTGCCGAGTTGACCAGCAAGAAGGCCCTGGAGCCGACCTGGCTGCAGCAGGACGCCGGCAAACCCCTGATGATCGCCCTCGAGGAGCAGAACCTCGTGGGCATGCGTGTGTCCGACAAGGGCCAGGCACTGTTCTTCGACACCAAGAACGGCAACGAACTGAAGCGCGTCGACCTGCCGCTGCCCGCCGGCGCCCAGGTCAGCTCGATCAGCACCGACCAGCCCGGCAGCCCGCTGGTGGTGCTGGGCCTGTCCAATGGCCAGGCGCTGGTATTCCACCACACCTACAAGATCACCTATCCGGACAACAAGAAGACCATCGAGCCGGGTATCGACTACCCCTATGGTCAGGACCTGTTCACCCTGGATGACCAGGGCCGCGCGCTGGAACACGTGAGCGTCAACGTCAATGGCGACACCCTGTTGCTGGCCGGTTCCACCGGCGCGCACCTGCAGGTGGTCGAACTGTCGCGTACCGAGAACATGATGACCGACGAGGTCACCATCGAGCAGAACCGCATCGAGCTGCCGCAGATGACCGAGGCGGTGAAGAACATCTTCATCGACCCGCGCCAGCAGTGGTTGTACGTGGTCAACGGTCGCGCCACCGCCGACGTGTTCAGCCTGCGCGACAAGAGCCTCAATGGTCGCTACAAGCTGCTGGAAGACGGCAACGCCGAAATCACCGCGACCGCCCAACTGGTCGGCGGCATCTCGCTGATCTTCGGTGACTCCAAGGGCGGCCTGAGCCAGTGGTTCATGGCCCGCGATCCGGATGGCGAGTCGCGCTTCAAGCTGATCCGCAGCTTCCAGCTGGGCAAGGCCCCGGTGGTGCAGATCGACGCCGAAGAGCGCCGCAAGGGCTTCATCGCCCTGGACAGCGAAGGCAAGCTCGGTGTGTTCCACAGCACCGCGCACCGCACCCTGCTGGTCGAGCCGGTCGCCGAAGGCGCGGGCGTGCTGGCCCTTTCGCCGCGCGCCAACCGCATCATCATCGAGGAAGGCGGCAAGCTGCTGCCGCTGAGCCTGCGCAACCCGCACCCGGAGATCTCCTTCAGCGCGCTGTGGGGCAAGGTCTGGTACGAGAACTACGACGAGCCTAAGTACGTCTGGCAGTCGACCGCCTCGAACACCGACTTCGAGCCCAAGCTGAGCCTGTCGCCGCTGACCTTCGGTACGCTCAAGGCCGCGTTCTACGCGATGATCCTGGCTGCTCCGCTGGCCATCGCCGCCGCCATCTACACCGCCTACTTCATGGCCCCGGGCATGCGCCGCAAGGTCAAGCCGGTGATCGAGCTGATGGAAGCGATGCCGACGGTGATCCTCGGCTTCTTCGCCGGCCTGTTCCTCGCGCCGTACCTGGAAGGCCACCTGCCGGGCGTGTTCAGCCTGTTCGTGATCATGCCGATCGGCATCCTGCTCGCCGGCTTCAGCTGGAGCCGCCTGCCGGAGTCGATCCGCCTGCGCATCCCGGATGGCTGGGAGGCGGCGATCCTGATCCCGGTGATCCTGGTGATCGGTTGGTTCGCCCTGTACATGAGCCCGCTCCTCGAGAGCTGGTTCTTCAAGGGCGACATGCGCCTGTGGATCAGCAACGACCTCGGCATCACCTACGACCAGCGCAACGCCCTGGTGGTTGGTATCGCCATGGGCTTCGCGGTCATCCCGAACATCTATTCCATCGCCGAAGACGCCGTGTTCAGCGTGCCGCGCAGCCTGACCCTGGGTTCGCTGGCGCTGGGCGCCACGCCGTGGCAGACCCTGACCCGCGTGGTCATCCTCACCGCCAGCCCGGGTATCTTCTCGGCGCTGATGATCGGCATGGGCCGCGCGGTGGGCGAGACCATGATCGTGCTGATGGCCACCGGCAACACCCCGGTGATGGAGATGAACCTGTTCGAGGGCATGCGCACCCTGGCCGCCAACGTGGCCGTGGAAATGCCCGAATCGGAAGTCGGCGGCAGCCACTATCGTGTGCTGTTCCTCGCCGCCCTCGTGCTGCTGATGTTCACCTTCGTGATGAACACCCTGGCCGAGCTGATTCGCCAGCGCCTGCGCAAGAAATACTCGTCGCTTTGATAGAAAGGTAGAGATCCGTGAAAAAGGATTCCCTCAAAGGCTGGTTCAAGAGCGGCGCCCCCGGCGTCTGGATCAGTGGTGGCGCGGTCGCCATGGCGGTCATCATGACCGTCGGCCTGCTGGCCGTGATCGCCGTGCGCGGCCTGGGCCACTTCTGGCCGGCCGACCTGGTCCAGGCCACCTACAAGGTGCCGGGCCAGGCCGACCACGTGGTCATCGGTGAAGTGGTGCAGAAGGAAGAAGTACCGCGCGAACGCCTCAAGGGTGCCGGCCTGCCGGTGCCCGAGCAGGGCCCGGAGTTCATGACCCGCGAGCTGATCAAGGTCGGTAACCGTGACCTCAACGGCACTGACTTCACCTGGGTCGTGGGCGAGTGGCTGGTCGACCAGCAAAAGCCTGTCGATCTGATCGCCCTGGAGCGCCGCGAGTGGGGCAACTTCTATGGCTACCTGGTCAGCGTCAAGGAAGAAGGCCGCGTGGTCGCCCAGGGCCCCGAGGCCTGGACTGAGCTGCAGACGCGCCTCAAGCGCGCCAGCGAACTCAACGACCAGCTGGTGAAGCTGGAGAAGAAGGACATCGGCGCCATCAACCATGGCCTCGAGCGCCTGCGCCTGCACGGCCGCAAGCTGGAACTGGATGGCAAGCTGGATGCCGCCGCCCAGGCCGACATGGACGCCGAGCGCGCCGAGCTGAACAATCGCTACAAGGCCATCGAGGAGCGTCTGACCGGCCTGCACCAGGCCTTCGCCCGCGACAGCCTGGTGGCCCGCGACGGCAACGGCCGCGAGGTGGAGATCAACCTGAGCAAGGTGGTCCACGCCATCCAGCCGAACGCCATGTCCGGCCTGACCAAGATGGGCGCCTACTTCGCCAAGGTGTGGGAGTTCCTCAGCGACGACCCGCGTGAGGCCAATACCGAGGGTGGTATCTTCCCGGCCATCTTCGGCACCGTGATGATGACCCTGATCATGGCCGTGATCGTCACCCCGTTCGGCGTGCTGGCGGCGGTGTACCTGCGCGAGTACGCCAAGCAGGGCCCGGTGACCCGGTTGATCCGCATCGCGGTGAACAACCTGGCCGGCGTTCCGGCGATCGTCTACGGCGTGTTCGGTCTGGGCTTCTTCGTCTATGTGCTGGGCGGCTCGATCGACCGGCTGTTCTTCCCCGAGTCGCTGCCGGCGCCGACCCTCGGCACCCCAGGCCTGCTGTGGGCCTCGCTGACCCTGGCGCTGCTGGCGGTGCCGGTGGTGATCGTGGCCACCGAGGAAGGCCTGGCGCGAATTCCGCGCACCGTGCGCGAGGGCTCGCTGGCCCTGGGCGCGACCAAGGCCGAGACCCTGTGGAAGATCGTCCTGCCGATGGCCAGCCCGGCCATGATGACTGGCATGATCCTCGCCGTGGCCCGCGCCGCCGGCGAAGTGGCCCCTCTGATGCTGGTGGGTGTGGTGAAGCTGGCGCCGTCGTTGCCGGTGGATGGCAACTACCCGTACCTGCACCTGGACCAGAAGATCATGCACCTGGGCTTCCACATCTACGACGTCGGCTTCCAGAGCCCCAACGTCGAGGCCGCGCGGCCGCTGGTGTACGCCACCGCGCTGCTGCTGGTGCTGGTGATTGCCACCCTCAACCTCTCGGCGGTGTGGATCCGTAACCACCTGCGCGAGAAGTACAAGGCCCTCGACCACTGATCCTGATTGCAAGCGTGCCGCCCGAACATCGGGCGGCCCTTTGAAACGAATTGATAGCGTATGGAGTTGACCATGCAGCATGAATCCCACGCCCACGGCATCGACATGTCGGCCCTGGGCCGCGACAAGCAGAGCCTGCGCCTGGCCGAAGAGACCGTGGCCATCGAAGTACCTGGGCTGTCCCTGTTCTACGGCGACAAGCAAGCGCTGTTCGACGTCAGCCTGAACATCCCCAAGCAGCGCGTGACGGCCTTCATCGGCCCGTCCGGCTGCGGCAAGTCCACGCTGCTGCGGACCTTCAACCGCATGAACGACCTGGTCGATGGCTGCCGCGTGGAAGGCGCCATCAACCTGTACGGCAACAACATCTACCGCAAGGGCGAGGATGTGGCCGAGCTGCGCCGCCGCGTGGGCATGGTGTTCCAGAAGCCCAACCCGTTCCCCAAGACCATCTACGAGAACGTGGTCTACGGCCTGCGCATCCAGGGCATCAACAAGAAGCGCGTGCTCGACGAAGCCGTCGAGTGGGCGCTGAAGGGCGCGGCGCTGTGGGACGAGGTCAAGGACCGCCTGCACGACTCGGCCCTGGGCCTGTCCGGTGGCCAGCAGCAGCGTCTGGTGATCGCCCGCACCATCGCCGTGGAGCCGGAAGTGCTGCTGCTCGACGAACCGTGCTCGGCGCTGGACCCGATCTCGACCCTGAAGGTCGAAGAGCTGATCTACGAACTGAAATCCAAGTACACCATCGTCATCGTCACCCACAACATGCAGCAGGCGGCCCGCGTATCGGACTACACCGCGTTCATGTACATGGGCAAACTGGTCGAATTCGGTGACACCGACACCCTGTTCACCAACCCGGCGAAGAAGCAGACCGAAGACTACATTACTGGCCGTTACGGCTAGGTAGGCTCAGTGGGAGCGGGCTTGCCCCGCGATTGCGTCGGTGCTGCCGCCGGAAATCGCGGGTCAAGTCGCAGCGGCGCACCGCCGCTCCCACACCAGATTTTCATTGCCAGGACGACACGAACGACTTGAAGCCTGCAGCTGCTTCGCGGAGCGAAACGATGATCAACAAAGAAAGCCTTACCCACCACATCTCCCAGCAGTTCAACGCCGAGCTTGAGGAGGTGCGCAGCCACCTGCTGGCCATGGGCGGGCTGGTCGAGAAACAGGTGAACGATGCCGTCACCGCGCTGATCGAGGCCGATTCGGGCCTGGCCCAGCAGGTGCGCGAGGTCGATGAACAGATCAACCAGATGGAGCGCAACATTGACGAGGAGTGCGTGCGCATCCTCGCCCGTCGCCAGCCGGCGGCCTCCGACCTGCGCCTGATCATCAGCATCTCCAAGTCGGTGATCGACCTGGAGCGCATCGGCGACGAGTCCACCAAGATCGCCCGCCGCGCCATCCAGCTGTGCGAGGAAGGCGAGTCGCCGCGCGGCTACGTCGAGGTGCGCCACATCGGCGACCAGGTGCGCAACATGGTCCGCGACGCGCTGGACGCCTTCGCCCGTTTCGACGCCGACCTGGCGCTGTCGGTGGCGCAGTACGACAAGACCATCGACCGCGAATACAAGACTGCGCTGCGCGAGCTGGTCACCTACATGATGGAAGACCCGCGCTCGATCTCCCGCGTGCTCAGCGTGATCTGGGCCCTGCGTTCGCTGGAGCGCATCGGCGATCACGCGCGCAACATTTCGGAGCTGGTGATCTACCTGGTGCGCGGCACCGACGTGCGCCACATGGGCCTCAAGCGCATGAAGGCCGAGGTGCAGGGCGAAGCGTTCGATGAGGGCGAAATCGCTAATGTTCCGGCTGAACCGGACGATAAATAGGATTGCTCCCGAGCATGAACGCCCGGCAACCGCCGGGCGTTTTCGTTTGCGGTCGAGCACCAGCAGGCACCCGCGAACCGTGTGAGAAGTCCCGGCGTGACCAGTGGTTTGGCAAATGGCCATCAGTCGGCGGTATGCTAGCCGGGATTCAAGAGGAATATCGATGAGTAAAGTGAATGTACTGGTCGTGGACGATGCCCCGTTCATCCGCGACCTGGTAAGGAAGTGCCTGCGCAATGCCTTCCCCGGCATGGTGATCGAGGACGCGGTCAACGGCCGCAAGGCCATGGCCATGCTGAGCAAGGAACGTTTCGACCTGGTCCTGTGCGACTGGGAGATGCCGGAGATGTCCGGCCTCGAGCTGCTGACCTGGTGCCGCCAGCAGGAAGAGATGAAGACCATGCAGTTCATCATGGTGACCAGCCGTGGTGACAAGGAAAACGTGATCCAGGCCATCCAGGCCGGTGTTTCCGATTTCGTCGGCAAGCCGTTCACCAACGAGCAGCTGCTGACCAAGGTGAAAAAGTCGCTGACCAAGATCGGCAAGCTCGACGCCCTGATGTCCAGTGCGCCGGCGCGAGTCAACTCGGCGTTCGCCAACGACTCGCTCAGCGCCCTGACCGGTGGTCGTCCGGAAGCGGCCAAGGTGACCGCGCCCGCCGCCGCGCCTGTGGCAGCCGCGGCCAAGCCGCTGCTCAACGCACCCACGCCGAAGACTGCCGCCGCCGCGGCCCAGACTGGCCGTGGCCAGGGCCAACTGCGCCTGTCCAGCGGCACCCAGCCGTGCATGATCAAGGCCCTGAGCCTCAAGGAAGCCCTGCTGGTGGTGCGCCGCGGCACCAACCTGCCGCAGGTGCTCGAAGGCGCGGTGCTGGACCTGGAGCAAGGCGAGAATGCCGAAACGGCGCGGCTGAATGGCTACTTGCACGCCATTGCGGCGCTGGAGCCCAAGCCTGAGAGCGACTGGCTGCAATTGACCTTCAAGTTCGTCGACCAGGACGCGCAGAAGCTCGACTACCTGTCGCGGCTGATCGCCCGCGGCACGGCGCAGAAGCACTTCACCCCAGGCGCCTGACGCCACCCTGGGCCCTGTAGGAGCGGGCTTGTCCCGCGATCACCCGCGAAGCGGGTGCCATACGCTGCGCAAGCCGCTCCTGCAGTCACCACCCGACCAACTGTCATATCCCTCTCAAATCCGGCTGCTAGGCTTCGACAGAACACAACTGTCAAAAAGCCACCATCATGCCGCCCGCCCGCCTGCTGCTGTTCTGTGCCTTGCTCACGGCCTCGGCGTCGAGCCTGGGCATGACCGTCTACAAGACCACCGACACCTTCGGCGTGGTCTCCTACTCCGACCGCCCGAGCCCGGGGGCCAAGGTCTTCGTGTTCCGTGAGCCCATGGTCGAGCGCCTGGATGGCCAGGTCCGCCTGAAGACCGAGCCCTTTGCCGGTGGCGTGCGCTTTGTCGCCCGCAACGAACTGTTCGTGCCGATGGAGGTGGAACTGCGTGTGGAGCGTCTGGCCAATGCCCAGGGAGGCAACGCTCCGCGTATCGTCCGGCGCCTGGTGCCGCCGCGCTCGACCCTGGTGCTCAGCGTGGTCCAGGCCCGCCAGGGGAGCAGCCTCAGGTACGACACCAAGTTTCGCTATGCCATGGGCGACCCAGGCCAGCGCCCGCAGGGCTATCGCTATCCCTTCCCCTGGAAGGGCGGGCCGTTTCGCCTGAGCCAGGGCCCCAATGGCCGCTTCAGCCACTTCGGGCCCAAGGGCCGCTATGCCATGGACATCGCCATGCCTGAAGGTACACCGATCATCGCGGCGCGGGGTGGGGTGGTGGTGAAGATCGAGAACAACCAGAGCGGGCGGGGTAACAACCCGGCGGGCAACTTCGTCAGGATCCTGCACCCGGACGGCACCATGGGCGTGTACCTGCACCTGATGCGTGGCTCGGTGGTGGTGGGCGAGGGGCAGCGGGTGGCCCAGGGGCAGGCGCTGGCCAAGTCAGGCAACACCGGCAACAGCAGCGGGCCGCACCTGCATTTCGTGGTGCAGCGCAATGTGGGGTTGGCGCTGGAGTCGATACCGTACCAGTTCGACCGGCCGATTGGTGGGTTGCCGGATTTTACTGCCGGCAACCCTTGAGGCTTTCGCGGCACAAGGCCGCTCCTACAGGGGAATGCGATCTACTGTAGGAGCGGCCTTGTGCCGCGATAGGGCTGCAAAGCAGCCCCAGGGACATCAATCCAGCTTGAGCACCTTGGCCAGCACGATCTTCGGCCCTTTCATCTTCTTGATGATGATGCGCAGGCCTTCGACCTCCAGCACTTCCTCTTCCTCGGGCACGCGCTTGAGGGTCTCGTAGACCAGCCCGGCCAGGGTTTCCGCCTCGATATGGTCGAGGTCGACGCCCAGCAGGCGCTCGACCTTGAACAGCGGCGTATCACCGCGTACCAACAGCTTGCCCGGTTGGTAGGCGAGGATGCCGCGCTCGGTCTTGCGGTGTTCGTCCTGGATATCGCCGACCAGCACTTCCAGCACGTCTTCCATGGTCAGGTAACCGATCACCTTGCCATCGGCTTCCTCCACCAGCACGAAGTGCGCGCCGCCCTTGCGGAACTGCTCCAGCAGCTGGGACAACGGCATGTGCCGGGAGACGCGCTCCAGCGGGCGGGCGAGGTCCTCGAGGTCGATGGTCTCGGGCAGATGGTCAAGCTCGGCCAGCTCCAGCAGCAGATCCTTGATGTGCAGCAGGCCGGTGAATTCCTCGCGCTCGGCGTCATACAGCGGGTAGCGGCTGAACTTGTGGCGGCGCAGCAGGGCGAGGATTTCCTTCAGCGGGGCATGGGCGTCGATGCTGACCATGTCCTCGCGGGAGTTGGCCCAGTCGACCACCTCCAGCTCGCCCATCTCCACGGCCGAGGCCAGCACGCGCATGCCCTGGTCGCTAGGATCCTGGCCGCGGCTGGAGTGCAGGATCAGCTTGAGCTCCTCGCGGCTGTAGTGGTGCTCGTGGTGCGGCCCGGGCTCGCCTTGGCCGGCGATGCGCAGGATGGTATTGGCGCTGGCGTTGAGCAGGTAGATGGCCGGGTACATCGCCCAGTAGAACAGGTACAGCGGCACGGCGGTCCACAGCGACAGCAGCTCGGGCTTGCGGATTGCCCAGGATTTCGGTGCCAGCTCGCCGACGACGATGTGCAGGTAGGAGATCACGAAGAAGGCGACGAAGAACGAGATCGCCTTGATCAGCTCGGGGCTGTCCACGCCCACGGCGGCCAGCAGCGGCTCCAGCAGGTGGGCGAACGCCGGCTCGCCGACCCAGCCCAGGCCCAGGGAGGCGAGGGTGATGCCCAGTTGGCAGGCCGACAGGTAGGCGTCGAGCTGGTTGTGCACCTTGCGCAGGATGCTGCCACGCCAGCCATGCAGCTCGGCGATGGCTTCGACCCGGGTGGAACGCAGCTTGACCATGGCAAACTCGGCGGCAACGAAGAAGCCGTTGAGCAGCACCAGGAACAAGGCGAAGAGAATCATGCCGAAATCGGCGAACAACGAGGTGAGGCTGATACCAGGGGAAGGGTCCATGATGGAGTTTTTACGGGGTCCGTCTTTGAATTCAAGAGAAAAAAAGTGCCAGCGATGGCTGGCACGGGGGATCCAATGTAGCGGTTGGAGCCGCAAAAGCAAAGGGGATGCGTCCCATCGCGGGGCAAGCCCGCTCCCACGATCACTTAGGCAATGCGTGGGAGCGGGCTTGCCCCGCGATGATTCAGGCTTTGCTTGACACCAATTGCGCCGGCGTAAAGTGGCAGGTAAAGGTGCTGCCATGCCCCGGCACGCTGCTGATTTCCAGCCGTCCGCGATGGCGCATCAGCACATGCTTGACGATCGCCAGCCCCAGCCCGGTGCCGCCGGTATTCGATGCACGGCTGGAGTCGACCCGGTAGAAGCGTTCGGTCAGGCGCGGCAGGTGCTTGGCCTCGATCCCCACCCCCGAGTCCTGCACGCTCAGGTGCGCGCCCTGTTCGTCGGCCCACCAGCGGATGCGGATATTGCCTTCGTCCTGGGTGTACTTGACCGCGTTGAACACCAGGTTGGAGAACGCGCTGCGCAGCTCCGACTCACTGCCCTTGAGACGAATGCCGGGCGCCGCTTCCAGGCTGATACGCTGGTTGCGCGGGCCGGACAGGGCCTGGGCGTCGTTCTTGATGGCACTGAGCAGGGTGTCGACCAGCACCGGCTGGTTGTCGGAGGGGTAGTCGGTGGCCTCGAGCTTGGCCAGCAGTAGCAGGTCGTTGAGCAGGGTCTGCATGCGCGAGCCTTGCGCGCTCATCTGCTGCAGGGCGCGGCTCCAGCGCGGGTTCACGTCCTCGACGTTGTCCAGCAGCGTCTCCAGGTAACCGGTGATCACCGTCAGCGGCGTGCGCAGCTCGTGGGAGACGTTGGCGACGAAGTCCTTGCGCATCTGCTCGAGCTGGTGGATGCGGGTCACGTCGCGCACCAGCATCAGGTGTTCGTTGTTGCCGTAGCGGGTCAGGTGCAGCTGCACGCGCAGGCGGTCGTTGATCGGCGACGGAATCTCCAGCGGCTCGGCGTAGTTGTCCGACTCGAAGTACTCCTTGAAGCGCGGGTGGCGCACCAGGTTGGTCACCGGCTGGCCGCCGTCCTGCGGCGTCTTGAAGCCCAGCAGGGTCTCGGCGGCGCGGTTCCACCATTCCAGGTTGCCTTCGCTGTCGAGCATGATCACCGCGTCGCGCAGTGCCGCAGTGGACTCCTGGACCCGGTCGATCACCGCCTGCAGGCGACCGCGTACGCGCTGGTCGCGACGCTGCAGGTGGTAGATGCTGTCGAACACCTCGCCCCACAGGCCGTAGCCGTCGGGTGGCGCCTCGTCGGGCTGGTGGTTGCGCAGCCAGTCGTGCAGGCGCAGCAGTTGCTTCAACGTCCAGCCCAGATACAGGGCCAGGCCGATGGCCAGGCTCCAGCCGTAGTAGCCGCTGACCAGCCCGCCGATCAGGCAGACGGTGATCAGCAGGAGCATGTGGCGAATCAGGGTCGCGTGCCAGTTCTGGTTCAATTGACAGTCCTTGTACAGCGGGCGCCGGGGCTTCGATCAGCTCTTGGTCGAGAAGCGATAGCCGGTGCCGCGGACGGTTTGTACCAGATTTTCATAGGCTTCACCCAGCGCCTTGCGCAGGCGACGGATGTGCACGTCGACGGTGCGTTCCTCAACGTAGACGTTGCCGCCCCAGACCTGGTCGAGCAACTGGCCACGGGTGTAGGCGCGCTCCTGGTGGGTCATGAAGAACTGCAGCAGGCGGTATTCGGTAGGACCCATCTCGGCCGGCTTGCCGTCGATGGTCACGCGGTGACTGATTGGGTCGAGCAGCAGGCCGCCGACTTCGATCGGCGCCTCGCTGTCGCTCGGGCCGGTGCGGCGCAGCACGGCCTTCAGGCGCGCCACCAGCTCGCGGGGCGAGAACGGCTTGGTGATGTAGTCGTCGGCACCGACTTCCAGGCCCTGGATCTTGTTGTCTTCTTCACCCTTGGCGGTGAGCATGATGATCGGGATGTCGCCGGTCAGTTCGTCGCGCTTGAGGCGGCGGGCCAGCTCGATGCCCGAAGTGCCCGGGAGCATCCAGTCGAGCAGGATCAGGTCCGGCTTGCGGTCGACGATGATGGCGTGGGCTTGTTGCGAGTTCTCGGCCTCGAGGCAGTCATAGCCGGCCATTTCCAATGCAACGGCGATCATCTCGCGGATAGGCGCTTCGTCGTCGACGATCAGAATGTTTCTGCCAACCATGCTCAATTACCTCTCCCAGGAACGGTGTCTTGGCCCGCATTAGATAACGGAATTATTGCAGCTGTGTGACAGGGTGTTGGCCATTCTGGCGACATTGCGTGACTGGACTAGGCTTCAGGGGGCCGCGAAGGCGGCGCGCAAGCTCAATCCATTCCCGAAACAATGGTGATTCCAATGACACGACATACGCTGAGCTGGATGGCCCTTTGCGCTGCGCTGGCAGTGCCGGGGGTGGCGTCGGCTCATCACGCCATGGAAAAGGACGGCATGTGGGTCGATCATGACGGCATGACGCTGTACACCTTCGACAAGGATGCCGGTGGCAAGTCCATGTGCAATGGCGAGTGCGCCAAGAACTGGCCGCCGTTGATGGTCAGCGATGGTGAGAAGGCCGAAGGCAAGTGGACGCAGATCAAGCGTGACGACGGCAAGATGCAGTGGGCCTACGACGGCAAGCCGCTGTACACCTTCATCAAGGACAAGGAGGCCGGGGAGACCACCGGTGATGGCATGAAGGACGTCTGGCATATCGCCAAGCCTTGAGATTGCCGGAGATCGCTTTGCGATCTATTCGCGGCACAAGGCCGCTCCTACAGGAGAGTGGGAACCCCTGTAGGAGCGGCCTTGTGCCGCGAAGGGCTGCAAAGGTTTTCAGCGCAACGCGTAATCCAGCACCACCCCGGCAAAGATCAGCATCCCCGCCCAATGGTTGTGCAGAAATGCCTTGAAGCACGACTCCCGATCCAGCTTGCGCGTCGACCAGAACTCCCAGGCGAAGCACACCGCCGCCGCCAGCAGCCCCAGGTGGAACCAGCCGCCCAGCTCGAAGCGGTTGCCCGCCAGCAGCAGGCAGCCCAGCGACAGCAACTGCAAGGTCAGGATGATCACCCGGTCGGCCTCGCCGAAGAGGATGGCGGTGGATTTCACGCCGATCTTCAGGTCGTCGTCGCGGTCGACCATGGCGTAGTAGGTGTCGTAGCCCACCGTCCACAGCAGGTTGGCGATGTACAGCAGCCAGGCGCTGGCCGGCAGCTCGCCGCCCGCGGCAGTGAAGGCCATCGGGATACCCCAGGAGTAGGCGGCGCCCAGCACCACCTGCGGGTAGTAGGTGTAGCGCTTCATGAACGGGTAGCAGAACGCCAGGGCGACCGCGCCGAACGACAGCCACACCGTGGTGGCGTTGGTGCACAGCACCAGCAGAAAGCTCGCCCCCACCAGCAGGGCGAACAGCACCAGCGCTTCGCGGGGTTTGACCCGGCCGCTGGCCAGTGGCCGGTCGGCGGTGCGCTTGACGTGGCCGTCCACCTTGCGGTCGGCGAAGTCGTTGATGCAGCAGCCGGCGGCGCGCATCAGCACCACCCCGAGGCCGAAGATCAGCACGTTGGCCAGGGTCGGCGAGCCGTTGCCGGCGATCCACACCGCCGACAGGGTCGGCCACAGCAGCAGGTAGATGCCGATCGGGCGGTCCATGCGGCTCAGCTGGATGAAGTCCCAGGCCCGTGGGTGCAGGCGGTTGAGCGACTTGAGCAGTTGCAGGTACATCAGCGGTTCTCCTCCTTGGCCGCGTGCCACAGGGCGGGCAGGAACACCTCGGCCACCAGCAGGTCGAGGCCGTCGCGCTCGAAGCGCGAGCGCCGCCCCCACAGCCCTGCGCCGGCGACCTCGGCGGGCAGCCAGCCCTGTGGATAACTGCACACTTCGATCGGGTGGCGGACGAACGCCTGGTCACAGAACAGCAGCTCGCCCAGTGAGCGGCTACCAAGGGTCTCCAGGTCAAGCCCACCGCGCTCCAGCGCCGTGCGGCTGGCCACGCTGCGAGCGAACACCCACGGATGGCCATGGCCACGCAGGTAGACCTCGCGCACCCAGCCCTGCGCGCCGGGGGCAAGGCTCAAGGCGGCGCATTCGTCGTCGCGCAGGGGCTGCCAGCCCTCGAACAGGGGGGTGACGCTGAAGTGGTCGTGGGAGAGACGGGTCAGGCGACGGGTCAGGGAGCCTTCGTCGAACAGCCAGCCCAGAGTCGGCTGGTCGAGGGTGGTCGCCAGCTGCGGATACGCCAGCCACGCGACAGCGGCTGCTTGCGGGGTTTCGTACGGCACGTCGGTATGCTTGATACAGGCCAGAGAGGCGGCGAGCTTAGCATGTTTGCCCGGACTGCTTGCATACTGCTGGCAGGGCCAGTACAAAGCCCCCACGAATTGCGCGGTGGCCCCTTCGCGGGCAAGCCCGCTCTCACAGGTACAGCGCAGCCCTCGGGAACTGCGCGTCCCTTGTAGGAGTGGGCTTGCCCCGCGATGAGGCCGTCAGCTGCAACGCACCCTTAAGCCTGACCGAGGAACAGCAGTAAATGAAGAAGTGGCAATGTATTGTCTGCGGCCTGATCTACGACGAGGCCCAAGGCTGGCCGGACGACGGCATCGCCCCCGGCACCCGTTGGGAGGACGTACCGGAAGACTGGCTGTGCCCCGACTGCGGCGTGGGCAAGAGTGATTTCGAAATGATCGCCATCGGCTGATCGCAACCCTGGCTTGAAGAAGGAACGCACGACATGACGTCCCCCGTGGTGATCATCGGTACCGGCCTTGCCGGCTACAACCTGGCGCGAGAGTTTCGCAAGCTCGACGGCGACACGCCGCTGTTGCTGATCACCGCCGACGACGGTCGCTCCTACTCCAAGCCCATGCTGTCCACCGGCTTCGCCAAGCAGAAGGACGCCGACGGCCTGTGCATGGCCGAGCCGGGCGCCATGGCCGAGCAGCTCAAGGCCGAGATTCGCACCCATACCCGCATCAGCGGCATCGACCCGGGTCACAAGCGCCTGTGGATCGGCGAGGAAGCGGTGGAGTACCGCGACCTGGTGCTGGCCTGGGGCGCGCAGACCGTGCAGGTGCCGGTCGAAGGCGATGCGGGCGAGCTGATCTTCCCGATCAACGACCTGGAGGACTACGCACGCTTTCGCGCTGCGGCCGCGGGCAAGCAGCGTGTGCTGATCCTCGGTGCTGGCCTGATCGGTTGCGAGTTCGCCAACGACCTCAGCCTGGGCGGCTTGCAGTGCGAGGTCGTCGCCCCCTGTGAGCAGGTGATGCCGACCCTGCTGCACCCAGCTGCCGCCGCGGCCGTACAGGCGGGCCTGGAAGGGCTGGGCGTGCGCTTTCACCTCGGCCCGGTGCTGACCCGCCTGCAGCGTGCAGGGGATGCGCTCGAGGCGCACCTGTCCGATGGCAGCGTTATTTCCTGCGATCTGGTGGTGTCGGCCATCGGCTTGCGTCCGCGCACCGACCTGGCGGCGGCGGCGGGTCTGCAGGTCAACCGTGGCGTGGTGGTGGACCGCCAGCTGCGCACCTCCCACGCCAACATCTTCGCCCTGGGCGACTGCGCCGAGGTCGATGGCATCAACCTGCTGTATGTCATGCCGTTGATGACCTGCGCCCGTGCCCTGGCCCAAACCCTGGCCGGCAACCCGACCGCGGTGGCCTACGGCCCGATGCCGGTCACCGTGAAGACCCCGGCCTGTCCGCTGGTGGTATCCCCGGTGCCGCCCGGCCATGAGGGCACCTGGGTGGTCGAAGGCGGCGGCGCCGACCTGAAAGTGCTCTGCCACGGCGCTGATGGCCAGCTGCTGGGCTACGCCCTGACCGGCGGCGCGGTCATGGAGAAACTGGCGCTGAATCGCCAGTTGCCGCCCTTGATGGCGTAAATAGCCGGCGTTCTGTCGGAATTATCCTGTTCTTGCCGCGACAATGGCCGCCCAGATACTGGCGCGGCCCCGGTCGGCGTGCCATCCTCACTGGCGTCTGCCGCAGCCTAGAGCCTGCGGTGCCTTGAACGCTGCTCTCTTCGGCAGCACGGCATAACAACAAGAAATTCCGTCAAAGAGGCTTCACTATGCGTAAACCAGAACTCGCCGCCGTCATCGCCGAAAAGGCCGATCTGACCAAGGAAAAGGCCAACCAGGTCCTCAACGCGATTCTCGACAGCATCACCGGCGCGCTCGACAAGGACACCGTCACCCTGGTCGGTTTCGGCACCTTCGAAAAGCGCCACCGTGGCGCCCGCACCGGCAAGAACCCGCAGACCGGCCAGCCGGTCAAGATCAAGGCCAGCAACACCGTTGCCTTCAAGCCGGGTAAGAACCTGCGCGACAGCGTCAACGCACCGGCCAAGCCTGCCAAGAAAAAGTGACCGAACAGGTTCACCAGACGGGCGCCTGGAGGCGCCCGTTGCGTTTCTGGTAAGCAACTGCGGCGAACTTGCATAAACAGGGCGAGAAACGGATAAACTGCGCGACTCAGTCACTTTTCATTCGAGGCGTGTTGATGAAGTTTCGCTTTCTTCTCTGGGCCATGGGGCTGCTGATGGCCAAGGCCAGCCGCAACAACCCGGCGTTCCAGCAGCAGCTGCAGGACAAGGACCTGGTCTTCCAGATGCAGACGCTCGACGGCAAGGTCGCCCGGCACTTCATCGTCAAGGACCTGCGCATCAGCAGCAAGGGCGGCCTGCACCCGCAGCCGGCCTTCGCCATCGCCTTCAAGGACGCCGCCTACGGCTTCGCCACGCTGCAGGCCGGTAACAAGCAGCTGGCGTTCATGCAGGGGATTCAGGAGAAGAACATCCAGATCAAGGGCAATCCGGCGCTGGTGATCTGGTTCCAGGGCTTGATGAAGTACCTGAAGCCGAAGAAGAAGGCCTGAAATTTCAGGCACAGAGCTTTTCATGTAGGAGCGGCCTTGTGCCGCGAAAGGGCCGCAAAGCGGCCCCAGCTACTCCAGCAACCGTGCAGACAACCCTAGGGCCGCTCTGCGACCCTTTCGCGGCGCAAGGCCGCTCCTACAGGGTGATCTTAATGCGAGTGCGGCGCGTGGAACTGCGACGCCAGTTCGCGCAGCAGGGCCTCGGCCTCCAGCACCTTGTTCACCACCTCTTCGGCCTTCTCTCGAGTCAGCCCCAGGCGCTCGAGCAGGGCATCCGGGATCTCATCCTTCGGCCCCGAGCCGATCCCCCGGGCGCGCAGCAGGCGCGTCGCCAGGCACACCAGGTTGGGGAACGCCGCATAATCACCGTCGTACGCCGGGTCGTGCTGGAAACGCAGGGCCGTGGACAGTTCATCGGGCATATCCCACAGCTTCATCAGCCAGGCCCCGATCTGTTCACGGCTAATCCCCAGCAGGTGCTGTTCCACATAGCTGTGGCATAGGTGCGGGTTGACCTCCAGGTGGCGGCAGATCAGCGAGAAATGCGGCGGAAAGACGTGGGCCAGCAGCAGGTAACCGAAGTTGTGCAGCAGGCCGGCCAGGTAGGTCAGGCCCGCTTCCGGGCGCTCGGCGCGCGGCATGGCGCGGGTCAGGCCCTCGATCACCGCAGCGGTGTAGATCGACTGCTGCCAGTACGGCGTGGCCTGTTGCGGGTGGTCCTTGGGCAGGCTCAGGGTCTTGCCCAGGGCCAGGCCCAGGGCCAGGTTGATCACCAGGTCGAAGCCCAGCACACGGACGATGGCGTCTTCCACCGAGCGAATCTTGCCGGGCGAGGCGTAGTACGGGGAGGCAGCCCAGCTGACCACCTGCGCGGCCAGGGCCGGGTCGGTCTCCACCACGCCGGTGATGTCGTCGATGCTGGCATTGGGGTCGACGCGCAGCTTGATGATCTTCTGCGCGGTGTCGGCCAGTGGCGGAATCTCGATGGTCTGTTCCAGGCGTTGCTGAATGCGACGGGCGGTGAAGGCCTGGACGGCGCGGATGACCTCCTTGGGAGGGCCGTCCAACTGATCGAAACTCAGGCGAATATCGCTGATCTGCTGGCCGAAGGTGCTGGCGCTGGCCTTGAACAGCATCTTCTTGAAGGCCGTCCTGCCGATTTCCAGGAGCAGGCCGGCTTCGCCGGACTGGATCAGCAGCGTCTCGTTGTCGAGCAGGCTCTTTTCGTACTGGCAGGGCGAGCTGGTCAGGGCGGGAATCGCCGGCAGGGCCTTGAGGTGATGCTTGTCGAGCATCTGCCTCAGGCGCTCCAGCGGCACGGCCTTGAGCTTGCGGCCGGTCAGTTCCTCGAGGCGCTTGAGGTCCAGCAACTGGCTTTGCGGGAACAGCACCATCAAGGCACCGATCTCGTCATCGAGCAGCACGGCCTGTACCCGCGAGGCGGCCGGCAGTCCCGGGTGCTCGGGCACCTCGCGGAAGCTGACGCCGAGCTTGTCGAGCAACAGCCGGATGACAGACGGTGCGTGTAGGGTTGCGGTATCCAGGGCAACTTCAGTCATGGCCTGTATCCAATCATTCTGTAAACGCGAAGTATAACCAGCCTGGCCGCCAAGCTGGATCCATTATGGGACGGGCGTCACACCTGGCCATATTGTTGACCGTGGCGCAGCCAGCGGTCGAGCAACGGGCTGACATGGTCGGGCCAACGTGCCAGCAGGGCCTGGGCGGCGTCGCGCACGGCCGGTAGCAGGTCGGCGTCGCGCATCAGGTCGGCGACCTTGAACTGCAGCAGGCCGGTCTGGCGGGTCCCGAGCATCTCGCCGGGCCCACGCAACTCCAGGTCCTTCTCTGCTATGACGAATCCGTCGTTGGTTTCCCGCATGATGCCCAGGCGTTCACGGCCGATCTGCGACAGTGGCGGGTGGTAGAGCAGCACGCAGTGGCTCACCGCGCTGCCACGGCCGACCCGGCCACGCAGCTGGTGCAACTGGGCCAGGCCCAGGCGCTCGGGGTTCTCGATGATCATCAGGCTGGCATTGGGCACGTCGACGCCGACCTCGATCACCGTAGTGGCCACCAGCAGTTGCAGGTCGCCGGCCTTGAACTCGGCCATCACCGCGGCCTTTTCCGCAGGCTTCATGCGCCCGTGGATCAGGCCCACGCGCAGCTCGCCCAGGGCGCTGCCCAGCTCCTCGAAGGTGCTCTCGGCGGCCTGGCAGGTGAGTTCCTCGGATTCTTCGATCAGGGTGCACACCCAATAGGCCTGGCGGCCTTCGGCGCAGGCGGCGCGGACCCGCTCGACCACCTCGAAGCGACGGCTGTCGGCGACCAGCACGGTGTTCACCGGGGTGCGCCCGGGCGGCAGCTCGTCGAGGATCGAGGTGTCCAGGTCGGCATAGGCGCTCATGGCCAGGGTGCGCGGGATCGGCGTGGCGGTCATGATCAGCTGGTGCGGGCACAGCTGGCCCATGACGCCCTTCTTGCGCAGGGCCAGGCGCTGCTGAACGCCGAAGCGGTGCTGTTCGTCGATGATCGCCAGGGCCAAGTGCTTGAACTGCACCTCGTCCTGGAACAGCGCGTGGGTGCCGACCACCATGGGCGCGCCATTGGCGATCTGCTCCAGGGCGCTGGCGCGGGCCTTGCCCTTGAGCTTGCCGGCCAGCCAGGCGACCTCGATGCCCAATGGCTCGAGCCAGCGCTTGAAGGTGATGAAATGCTGCTCGGCGAGGATCTCGGTGGGCGCCATCAACGCCACCTGGTAGCCGGCCTCCAGGGCCTGCAGCGCCGCCAGGGCGGCGACCACGGTCTTGCCGGCGCCGACGTCGCCCTGCACCAGGCGCATCATCGGCTCCGCCTGGCTGAGGTCGTAGGCGATCTCGTTGCCGACGCGCTGCTGGGCGCCGGTCGGGCTGAAACCGAGGTTGGCCAGGTACTGCGCCGGCAGGCGGCTGGCCTTGGGCAATACCGGCGCACGCAGGCTGCGCAGGCTCTCGCGCAGGCGTTGCTGCGAGAGCTGGTGGGTCAGCAGCTCTTCGAAGGCCAGACGATGCTGGGCCCAGTGATGGCCCTCGGCGAGTTCCTCGAGGTCGGCGTCGGCCGGCGGGTTATGCAGGTAGCGGATGGCGTCGCTGAGCGGCGCCAGCTGGTAGTCGCGGGCCAGTTCGTCGGGCAGCCAGTCGGGCAGGCTGCGCGGACCGAGCAGGCCGAGGCTCTGCTGGCACAGCAGGCGCAGGCGCTGTTGGGTCAGGCCTTCGGTGGTCGGGTAGATCGGTGTCAGCGTCTGTTCGACTGGCGGCGGTGCTTCGTCGCCGTTCAGCGCCCGGTATTCCGGGTGGTAGATCTCCAGCCCCGAGGCGCCGGGGCGGGCTTCACCATAGCAGCGCAGGTGGGTGCCACGCTTGAGACCCTCCTTCTGCGCATTGCTGAAATGGTAGAAGCGCAGGCTCAGCGTGCCGCTGCCGTCGCCCAGGCGCACCACCAGGCTGCGGCGCTTGCCCATGGTCACGTCGGCCCCGCTGACCACGCCCTCGATCACCGCGTCCTGGCCCGGACGCAGCTGGCCGATGGGCACCACGCGGGTGCGGTCCTGGTAGCGCAGCGGCAGGTGGAACAGCAGGTCCTGCAGGCTCTCCAGGCCGACCTTGGCGAGTTTTTCCGCCATGGCGTCGCCTACGCCCTTGAGCGTGGTGACCGGGACGTTCGACAGCTCGGTCATGGGTTCAGGCCGGTTGTTCCACCGGCGGCTTGGCCACCGAGCAGAGGCGGATCGAGTCGGCGAGGATCTCGATGGCCTTCGGCCGCGGGAAGCTGGCGCGCCAGGCGATGGCCACGGTACGGAACGGTGCGGGCGCAGTCAGCGGACGGACTTCGATGACGCCCGGCGCGTAATGATGGCTGTGCACCGCCGACAGCGGCAGGATCGACACGCCCAGGCCCGAGGCGACCATGTGGCGGATGGTTTCCAGCGAGCTGGACTCGACCGTGGTGTGCTTGGAGCCCTCGCCGCCCTTGTTCAGCGTCGGGCAGGCTTCGAGCACCTGGTCGCGGAAGCAGTGGCCCTCACCGAGCAGCAGCAGGCTCTTGTCGTTGAGCATGGCGGTGTCGATGGTGTCCTTGGCGGTCCACGGGTGGTCGGCCGGCATCAAGGCGCAGAACGGCTCGTCGTACAGCGGCAGGGTCAGCACGTCGGCCTCGTTGAACGGCAGGGCGATGATCACCGCGTCCAGTTCGCCGTTGCGCAGCTTTTCGCGCAGCACGTGGGTGAAGTTCTCTTCGATGTACAGCGGCATCTGCGGCGCCACGCGGTGCAGCTGCGGGATCAGGTGCGGGAATAGATAGGGGCCGACGGTGTAGATGGCGCCGACCTTGAGTGGCGCGGTCAGCTGGTTCTTGCCGGCCTGGGCCAGCTCGCGGATACCTTGGGCCTGCTCCAGTACCTTCTGCGCCTGGGCGACGATGCTCTCGCCGACCGGCGTGAGGCGTACCGCGCTCTTGCTGCGCTCGAAGATCAGCACGCCGAGTTCGTCCTCGAGCTTCTTCACGCCCACCGACAGGGTCGGCTGGCTGACGTGGCAACGCTCGGCCGCGTGGCCGAAGTGCTGCTCTTGCGCGAGGGTGACGATATAGCGAAGTTCGGTGAGGGTCATAACGTGCGTCCATGAAGTTGCGGCCCCAGCATAGCGGCTGCAATTGATAGACGCACGTTATCAGACTTGCCGTTTTGTGACAGAAACAAAAAACGTCAACGTCGGTCCAGCGAGTAGACGAACGGCGCGACGACTTCGATCGTGCCATTGTTCAGCAACTCCGCCGGAGGCTTGGGCACCGTGCCGGCACGGCGGATCATCTCCAGCGTGGCCCGGTCCAGCGCCGCGCTGCCTGAACCACCGGCCAGCGCGTACGAGACCACCTTGCCTTCGGCGTCGACCACGAAGCGCAGGCGGTTGATGCCCTGCAGCCCACGACGGCGAGCGTCCTCGGGGTACTTCTTGTACTTGGCCAGGTGGCGCAGCAGGTCGCTCTGCCAGCTCGGCAGGGCGTTGCTGTTGGACGCGATGCTCGGCTGCGGCGCCGCCGACTTCTGCGGTGGCGTGTTGCTCGGCGGGGTGTCCGCGACGTCGTCCTTGGCCGGTGGCTCGTCCTTCGGCGGCTCGAGCTTCTTCTCGGGCTTGGGCGGCTGTGGCTTGGCCTTGGGCTTGGGTGGCTTGGGGATGGCGATCTTCGGCTTCGGCGCCTCTGCCAGCTTCGGCAGCGGCGGTTCCTCGACCGGCGTCGGCGGCTTCGGGGCGGCCTTGGGTGGTGGCGGCGGCGCGGGCTCGGGCAGCGGTGCCAGCTCGACCATCATCGCTGCCGGCGGCAACTCGAGGGCCTGGGGCACCGACCAGTTGAGCGTCAGCAGCACGGCGACCGCGTGCACACCCAGCACGATCGCCAGGCTGCCACCGTAGCGCGCCATGTTTGAGCGCGTTTTCGTCATTTCTTGGCTGCCGTCTCGAGTCCGACCAGGCCGACCTTGAGGTAGCCGGCGGCGCGCATCGTGTTCATCACTTCCATCAGGTCGCCGTAATCGACGCCCTTGTCAGCCTGGAAGAAGATGGTGGTTTCCTTGTCGCCCTTGGTCTTGGCGTCGAGCATGGCGCCAAGCTGGTCGCGCTGGGCCACCTCGTCGTCGCCGAGGTAGAGCTTCTTGTCGGCCTTGACGCTGACGAACACCGGCTTCTCGGGCCTCGGCGCGGGCTTCGCGGTCGAGGCGGGCAGGTCGACCTTGATGTCGACCGTGGCCAGGGGCGCCGCGACCATGAAGATGATCAGCAGCACCAGCATCACGTCGATGAACGGCGTGACGTTGATTTCGTGGTTCTCGGCGAGGTCGTCGCCACCTTCGTTGAGATGCAGGCCCATGGCTTACCCCACTTTCACCATGTGCGGGGCGGCGCGCTCGCTGCCCTGGTGGTCCAGATCGCGGCTGACCAGCAGCAGCACCTGGGCGGAGGCGTCGGACACCTGTGCCTTGTAGCCGGCGATGGAGCGGGCGAAGACGTTGTAGATGACCACGGCCGGGATCGCGGCGACCAGGCCCAGGGCGGTGGCCAGCAGGGCTTCGGCGATGCCCGGGGCGACCACGGCGAGGTTGGTGGTCTGGGTCTTGGCGATGCCGATGAAGCTGTTCATGATGCCCCACACGGTGCCGAACAGACCGACGAAGGGTGCGGTGGAACCGATGGTGGCCAGCACGCCGGTGCCGCTGCTCATGGTCCGGCCACTGGCGGCTACCAGGCGCTCCAGGCGGAAGCTGACGCGTTCCTTGATGCCTTCCTTCTCGCGGGCGTTGGCCGACAGGCGCATCTCTTCGAGGGCGTCATGCACCAGGGTGTGGGCCAGGGTGCCTTCCTTGTTCGACACCTCGCTGGCCTCTTTCAGGCTTACCGAGCGCTTCAGGGCGGCGATCTCGCCACGCAGGCGGCGCTTGGCGCCCATCAGCTCGAAGCCCTTGGCGATCCAGATGGTCCAGGTGATGATCGAGGCGATGGCCAGGCCGATCATCACGGCCTTCACCACCACGTCGGCGTTCTTGTACATGCCCCACGGGGACAGGTCGTGGGCCATGCCCAGCGAGGTGTCTTCGACCATCGCCTGCACGTTCTCGTCGGCTGGAACCTGACCATCCACCGGAGCATTTGCGTCAGCAGGCGCGGCGATCGGCGCGGCAACCGGTGCCTGGCCTTCGGCGGCTGGCGTGGCCGGGGCGGCGGCAGCGGCGGGTGCCGGGGTAGCGGCGACAGGCTCATCGGCCATGGCTGCCGGGGCCAGTACCAGGCTGAACATCAGCGCGGCAATGGCGCGCCAGGCGCGCGACGGGGTTGGCGAAGCGGAAGGTTGAGTACGTGTCATGCTGGCCGGACCTGATGAAGAGAAATGGGTTGAGTTCTTCAAGGCCTCGAAGCAGGCCGAGAACAGACAGGGTCGCCATTATTGCAAGTAATTCTTGTTAACAAAAGTAATACTGTTGCTTTTTTTGACCTTGGTATAGCCGTTTATCGCGCTAACCCGATAGCCTGTGCCTTTCGCATTAGGAGGTTTGGTATGTCAGACGTTTCAGCTTTGATCGTGGGTTGCGGTGATGTAGGCAGCCGCCTGGCCCGCCAACTGCTTGCTCAAGGCTGGCAGGTCAGCGGCTTGCGCCGTTCGGTCGATCAGCTGCCCGAAGGGGTTCGGCCGATCGCCGCCGATCTGGCCGAGCCGCAGATACCGAGCGCCTGGCCTGAGCAGGGGCCTGATTACCTGGTGTATTGCGTGGCGGCCAGCCAGCACGATGAAGCCGGCTACCAGGCGGCCTATGTCGAAGGTTTGCGCCATGTGCTGGGATGGCTGGCGGCGAAAGGGCAGCGGCCGCGACGCCTGGTGTTCGTGTCCAGTAGCAGCGTGTATGCGCAGCAGGACGGTGAATGGATTGCCGAAGCGGCATCCACGCAGCCCGAGGGCTATTCCGGCAAGGTGATGCTCGAGGCCGAGCGACTGGCGCTGGACAGCGGCATTCCCGCGACGATCGTGCGCCTGACCGGCATCTATGGCCCGGGGCGCGAGTGGTTGCTGAGTCAGGTGCGCCAGGGTTATCGCGTGGCCGAGGAGCCACCGTTGTACGGCAATCGCATCCATGCCGAGGATGCCGCAGGCCTGATGGCGCACCTGTTGCGGGCCGATGCCCGGGGTGTTGCCCTGGATGACTGCTATATCGGCGTGGATGACGACCCGGCGCCGCTGGCCGAGGTGGTGGCCTGGTTGCGTGAGTACCTGGGCGTTACCCAGTGGTCGGATGAGCAGCGGGTGCGGCGTACCGGCAGCAAGCGTTGCAGCAATGCGCGGGCGCGGGCGTTGGGATGGGTGCCGCAGTACCCGAGCTATAAAGAGGGGTATGCGGCCATTCTCGAGGGAAGAAACTAACCTTCAAGGCTTGATGCGCCCCCCCCTGTAGGAGCGGCCTTGCGCCGCGAAAGGGCCGCGCAGCGGCCCCGGCAACTCTGAGATCCTGGGGCTGCTTCGCAGCCCTTTCGCGGCACAAGGCCGCTCCTACAGAGGGCGTGCGTGCTTCAGTCTTTCTCCAGCACCCACTGCCGCGCACCGGCGGCCAGTTGCGGCATTTCATCCGGCTGGGCGCGGTTCACCGCCTGGAAGATTTCCAGGGTGTCGCCGTCGCGCTTGAAGATCCACGGCGCGCCACGCTGGTTGCGCTCCAGCCACAGGCTGTCGTTGCCATCGCCCATGGTCGCGCAGTCACCCGCCAGGCACAGGGCGAAGCGGTCGGGGCCGGGCAGGCCGGTGACGTTGCCGGTGTCGCTGAAGCGCACCACGGCGCCCTTGCCTTGGCCTTCGACGATCTTCCAGTCGCCGCCCAGGTATTGCTGGTACAGCGCCTTCTCGAAGCTGCCGCCCAGCGGTGTGTTCTGTGGGCCTTCGCTGCGCACGAAGGTCTGCTGGTGACCGGACGGGTCAATTGCCAGCAACTCGTCGCCGTCGAGCTTGAGCTGTTCGACCAGGCCACCTTCGAAGCTGACCTGCCAGTCCTTCTCGTTGGCGCTCAGGCGCCCGTCGGCAGCCTCGAAGCCGTTGCTGAAGCTGGCCTGCTGGTTCTTGACGTCGATCTTCCACTCGAACACCGGGCCCTGGGCGTCGAGGGCCTGGCGCAGGCTGGTGCCTTTGCGGGCGGCGTCGATGGCGGCCTGGTTGATCCAGGTGCCGTTGAAGTCTTCGGGTTTGTGGCTGGCGCAGCCGCCCAGGAGCAGGGCTGCCAGCGCGAGAGGCAATGCGTGGCGCATGGAGGAAACCTTGGGGCAGGAGAGGGTGGTGACGGGCGTGGCGCCCGTCACCGGGGGTATTACTCGAGGACCAGGATGGCGTCCATCTCGACCTGGGCACCCTTCGGCAGAGCAGCTACGCCGATGGCGGCGCGGGCCGGGTAAGGCTGTTCGAAGTAACGGCCCATGATTTCGTTGACCTTGGCGAAGTGGCTCAGGTCGGTGAGGAAGATGTTCAGCTTGACGATGTCCTTGAACGAACCGCCAGCGGCTTCGGCCACCGACTTCAGGTTCTCGAACACCTGGACGGTCTGGGCCTCGAAGCCTTCGACCAGTTCCATGGTCTTCGGATCGAGCGGGATCTGGCCCGACATGTACACGGTGTTGCCAGCCTTGATCGCTTGCGAGTAGGTGCCGATGGCGGCAGGGGCCTTGTCGCTGGTGATGACGGTCTTGCTCATGATGACTCCTTGCGGTTGGCGGACTACGCACGCATCCGGGTGATGCGGACCACGCCGGTCAAGGTGCGCAGCTTCTTGATCACGCGGGCCAGGTGCACGCGGTCGTGCACGCTGACCACCAGTTGGACCACGCTGATACGGCCGTCGCGTTCGTCCATGCTGATTTTCTCGATGTTGCCGTCGGCGGCGTTGACGCTGCTGGCCAGCAGCGCGATCAGGCCGCGCTGGTGTTCCAGTTCGACGCGCAGTTCGACGTTGAACTCGCCGGTGATGTCCTTGGCCCAGGAGAGCTGCAGGCACTTCTCCGGGTTGTGGCGGACTTCACTGATATTGCGGCAGTCTTCCAGGTGCACGACCATGCCCTTGCCGGCCGACAGATGGCCAACGATCGGATCGCCGGGGATCGGGGTGCAGCACTTGGCGTAGCTGAGCACCAGGCCCTCGGTGCCGCGGATCGCCAGCGGGCCTTCCGGCGCCGGCAGTTGCTCGCCTTCGGCGGACAGCAGGCGGCGGGCGACCACGTAGGCCATGCGGTTGCCCAGGCCGATGTCCTCGAGCAGGTCCTCGAGCAGTTCCAGGCGGTACTCGGCAAGGATCGACTGGATGCGTTCCTGGGGGATCTTTTCCAGGCTGCTGTCGAAGCCGGTCAGCACCTTGTTCAGCAGGCGCTCGCCGAGGCTGATGGACTCGGAGCGGCGCTGTTGCTTGAGGGCGTGGCGGATGTGCGTGCGCGCCTTGCCGGTGACCACGAAGTTGAGCCAGGCCGGGTTCGGCCGGGCGCCCGGGGCGCTGACGATCTCGACGGTGGAGCCGCTCTGCAGCGGTTCGGACAACGGCGCCAGGCGGCGGTTGATACGGCAGGCGATGCAGCTGTTGCCGACGTCGGTGTGCACCGCGTAGGCGAAGTCGACGGCGGTGGAGCCCTTGGGCAGCTCCATGATCCGGCCTTTGGGGGTGAAGACGTAGACCTCGTCCGGGAACAGGTCGATCTTCACGCTCTCGATGAATTCCAGCGAGTTGCCGGCGCGCTGCTGCAGCTCGAGGATGCCCTTGACCCACTGACGGGCGCGGGCGTGGCTGCCCTTGGGCTGCTCTTCCTCGTTGGACTTGTACAGCCAGTGCGCGGCGATGCCGTTGTTGGCCATCTCTTCCATTTCGCGGGTGCGGATCTGGATCTCGATGGGCACGCCGTGCATGCCGAACAGCGTGGTGTGCAACGACTGGTAGCCGTTTGCCTTGGGGATCGCGATGTAGTCCTTGAACCGGCCCGGCAGCGGCTTGTACAGGTTGTGCACGGCGCCGAGCACGCGGTAGCAGGTGTCGACCTTGTCGACGATGATGCGGAAGGCGTACACGTCCATGATCTCGGTGAAGGCGCGGCGCTTGCCGCGCATCTTCTTGTAGATGCCATAGAGGTGTTTCTGCCGGCCGCTGACCTCGCCCTGGATGCCGTCGGCGGCCAGGCAGTTGGCCAGCGAGGTCTCGATCTTGGCGACGATTTCCTTGCGGTTGCCCCGCGCGCTCTTGACTGCCCGGTGGATCAGCGACGAGCGCATCGGGTGCATGGCCTTGAAGCCAAGGTCCTCGAACTCGACGCGCACGGTGTGCATCCCCAGGCGATTGGCGATGGGGGCGTAGATCTCGAGGGTTTCCTTGGCGATGCGCCGGCGTTTTTCGCCGGACAGCACTTCCAGAGTACGCATGTTGTGCAGGCGGTCGGCCAGCTTGACCAGGATCACGCGGATATCGCGGGCCATGGCCATGGCCATCTTCTGGAAGTTCTCGGCCTGTGCCTCGGCCTTGGTCTCGAAGTTCATCTGGGTCAGCTTGCTGACCCCGTCGACCAGCTCGGCGACGGTCTCGCCGAATTGCTGGCTCAAGGCTTCCTTGGCGATGCCGGTGTCTTCGATCACGTCGTGCAGCATGGCCGCCATCAGGCTTTGATGGTCCATGTGCATGTCGGCGAGGATGCTGGCGACCGCCAGCGGATGGGTCACGTAGGGCTCGCCGCTGCGGCGGCGCTGGCCATCGTGGGCCTGTTCGGCGTAGAAGTAGGCCCGACGAACCAGGTTGACCTGTTCGGGGCCCAGGTAAGTCGACAGCCGTTCGGCGAGGGCTTCTATACCCGGCATGGTTTCACCTCTTGCTGAAGAAGAGGGCCTTGCGCCGCACGGTGTCGACTGGGCATCAATCAGACGGCCTCGTTGTTCTCGTCCTCGAACGCGGCGAATACCGGATCCTCGGTGACGATCTCTTCGGCGGCGATGAACTCTGGAGTGACGATGCCTTCGGCGATTTCACGCAGGGCGACGACGGTTGGCTTGTCGTTTTCCCACGCAACGCGTGGCTCTTTGCCGCCGGTAGCCAGCTGGCGGGCGCGCTTGGTCGAGAGCATGACCAGCTCAAAGCGGTTATCCACGTGTTCCAGGCAGTCTTCAACAGTTACGCGGGCCATGGTCTTCCTCAGTAGCAAATGCGGTAGGCGTGCGCCCAGAATGGGCAGGCGGACTCGATAGTTTAAAAAATCACCAGCCAATAGGGAAGGGCTGTTTTGTCGGGTGTGCCTGTGGCGCTTCTATCGCGGGGCAAGCCCGCTCCCACCAATGTGTTCCCGAAACGGGCAGCGTGGGAGCGGGCTTGCCCCGCGATAGGGCCGATCCAGACAACTGGAGCCCACCGCCGATGCCCGACAATAGCCTGCCGTCCATCGCCGACACAACCGCCCCTGACGCGTTAACGCAACATTGCGTCGCGCAGGCGCGGGGTCAGCTCCTCGAACAGCGTCTGTACCGAGCGCAGGGCGCGGCAATCGGGTCGGGTCAGCAACCACAACTGGGTGTCGCAGCCGGGCAGCGGGCCGCTCAGCGCCTCGACGCCGGGCAGGTCGTGGACCATGTAGTCGGGCAGTGCCGCCACGCCCAGGCCGGTGGTCACCAGTTGCGCGATGGTCGACATGCCGCTGCACTGGTAGCGCGGAATCAGCCCCGGGTGATGCTGGTTGCGCCAGACCACCGTGGCGTGGTCCTGCATGGAGTCGTCGGGGGCAATCCAGGGCACGCTGGCGGCGGACTCCTGCAGGCGCTCGCGCAGCGCCGGCAGGCCGCAGACCACGTAGGAGGTCGAGCCCAGGCAGCGGCCCACGAGGTGTTCCGGCGGCGTGTTGGTCAGGCGCAGGGCGATGTCGGCATCGCGACGGCTGAGGTTGGCAAAGGTGTTGGAGGTGCCCATTTCCAGCGACAGCGCCGGGTAGTTGGGCATGAACTCGGCCAGTGCCGGCAGCAGCAGGCTGTGCAGCACCGCCTCGGTGCAGGTCAGGCGCACGGTGCCGCTGACCACCTGCTCGCCGCTGGTCAGGGCGATGCGCGCTGCGTCCAGCGCCTGTTCGGCGCGCTCGGCCTGCTCGGCCAGGGCCTGGGCGGTGTCGGTGGGCAGGTAGCCCTTGCGGCTCTTGACGAACAGCGCGGTGCCCAGCGCCGACTCCAGTCGGCGGATCGAACGGAAGACCGTGGAAACGTCGACCTTGAGCAGTTCGGCGGCCTTGGCCAGGGAGCGGCCGCGCTCCAGTGCCAGGACCAGGGCGAGGTCCGCATGGTTGATCTGATATTGCATCGATGCACGCTCTGCTTGCCGAAATGCCAATGTCTGTTGCGTTGGGGCCATTTTATAGTGAAACGGCCCCCGGGAATCAATGCAGCCGGTCGGCGATCAGCCCCCAACGATGGGCCAGTGAAAAGAACAACAGCAGCACCATCGTCGCCTTACGAGGCGTCATCCGCAGTTCCCCACATCGCCGCTCCGAATCAAAGGATGTACAGCCATGACGTCGGTCTCCCCGTGCGCCAGTTCTTCCCGCGAGATGAATGAGTTCCTGGATGCCCATCCGGATACCCAGTACGTCGACTTGCTGATCTCCGACATGAACGGGGTGGTGCGCGGCAAGCGCATCGAGCGCGCCAGCCTGCACAAGGTGTACGAGAAGGGCATCAACCTGCCGGCCTCGCTGTTCGCCCTGGACATCAACGGCTCGACCGTCGAAAGCACGGGCCTGGGCCTGGATATCGGCGACGCCGACCGCATCTGTTTCCCGATTCCCGGCACGCTCTGCGACGAGCCGTGGCAGAAGCGTCCGACCGCGCAGTTGCTGATGACCATGCACGAGCTGGACGGCGCGCCGTTCTTCGCCGACCCGCGCGAGGTGCTGCGCCAGGTGGTGAGCCGGTTCGACGACCTGGGCCTGGATATCTGCGCCGCGTTCGAGCTGGAGTTCTACCTGATCGACCAGGACAACCTCAACGGCCGTCCGCAGCCGCCGCGCTCGCCGATTTCGGGCAAGCGCCCGCAGTCGACCCAGGTGTACCTGATCGATGACCTCGACGAGTACGCCGACTGCCTGCAGGACATGCTCGAAGCCGCCAAGGAGCAGGGCCTGCCCGCCGACGCCATCGTCAAGGAAAGCGCCCCGGCGCAGTTCGAGGTCAACCTGCACCACGTCGCCGATCCTTTGAAGGCCTGCGACTACGCGATCCTGCTCAAGCGCCTGATCAAGAACGTCGCCTACGACCATGAGATGGACTCGACCTTCATGGCCAAGCCCTACCCGGGTCAGGCCGGCAACGGCCTGCACGTGCACATCTCGCTGCTGGACAAGAAGACCGGCAAGAACATCTTCGCTCACGACGACCCGCTGCAGAGCGAGACCCTGCGCCATGCCATCGGCGGCGTGCTGGAGACCATGCCGGCGTCGATGGCGTTCCTGTGCCCGAACATCAACTCCTACCGCCGTTTCGGCGCCCAGTTCTACGTGCCCAACGCGCCGAGCTGGGGCCTGGACAACCGCACCGTGGCGGTCCGCGTGCCGACCGACAGCAGCGAGAACGTGCGCATCGAGCACCGCGTGGCCGGTGCCGACGCCAACCCGTACCTGATGCTCGCGGCGATCCTTGCCGGCATCCACCATGGCCTGACCAACAAGGTCGAGCCGGACGCGCCGATCGAAGGCAACTCGTACGAACAGCTGGAACAGAGCCTGCCTAACAACCTGCGCGACGCCCTTCGCGCGCTGGACGACAGCGAAGTCCTCAACCAATACATCAGCCCGGACTACATCGACATCTTCGTGGCCTGCAAGGAGAGCGAGCTGGCCGAGTTCGAAGTGTCGATCTCCGACCTCGAGTACAACTGGTACCTGCACACGGTGTAAGCCCATGAGCGCATTTGCGGTCCCCTTGATCGGTGTCAGCGCCTGCCGTCAGCAGGTGGGGAAGAACTCGTCGCACACGGTGGGCGACAAGTATGTCGAGGCCGCGGGCTTTGCCGGGCTGCCGCTGATCCTGCCGGCGCGTGATGGCGGCAGCGACACCCAGGCGCTGCTGGCCCGGCTCGATGGCATTCTTTTTACCGGTTCGCCTTCAAATGTCGAGCCGCATCATTACAATGGCGCCCCCAGCGCGGAAGGTACCCGGCACGATCTTGCACGTGATCGCCTGACCTTGCCGCTGCTGCAGGCGGCCATTGCCGCCGGTGTGCCGGTGTTGTGCATCTGCCGTGGCTTCCAGGAACTAAACGTGGCCCTTGGCGGCAGCCTGCACCAGCGCGTGCAGGAACTGCCCGGCTACCTGGACCACCGCGAACCTGAGGACGCACCCCTGGAGGTGCAATACGGCCCTCGTCATCCCGTCGCGGTCACCGCGGGCGGGTTGTTCGAGCGCCTGGGCCTGGCTGCGCAGTTCGAGGTCAACTCGCTGCACAGCCAGGGCATCGACCGCCTGGCCCCGGGCCTGCGTGTCGAGGCACGGGCCCCGGATGGCCTGATCGAAGCGGTGTCGATGCCTGATGCGCCGGGCTTTGTAGTCGGCGTGCAGTGGCACCCTGAATGGCGTTTCGCCGAAAACCCGGTCTCGCTGCGCCTGTTCGAGGCGTTCCGCGAGGCTTGCATTGCCCATGCTGCTCGGGAGGGTGTGCGTCAGGAAACACGCTGACGTTAGCCGAAGGTCCAGGATGACCGTGCCCCCACCACGAGCTTTCAATGAGTGAAAGCGGGCCCTCTACGGCGGGCCTGTGAGAACAATTCCAATAGTTACGGCACAGACTCATGAATGAATACACAGAAGCCGGACGCCCACCCGACGCGGCGTCCGACTCGGGCAACACCCAGCGCAGCAAGGGCCTGGCCAAGGGCCGCCTCGGCCTGTTGGCCAGCGTCGTGCTGGGCATTTCCACCATCGCCCCGGTTTATACCCTGACCGGCGCGCTCGGCCCGACCGTGCGCGAAGTCGGCGCCCACCTGCCGGCGGTGTTCATCGTCGGCTTCCTGCCGATGCTGCTGGTAGCCCTGGGCTACCGCGAGCTGAACTCGGCCGAGCCCGACAGCGGCACCTCCTTCACCTGGTCGGCCCGGGCCTTCGGTCCGATGATCGGCTGGATCGGCGGCTGGGGGCTGGTGGTCGCCACCACCATTGTGCTGTCCAACCTGGCGGGCGTGGCGGTGGACTTCTTCTACCTGTTCCTGGCCCAGATCACCGGCAACCAGGAGCTGGCGGCGCTGGCGGACAACCTGTTGGTCAACGTTATCACCTGTTGCGTGTTCATCGCCCTGGCGGTGTGGATCTGCTGTCGCGGCATGGCCACTACCATGACCGTGCAGTACGGCCTGGTGGCCTTGCAGCTGCTGGTGCTGATCGGCTTCGCCTTCGCCGCCTTCGGCGAGACCACGGCGCCGCCACCGCTGGCATTCGATCTTGCCTGGTTCAACCCGTTCGGCGTCGAGTCGTTCTCGGCGTTCGCCGCGGGCCTGTCGTTGTCGATCTTCATCTTCTGGGGTTGGGATGTGTGCCTGACCGTCAGCGAGGAGTCGATCGGCAGTGAGGAAGTGCCGGGCAAGGCCGCCACCTGGACGGTGTTGCTGATCCTTGGCCTGTACCTGCTCACCGCCATCGCCACCCTGCAGTTCGCCGGGATCAGCGAGGATGGCCTGGGCCTGGGCAACCCGCGCATCCAGGAGAACGTGTTCGCCCACCTGGCCGGCCCGGTCATGGGGCCGCTGGCGATCCTGATGTCGATCGCGGTGCTGGCCAGCACCGCCGCCTCGCTGCAGTCGACCTTCGTCTCGCCGGCGCGCACCCTGCTCGCCATGGGTTACTACGGCGCCGTGCCGCAGCGCTTCGCCACGGTCTGCCCGCGTTCGCAGACGCCGCGCTACGCGACCATCTGTGCCGGTATCGCCGCGGGCCTGTTCTACGTGACCATGCGTACCTTGAGCGAGAACGTGCTGGCGGACACCATCACCGCTCTGGGCATGATGATCTGCTTCTATTACTCGCTGACCGCGTTCGCTTGCGTGTGGTACTTCCGCCGCAGCCTGTTCGACAGCGTGCGCCACTTCTTCATGCGCGGCGTCTGCCCGCTGGTGGGTGGGGTGATCCTGTCGGTGATCTTCGTGCGCACGGCGATCGACAGCGCTTCGCCGGACTTCGGCAGCGGCTCGCATGTGGGCGGTTTGGGCTTGGTATTCGTGATCGCGGCGATCATCTCGGCACTGGGGATCGTGCTGATGATGCTGTCGCGGTTGCGGGCGCCGGCGTATTTCCTGGGGGCGACCCTGCGTCAGCAGGCGACCATTCAGTTGCAGGAATGAAGCTGGGGGCGCTCTGCGCCCCTTTCGCGGCACAAGGCCGCTCCTACAGGTACAGCGCAGTTTCAGATTCTGCACCGTACCTGTAGGAGCGGCCTTGTGTCGCGATAGGGCCTCGCAGAGGCCCCGGCGGTCTTCAGCCGATCAGCTGCTTGAGCAACTCACCATGCCGCGCCTGCTGTTTCTTCAGCAACAGGCGATTCGAGGCGAACACCGCCTTCAATTCCTCCAGCGCCACGCCGAAGTCGTCATTGATGATGACGTACTCATACTCGTCGTAGTGCACCATCTCGCTGACCGCTTCCTTCATACGTCCGGCAATGATCTCCTCACTGTCCTGCCCACGACCATCCAGCCTTTGACGCAAGGCCTCCTGGCTTGGCGGCAGGATGAAGATCGAACGCGCCTCGGGCATCAGCTTGCGCACCTGCTGGGCACCTTGCCAGTCGATTTCCAGGATCAGGTCGTAGCCCTGGTCGAGGGTTTCCTGCAGGGCGCTGCGCGACGTGCCGTAGAAGTTGCCGAACACCTCGGCGTGCTCGAGGAAGTCGCCTTGGGCGATCAACGCCTTGAACTCCTCGTGGACGACGAAGTGGTAGTTCACCCCGTGTTCCTCGCCCGGGCGCATGGCGCGGGTGGTGTGGGAGACCGAGACGCGCACGTTGGCGTCGTCCTTGATCAGGGCCGTGACCAGGCTGGTCTTGCCGGCGCCGGACGGGGCCGAAACGATGTAGAGGGTGCCGCTGCTGTGATTCATGGTAGGGGTGGCCTTACTCGATATTCTGTACTTGTTCACGCATCTGTTCGATCAGCACCTTCAGGTTGACCGCCGCCTGCGTGCTGCGCGGGTCGAATGCCTTGGAGCCGAGGGTGTTGGCTTCGCGGTTGAGCTCCTGCATCAGGAAGTCCAGGCGCCGGCCGGCGGCGCCGCCGGACTTGAGCACCCGGCGCACCTCGGTGACGTGGGTGCTGAGGCGATCCAGCTCCTCGGCAACGTCGCTCTTCTGCGCCAGCAGGACCATTTCCTGCTCCAGGCGCTGCGGGTCGAGCTCGGCCTTCATATCGCCGAAGCGATCGAGGACCTTCTGTCGTTGCGCGGCCAGCATCTGCGGCACCAGGGTGCGCAGGGTGGCGACTTCGCCGGCCATGCTGTCCAGGCGCTCGTTGATCAGTCGGGCCAGTTCGGTACCTTCGCGCTCACGGCCCGCCTTGAGTTCGGCCAGCGCCTCGTCGAACAGAGCGATGGCTTCGGCGTTGAGCGCCTGCGGATCGCTGGCGTCGGCCACCAGCACGCCTGGCCAAGCCAGCACTTCCAGCGGGTTGAGCGGCGCCGGCTGCTTGATCAGGCCGGCGACGGTCTCGGCGGCGGCGACCAGTTGCGCGGCGCGCTCACGGTCGACCTGCAGCGGCTTGCCGGCGTTGTCCTCGCTCAGGCGCAGGGTGCACTCGACCTTGCCACGGGAAATGCCCTGGCGCAGGCCCTCGCGTACCGCGCCTTCGAGGTCGCGCAGCGCTTCGGGCAGGCGCAGGTGGGGTTCCAGATAGCGGTGGTTGACCGAACGCAGCTCCCAGACCAGGGTGCCTTGGCTGCCAGCGCGCTCGACACGAGCAAAAGCGGTCATGCTATGCACCATGGGGAGTACCTCGCGTATTCAGGTGAACGGGGAGCCTGTCGGCTGCAAGGCGCAGGATTGTAGCGCAGTGCGGCCCGGGCGCCCAATCCACCCATGCTACCGACCCTCCTCGGGCCTGTCGGAAAAGGCGACAGGCTGCGCGGGTACGACGACAGGCGTGCCTTCGGCGGGCGGCGGGCTCTATAATGCTCGGCAGATTCAAAGTCCCGGTACAGGTATCCCAGATGAAACGTCCAAGTGGTCGCGCCGCCGATCAGCTCCGCTCGATCCGCATTACCCGCAACTACACCAAGCACGCCGAGGGATCGGTACTGGTCGAGTTCGGTGACACCAAGGTCATCTGCACGGTCAGCGTCGAGAATGGTGTTCCCCGCTTCCTCAAAGGTCAGGGCCAAGGCTGGCTCACCGCCGAATACGGCATGCTGCCGCGTTCGACCGGCGAGCGTAACCAGCGCGAGGCCAGCCGCGGCAAGCAAGGTGGCCGCACCCTCGAAATCCAGCGCCTGATCGGCCGCTCCCTGCGCGCCGCGCTGGACATGAGCAAGCTCGGCGACATCACCCTGTACGTCGACTGCGACGTGATCCAGGCCGACGGCGGTACCCGCACCGCCTCGATCACCGGCGCCATGGTCGCCCTGTGCGACGCCCTGGCGGTGATCAAGAAGCGTGGCGGCCTCAAGGGCGGCAACCCGCTCAAGCACATGATCGCCGCGGTGTCGGTGGGCATGTACCAGGGCGAGGCCGTGCTCGACCTCGACTACCTCGAGGACTCCGCCGCCGAGACCGACCTGAACGTGGTCATGACCAGTGCCGGTGGCTTCATCGAAGTGCAGGGCACCGCCGAGGGCGCGCCGTTCCAGCCAGAGGACTTCAACGCCATGCTGGCGCTGGCGCAGAAGGGCATGACCGAGATCTTCGAACTGCAGCAGGCCGCGCTGGCCGACTGACGACACGCCAGGAAGGTGCGCAACATGAGCGATGTGGACTTGCCGATCACCCCACCCAGTGCCGAAGTCCGGCAGTGGGCGATGTTCTGCCACCTGTCCGCGCTGCTGGGCCTGGTGATGCCCCTTGGGCATCTGCTTGGCCCGTTGGTGTTGTGGCACCTCAAGCGCGAGCAGGATCCGTTCATCGATGCCCAGGGCAAGGAGGCGCTGAACTTCCAGATCAGCGTGACCCTCGCCGGGTTTGTCTGCTTCCTGCTGATGTTCGTGTTCATCGGCATCGTGCTGTTCGCCGCGCTGATGGTGGCGGTGCTGATCCTGATCATCCTGGCGGCGGTCAGGGCCAACGAAGGGAAGCCGTATCGCTATCCCTGGATCTGGCGACCAATCAGATAGGCACAAAAAAGCCGACCCATGGGTCGGCTTTTTTCTGCGCGCCATCCTCAGATGGTCAGCGTCCAATCGTAGTCCACGATCAGCGGCGCATGCTGTGAGAAGCGCGGCTGGCGTGGCAGACGGGCGTTGCGCACGAAGCGGCGCAGGCCTGGGGTGAGGATCTGGTAGTCGAACCGGTAACCCAGGTTGAGCATCTCGGCCTGCTCGTTGTCCGGCCACCAGCTGTACTGGTCGCCTTCGCGGCTGACTTCGCGCAGGGCGTCGACATAACCCATGTCGCCGACGATGGCGTCCATCCAGGCGCGTTCCGGCGGCAGGAAGCCGACCGACTGCTGGCTGTCGCGCCAGTTCTTGATGTCGAGCTTCTGCTGCGCCACGTAGAACGAGCCGCAGTAGATGTATTCGCGACGCTTGCGACGCTGCTTGTCCAGGTACTTGGCGAAGTCGTCCATCAACTTGAACTTCTGGTTCAAGTCTTCGTCGCCGTGCATGCCCGAAGGCAGCAGCAGGCTGGCAATACTGACTTTGTCGAAATCTGCTTGCAGATAACGCCCGTAGCGGTCGGCTGTCTCGAAGCCCAGGCCGGTGATGACTGCCTTGGGCTGCATGCGCGAGTACAGTGCCACGCCACCTTGGGTGGGCACCTCCGCGTCGCAGGCGTAAAGGAAATAGCCATCGAGCTGGAAAGCTGGGTCGTCGAGTTCAAAGGCCGAGGCGCGGGTATCCTGAAGGCAGATGACGTCGGCATTCTGGGCTTGCAGCCAGCTGAGCAATCCACGCTCGGCCGCAGCCTGAATGCCATTTACGTTCACACTGATGATCCGCATAAATGGCCCCAAAAATCTCGTGCGTGTATGATACCCGAGCTCAACACATTTAGCTAAATCCGTGGTGTCCGGGACCTTTCATGCAGCCGTATCAGCGCGACTTCATCCGTTTTGCCATCGATCGCGGCGTTCTGCGCTTCGGTGAGTTCACCTTGAAATCGGGGCGTACCAGCCCGTACTTCTTCAATGCCGGCCTGTTCAACACAGGTTCCGCGCTGGCCCAGCTGGGGCGTTGCTACGCGGCGGCCATCGTCGACAGCAAGATCCCCTTCGACGTGCTGTTCGGCCCGGCCTACAAGGGCATTCCCCTGGCGGCGGCCACCGCCGTGGCCCTGGCCGAGCAGCACCAGCTCGACGTGCCGTGGTGCTTCAACCGCAAAGAGGCCAAGGATCACGGCGAGGGCGGCAGCCTGGTCGGTGCCCCGCTGGCCGGTGACGTGCTGATCATCGACGACGTGATCACCGCCGGCACGGCCATCCGCGAGGTCATGCAGATCATCAACGCCCAGCAGGCCAAGGCCGCCGGCGTGCTGATCGCGCTGAACCGCGAAGAGCGCGGCAATGGCGAGCTGTCGGCGATCCAGGAAGTCGAGCGCGACTTCGGTATCCCGGTGGTCAGCATCGTCTCGCTGACCCAGGTGCTGGAATTCCTGGCTGACGATCCGCAGCTCAAGCAGCACCTGCCGGCGGTCGAGGCGTACCGCGCGCAGTACGGGATCTGATTCCGGCTTGTAAATGAAAAAGGGCGACCCGTGAGGTCGCCCTTTTTTGTGCTGTGTTTGCTGGCCTCATCGCGGGGCAAGCCCGCTCCCACGTCGGCGTTTGAGGGCCTTGTGGGAGCGGGCTTGCCCCGCGATGGGGTCAGGAGCCGATCAGCGTGGCTTGCGGTTGGTGATCAGGGTGCCCACGCCACTGTCGGTGAAGATCTCCAGCAGCACGGCATTCGGCACGCGACCGTCGATGATGTGCGAGCTGTTGACGCCGCCCTGGACTGCGTCCAGCGCGCATTTGATCTTCGGCAGCATGCCGCCGTAGATGGTGCCGTCGGCGATCAGCTCGTTGACCTGCTCGGTGGTCAGCCCGGTGAGGACCTCGCCCTGCTTGTCCATCAGGCCGGCGATGTTGGTCAGCAGCATCAGCTTCTCGGCCTTCAGCGCCTCGGCCACCTTGCCGGCCACCAGGTCGGCGTTGATGTTGTAGGACTCGCCGTTGGCGCCCACGCCGATCGGCGCGATCACCGGAATGAAGTCACCCTTGACCAGCATGTTCAGCAGGTCGGTGTTGACGCTCACGACCTCGCCGACATGGCCGATGTCGATGATTTCCGGGGTGGTCATCTCCGGAGTCTGGCGGGTGACGGTCAGCTTCTTGGCGCGGATCAGTTCCGCGTCCTTGCCGGTCAGGCCGATGGCGCTGCCACCGTGGCGGTTGATCAGGTTGACGATGTCCTTGTTCACCTGGCCGCCCAGGACCATCTCCACCACGTCCATGGTCGCCGCGTCGGTGACACGCATGCCGTCGATGAAGTGGCTGTCGATCGACAGGCGCTTGAGCAGGTCGCCGATCTGCGGCCCGCCACCGTGCACCACCACCGGGTTGATGCCCACGGCCTTCATCAGCACGATGTCACGGGCGAAGCCGGTCTTGAGCTCCTCGCTCTCCATCGCGTTGCCGCCGTACTTGATCACCAGGGTCTTGCCGACGAAGCGGCGGATGTAAGGCAGTGCTTCGGACAAAACCTCGGCTACATGGGAAGCGGCATCGCGATCGAGGGTCATGCAGGGCTCCAGGTAAGGAACGTAAAGTCGTCAGAACGGCAGTTGCAGGCCGGGTTGGACCCGCAGCAACTGCGTGCGGAATACAGCCTTGATTCGGTCGAGCTCTGCCGCGCTGTCGGCCTCGAAGCGCAGCACCAGCACCGGCGTGGTGTTGGAGGCACGGACCAGGCCCCAGCCGTGGGGATAGTCGACCCGCACACCGTCGATGGTGGTCAGGTTGGCTTCGCCCCAGTCGGCGTCGCGTTGCAGTGCATCAATGATGCTGAATTTACCCTCGTCGGTCACATCAATGTTGATTTCCGGCGTGGAAATATCATTGGGGAACGCGGCGAACAGGCTTTCGGCGTCCTGCCCGGCCTTGCTGAGGATCTCCAGCAGGCGCGCGGCGCTGTAGATGCCATCGTCGAAACCGTACCAGCGTTCCTTGATGAAGATGTGTCCGCTCATCTCGCCGGCCAGCAGCGAGCCGGTCTGCTTCATCTTCTTCTTGATCAGCGAGTGGCCGGTCTTCCACATCAGCGCACGGCCACCGTGCTGCTCGATCAGCGGGGTCAGGCGGCGGGTGCACTTGACGTCGAAGATGATCTCGGCGCCTGGATTGCGCGACAGCACGTCCTGGGCGAACAGCATCAGCAGGCGGTCGGGGTAGACGATGCTGCCGGTGTTGGTCACCACGCCGACACGGTCGCCGTCGCCGTCGAAGGCCAGGCCAATGTCGGCACCGGTCTCCTTCACCTTGGCGATCAGGTCTTCCAGGTTCTCGGGCTTGCCCGGGTCCGGGTGATGGTTGGGGAAGTTGCCGTCGACCTCGCAGAACAGCGGGATGACGTCGCAGCCCAGGGCCTCGATCAGTTGCGGGGCGACCACGCCGGCGGCGCCGTTGCCGCAGTCGACCACCACCTTCAGGCGCTTGGCCAGCTTGACGTCGGCGGTGATCTGCTGGAAGTAGCGATCAAGGATCTCGACCTTTTCCACACGGCCTTCGCCGCGGGTCAGGTCGTTGGTCTTCAGGCGCGTCAGTAGGGCTTGGATCTGTTCGTTGGCCAGGGTGTCGCCGGCGATGACGATCTTGAAACCGTTGTAATCCGACGGGTTGTGGCTGCCGGTGAGCATCACCCCCGACTTGCCGGCCAGCACATTGGCCGCGTAGTACAGCGCTGGAGTAGGTACCAGGCCGACATCGCTGACCTGGCAACCGGCGTCGGCCAGCCCCTTGATCAGTTGCTCGACCAGCATCGGGCCGGACAGGCGGCCATCACGGCCGACCGAAATCTGTGGCTCGCCCTGGGCGAGGGTTTGGGCGCCGATGGCGCGACCGATCCAGTAGGCGGTCTCGGCATGCAGGGTCTTGCCGACCACGCCGCGGATGTCATAGGCGCGGAAGATGCTGTCGGGCAGTGCGGGGACCAGCTGGGCCATGTCGTTCATCTCTGGGGACTCCATAAGTCAAAGGCTTCTGGGCAAGCGCAAACTGAACGCTTGGACGGCGGTTTCGCCAGAGAGTTCGCCATCCATGGCCCGAGCGGTCTGCTGTCGGCTCAGCGGGTGCCGGAGTGACCGAAGCCGCCGGCACCGCGCTGGGTTTCGTCGAACTGCTCGACGATGTCGAAGTGCGCCTGCACCACTGGCACCAGGATCAGCTGGGCGATGCGCTCGCCGACGGTGATGGTGAACGGGGTGTTGCCGCGGTTCCAGCAGGAGACCATCAGCTCGCCCTGGTAGTCCGAGTCGATCAGGCCGACCAGGTTGCCCAGCACGATGCCGTGCTTATGGCCCAGGCCCGAGCGCGGCAGGATCATGGCCGCCAGGCCCGGGTCGCCGATGTACACCGACAGGCCGGTGGGAATCAGCAGGGTCTGGCCCGGCTCGAGGACGGTGTCCTGCTTGAGCAGGGCGCGCAGGTCCAGGCCGGCGGAGCCGGGGGTGGCGTACTGTGGCAGGGGAAATTCGGTGCCCAGGCGTGGGTCGAGGATCTTGGCTTGAAGAGCGTGCATGTAACTTATTGAACCTGGTTGAGCCGTTCGGCGATGAAGGCAACCAGCTGGCGGGCAATCTTGCCCTTGCTGGTCTGCGCGAAGAGGGTCTGGTGCTGCTGGCGGTCGATCACGGTCAGGGCATTCTCCTCGCTGTTGAAGCCGATGCTGGGGTTGGCCACATCATTGGCGACGATCAGGTCGAGGTTCTTGTCCTTGAGCTTGCGCGTGGCGTAGTCGAGCAGGTGCTCGGTCTCGGCGGCGAAGCCCACGCTGAACGGGCGATCAGGCCGGCCGGCAATGGTCGCAAGGATATCGGGATTGCGCACCATCTGCAGCAGCATGCCGTCGCCTGTGGTGGGATCCTTCTTGAGCTTCTGTGGAGCGACGACCTCTGGACGGTAGTCCGCGACCGCGGCCGAGGCGATGAACAGGTCGCAGGGCATGGCCGCCTCGCAGGCCGCGAGCATGTCCCGCGCGCTGACCACGTCGATGCGGCTGACCCGGTCGGGCGTCTGCAGGTGCACGGGGCCGGTGACGAGGGTCACCCGGGCCCCGGCTTCGGCGGCGGCCTCGGCCAGGGCGAAGCCCATCTTCCCTGAACTATGGTTGGTGATGTAGCGCACCGGGTCGATGTTCTCTTGGGTCGGCCCGGCGGTGATCAGCACGTGCTTGCCGGTCAGGGCCTGGCGCTTGAAGCTCTCGGCGGCGCACCAGGCCAAGTCCGTGGCTTCGAGCATGCGGCCCAGGCCGACGTCGCCACAGGCCTGGCTGCCAGAAGCCGGGCCGAACACCTGGATGCCGCGACTTTTGAGCAGCTCGAGGTTGGCCTGGGTGGCCGGGTCGCGCCACATGGCCTGGTTCATCGCCGGGGCGACGGCCACGGTGGCGTCGGTGGCCAGTACCAGGGTGGTCAGCAGGTCGTCGGCCATGCCCTGGGCCATACGCGCCATCAGGTCGGCGGTGGCCGGGGCGATCAGCACCAGGTCGGCCCACTTGGCCAGCTCGATATGGCCCATGGCCGCTTCGGCGGCGGGGTCGAGCAGGTCCATGTGCACCGGGTGGCCGGACAGCGCCTGCAGCGTGAGCGGGGTGATGAACTCGGCGCCACCACGGGTCATGACCACGCGCACTTGCGCGCCGTGTTCCAGGAGTCGGCGAATCAGCTCGGCGCTCTTGTAGGCGGCGATGCCGCCACCCACGCCGAGAACGATGCGCTTGCGATACAACCGCTGCATAGGCCTTGCCTTATTCCAGTGAAAGCGGGCGGCGACGATAGCTGCCTGCGGCAGATCGTCGCATTTTCGAAGCGAACTAGATTAACACAGCGCCCAAATGGGCCGTAGTGGCAGGCGAGGAGGGGAAATGAACATCAGGGAGTGGCCGGCTGAGGAGCGGCCGAGGGAAAAACTGTTGCAGCGCGGGGCGTCGATCCTTTCGGACGCGGAATTGCTGGCCGTGCTGCTGGGCTCGGGGGTTGCCGGGCGCAATGTGCTCGATCTCGCCCGTGGCCTGCTGGCAAAGTTCGGCGGGCTTCGGCAGTTTCTCGAGGCGGACCGGACCAAGGTGCTGCGCGAGCCAGGCCTGGGGCCGGTGCGGTATGCGCAGTTGCAGGCATTGCTGGAGATCGGCAGGCGCTATCTGGACGAACACATCGAGCGTGCGTCGGTTCTGGAGAACCCGGCTTCTGTGAGGCGTTATCTCAAGTCCATGCTGCGGCACGAGTGCAGCGAGGTGTTCGGCTGCCTGTTTCTGGATACCAAGCACCGACCGTTGGCGTTCGAGATTCTGTTCCGCGGCACCATCGACCGCGCGAGCATCTATCCCCGCGAGGTCGTGCGCCGGTCCTTGCTGCACAACGCGGCGGCGCTGATCCTCTGTCATAACCATCCGTCGGGCAATTGCGAGCCGAGCCAGGATGACGTGCATCTGACGTTGATGCTCAAGCGCTCGCTGGCGCTAATCGATGTGCGGGTGATGGACCATGTCATCGTCGGCGATGGCGAGCCGTTGTCGATGCTCGAGCATGGGTGGTTGGCAGGTTAGTCATCGCGGGGCAAGTCGCATCGGTGCACCGCCGCTCCCACGAGCCCTTGTCGATTCGTGGGAGTGGCGGTGCGCCGATGCGACTTGGCAGCGATGCGGCCTCAACGGCTGACGGAGACCTTGCTGAAATCCTGCCGCCCGAACGGGCTCACCTGATAACCCTCGACCCCTTTGTGCAGCAGCGCCGCCGCCGTCGGATGCGCCAGTGGCAGCCACAGCGCCTGCTGCTGGATCAGCGTCTGCGCCTGCTGGTACAGGCGGCTGCGCACGCTCTGGTCGTTGGTGGTGCGCCCGGCATTGATCAACTGGTCCAGGCGACTGTCGCAGAAGCGTGCGAAGTTGGTCCCGGACTTGACCGCCGCGCAGGCAAATTGCGGGCTGAGGAAGTTGTCCGGGTCGCCGTTGTCGCCGGCCCAGCCCATGAACAGCAGGTCATGCTCGCCGGCCTTGGCGCGGCGGATCAGCTCGCCCCATTCGATGGTGCGGATCTCGGCCTTGATGCCGACCTTGGCCAGGTCCGCCTGGAGCATCTGCGCGCCGAGGCTGGGGTTGGGGTTGAGCAGGCTGCCCGCCGGTCGGGTCCAGATCGTGGTTTCGAAGCCCTTGGCCAGGCCAGCCTTGGCCAGCAGTGCCTTGGCCTTCTTCTGGTCCAGGGCATAGCCGGGCAGGTCCTTGGCGTAGCTCCAGGTGTTCGGTGGATAGGGGCCGTTGGCGGCGGTGGCGGTGTCTTCGAACACCGCCTTCAGGTAGGCGGCCTTGTCGAAGGCCAGGTTGATCGCCTGGCGCACCTCGGGTTTGTCCAGCGGCGGGTGCTGGCTGTTGATGGCGACGAAGGCGGTCATGAACGCCGGTGTGGTCACCACTTTCAGGTTGCCGTCCTTGCCGGCCTCGGCGATGTCCAGTGGCTTGGGCGACAGGGCCACCTGGCACTCGCTGCGCTTGAGCTTCTGCAGGCGTACATTGGCGTCCGGGGTGATGGCGTAGATCAGCGGGTCGACGGACGGCTTGCCGGCGAAGTAGTCGGGGTTGGCGCGGTAGCGCACCACGGCGTCCTTCTGGAAGCGCTGGAAGACGAACGGCCCGGTACCCACCGGCTGGCTGTTGAGCTTGTCCGGGGTGCCGGCCTTGAGCAGCTTGTCGGCGTACTCGGCGGAGTAGATCGAGGCGAAGCCCATGCTCAGGGTGGCCAGGAAGGTGGCGTCGGCGTGGGTCAGGGTGAAGCGCACGGTGTGCGGGTCGGGTGCGTCGATCGCCTTGATCAGGCTGCCCAGCTGCAGCGACTGGGCGTGCGGGTAGCCGCCCGGGGCGGTCTTGTGCCAGGCGTGGGCCGGGTAGAGCATGCGCTGGAAGCTGAACAGCACGTCGTCGGCGTCCAGCTCGCGGCTCGGCTTGAAGTACGCCGTGGTGTGGAACTGCACGCCCTGGCGCAGCTTGAAGTCGTAGATCAGGCCATCGGCCGACACCGTCCAGCTTTCGGCCAGGCTCGGCACCACCTTGCCGAGGCCGGCGTCGAACTCGACCAGGCGGTTCATCAGCACATCGGCCGAAGCATTGGTGGTGGTCAGCGAGTTGTACTGCACCACGTCGAAGCCCTCCGGGCTGGCTTCGGTGCACACCGACAGCGGTGCAGCCTGGGCCAGGCCGGCGGCGCACAGGGTGGTGAACAGGAGGGATAGGGCGGCGGCACGCATGGTGACTCCTTGGCTGGTCGGTGGCCCATCTGCCGGTGCAGTCTGGAAAATTCAGGAAATGTCCTACCCTAGTGCGGACATGGGCAAATGACCACACCCTTTCGCATTAATTCGGCGACGGGCGGTCGACAGCTTCCCGCCCCAGTCGTTATGCTGCCCGGGCGCGCTCGGCCCGACCGGAATACTCATCTTCTGTTGTTGTGGCAGAGTCTTTCTGGTATAAAGCAGCGCTCTTTTCTAGGGGCTCGGCCTGTCGCGTCAGCGGATACGGTCGATAAGACCTCCAGAATCACGGCGCCTGGCGCCAAAGACTGAGAGATTAAGCGGCCAACCCATGCCGGGTTGGGCATGTGGTTTTAGAGGGCTGAGTCATGTCGAGAGTCTGTCAAGTTACTGGTAAGGGTCCAGTAACCGGGAACAACATTTCCCACGCAAACAACAAAACCCGTCGTCGTTTCCTGCCGAACCTGCAGCACCACCGTTTCTGGGTTGAGTCCGAGAAGCGTTTCGTGCGTCTGCGCGTATCCGCCAAAGGCATGCGCGTCATTGACAAGCGTGGTATCGACGTAGTGCTGGCCGAGCTGCGTGCTCGCGGCGAAAAGTTCTAAGGAGAACGTCATGCGTGAATTGATCCGTCTGGTTTCGAGTGCCGGCACCGGCCACTTCTACACCACCGACAAGAACAAGCGCACCACTCCGGACAAGATCGAGATCAAGAAATACGATCCGGTCGTCCGCAAGCACGTGGTGTACAAGGAAGCCAAGATCAAGTAATTGATCGGCGACCTGAAAAAACCCGCTACCGAAAGGTGGCGGGTTTTTTTATGCCTGCGAATCGGCAATCGCGGGGCAAGCCCGCTCCCACAAGGTTACTTCTGTTCGAACAGCACATAGATCTTGCGGCACGGCTCCAGCACCTCCCAGGTACCCTTGAAGCCGGCCGGAATGACGAACCGATCACCGGCACGCAGGGTCTTGGCGTTGCCTTCCTGGTCGCGCAGCACCGACACGCCCTGGACGATCTCGCAGTACTCGTGTTCGGTATAGCTCACCGTCCACTGGCCCACCTCGCCCTCCCAGACGCCGGCGGCGAACTGGCCGCAAGGGCTGGAATAGTGGTTGTAGACAGCCTGGTCAGGCTCGCCCTTGAGGATTTTCTCCGCCGCCGGGCGGTAGCGTTCGGCCTCGGTGAGAACCTGGGCAAAGTCGACGATACTGGCGATGCTCATGGTGATTACCCTGTTGTTGTTTAATAAAATGCACATCAGTAGGCTTTTAGGCCATTCGTGTCAAATATATTGATAGTTTGTCCGCCCTGGTTTAGGGTGTCGGATGCCGGTGTGCGTTCGTCGCCCGGCCAGAATTTCTGACAGCGCCCGTGAGTCCTCAGTGCGGCGTTGCACCTTAACAAGAGAGGAGTTTCCTATGACCACCCTGACTCGTGCGGACTGGGAACAGCGTGCCCAGCAACTGAAGATCGAAGGCCGCGCCTTCATCAACGGCGAATACACCGATGCCGCATCCGGTGAAACCTTCGACTGCCTGAGCCCGGTGGACGGACGCTTCCTGGCCAAGGTCGCCAGTTGCGACCTGGCCGACGCCAACCGCGCCGTCGACAACGCCCGCGCCGTGTTCGAATCCGGCGTCTGGTCGCGCCTGGCCCCGGCCAAGCGCAAGGCCAAGCTGATCCGCTTCGCCGACCTGCTGCGCAAGCACGTCGAGGAACTGGCCCTGCTCGAAACCCTCGACATGGGCAAGCCGATCGGTGATTCCTCCTCCATCGACATTCCGGGTGCGGCCCAGGCCATCCACTGGACTGCCGAAGCCATCGACAAAGTCTACGACGAAGTCGCCCCGACCCCGCACGATCAGTTGGGCCTGGTGACCCGCGAGCCAGTGGGTGTGGTCGGTGCCATCGTACCGTGGAACTTCCCGCTGCTGATGGCCTGCTGGAAGCTGGGCCCGGCCCTGGCCACCGGTAACTCCATCGTCCTGAAACCGTCGGAAAAGTCGCCGCTGACCGCCATCCGCATCGCCCAGCTGGCCATCGAGGCCGGTATCCCGGCGGGCGTGCTGAACGTGCTGCCAGGCTACGGCCACACCGTGGGCAAGGCCCTGGCCCTGCACATGGACGTCGACACCCTGGTGTTCACCGGCTCCACCAAGATCGCCAAGCAACTGATGGTCTACGCGGGCGAGTCGAACATGAAGCGCGTCTGGCTGGAAGCCGGCGGCAAGAGCCCGAACATCGTCTTCGCCGACGCCCCTGACCTGCAGGCCGCCGCCGAGGCCGCCGCCAGCGCCATCGCCTTCAACCAGGGCGAGGTCTGCACCGCGGGTTCGCGCCTGCTGGTCGAGCGCTCGATCAAGGACAAGTTCCTGCCCATGGTGGTCGAGGCCCTCAATGCCTGGAAGCCGGGCAACCCGCTGGATCCGGCGACCACCGTCGGCGCGCTGGTCGACACCCAGCAGATGAACACGGTGCTGTCGTACATCGACGCCGGTCATCAGGACGGCGCCAAGCTGCTGGCCGGTGGCAAGCGCATCCTCGAAGAGACCGGTGGCACCTATGTCGAGCCGACCATCTTCGACGGCGTGACCAACGCCATGAAGATCGCCAAGGAAGAGATCTTCGGCCCGGTGCTGTCGGTGATCACCTTCGACACCGCCGAGGAAGCCATCGCCATCGCCAATGACACGCCGTATGGCCTGGCCGCTGGCATCTGGACCGCGGACATCTCCAAGGCCCACAAGACTGCCCGCGCCGTGCGCGCCGGCAGCGTCTGGGTCAACCAGTACGACGGCGGCGACATGACTGCGCCGTTCGGTGGCTTCAAGCAGTCGGGCAACGGCCGTGACAAGTCGCTGCACGCCCTGGAGAAGTACACCGAGCTGAAGGCGACCTGGATCAAGCTGTAATCAGGTAGCGCCTTTTCGCGGGGCAAGCCCGCTCCCACGTCAGTCGTGGGAGCGGGCTTGCCCCGCGATGCTTTTTGCCAGATTTATTACCCGGAGGCCACTATGCGTTGGGGAACCTACTTTGCCGTGCTGGCGTCGGTGCTCAGTGTCGGGCTCGCGCTCGGCGTGAGCATGCCGCTGGTGTCCTTGCGCCTGGAGGGCTGGGGCTACGGCGGGTTCGCCATCGGCGTGATGGCGGCGATGCCGGCGTTGGGCGTGCTGGTGGGGGCCGCGGTAGCCAGTCGTCTGGCCGGTTGGGTCGGCGTGCCTGCGGCCATGCGCCTGTGCTTGTGGGGCGGCGCGGCATCCATCGCCCTGGTGGCGCTGCTGCCCAGCTACCCCTTGTGGCTGCTGCTGCGCCTGATGATCGGCATGTCGCTGACGGTGGTGTTCATCCTCGGTGAAAGCTGGATCAACCAACTGGTGGTCGAGCAGTGGCGCGGACGGCTGGTGGCGCTGTATGGCAGCAGCTATGCCCTGAGCCAGCTGGCCGGTCCGCTGGTGCTGGGCTTCCTCGGTTCGGACGACGACTTCGGTTTCTGGGCGGCGACCGGCCTGCTGCTGGTTGCCCCTTTGATTTTGCTGGGCCGGGGAGGGGCGCCGACCACCGAGGCGTGCAGCGTGACCTTCAGCGACCTGTTCGGCTTCTGCCGACGCCTGCCGGTGATCGCCTGGGCCATTGCGCTGTTCGCGGCGTTCGAGGCGATGATCCTGACGTTGCTGCCGGTGTACTGCCTGCAGCAAGGGTTCACCACGGAGGTGGCGTTGTTCATGGTCAGCACCGTGGTGGTGGGCGATGCGGTGCTGCAATTGCCGATTGGTGCCCTGGCCGATCGCATGTCGCGGCGCACGCTGTTCAGTGGCTGCGCGCTGACCTTGCTGGTTTCCAGCCTGGCGATCCCCTTGCTGTTGCACACACCGGTGATCTGGCCGCTGTGGGTGTTGTTCGGTGCCAGTGCGGGTGGCTTGTTCACCCTGTCGCTGGTGCTGATTGGCGAACGCTACCGGGATGATGAGCTGGTGCGGGCCAATGCCCATGTGGCGCAGCTGTGGGGCATCGGTTGCCTGCTTGGGCCGTTGCTGGCCGGGGCGGGGAGCCAGTGGATCAGCGGGCACGCGCTGCCGCTGCTGATGGCGGTGGGGGCGGCGGGGTTGGTAGTGCTGACCCGGCGGCGGGATGCCTTCGAGCCGGCGTCGGCCTGAGCCATCCTGGGGCTGCTGCGCAGCCCATCGCGGCACAAGGCCGCTCCTACAGAAGATCGCGGTCCACTGTAGGAGCGGCCTTGTGCCGGGAAAGGGGCGCAAAGCGCCCCCGGAAATCCCAGCTACAACATCTTCTCCAGCCCGACCGCCTTGCTGATCCAGGCGTTGAAGCGTCGCCATATCCCCCCGGGCTCGGTCACCAGCATATGCCGCTGGCCATTGTCCTCGGTCGCCCAGGCCAGTTTCCCGTCCACCAGTTTCACCTGGTAGCTCAGCGCCGGCGCCATGCCCTGCACGGCCAGGTCACGGGTGTACTCGGCCAGCTCCGGGCTGTCCACCAGCACCCCGACCTCGGTGTTCCACAGTACCGAGCGCGGGTCGAAGTTGAACGAACCGATGAAGGTCTTGCGCCGGTCGAACACCATGGCCTTGCTGTGCAGGCTCGAATCGGAGCTGCCATGCAAGCCCAGGCGTGGCCGTGGTGCGCCGGGCTGGCGGCGCAGCTCGTAGATTTGCACACCATGCTCGAGCAGGGCGCGGCGGTAGGGCGCGTAGCCACCGTGCACGGCAGGTACGTCGGTGGCTTCGAGGGCGTTGGTCAGCAGCTTGACCGAGGTGCCGGCGTCGGCGCGGCTGGTCAGGTACAGCAGCCCTGGTTCGCCCGGAACAAAGTAGGCCGAGACCAGGATCAGTTCCTTGTGCACGCCGTTCAGCTCTGGGGCCAATTGCCGGCTCATCAGCAATCGTGGATCCGGCTCGTCGTCCGCCAGCACCTTGCTGGGCGCATCCCACAGGGCCTGACTGTGAGCCCAGATCAGTTCGTTGCGCCACACATCCAGACGCGGCTGCGACTGGTAGGCCATCAGGCGGTCGTACAGTGCCTTGCGTTCGACCCGCGCTTCGGCCAGCGACACCTCCAGGCGCTGGCGGCTGGCGAACAGATCATCGGCATCGGGCTGGCGCCAGAGGAAATCGCCGATGGGGCGGCTCAGGGCACTGTTCCAGTACTGGTCGAAGCTGTGGCCGAGCTGCTCGGCCACGGGGCCCACGCCCAGCAGGTCGATGTCGGTGAAGTTGAGGTTGGGCTCGGCGTCGAAATACTCGTCGCCCAGGTTGCGACCGCCGACGATGGCCATGCTGTTGTCCACCAGGAACAACTTGTTGTGCATCCGCCGGTGCTGGCGCGACAGGTTGAACAGCCGCCCCACGGCGCGGGTGACGCCGGTGCTGCGCCCCAGGTGCAGCGGGTTGAACACGCGGATATGGATGTTCGGGTGGGCGGCGAGGGTGCCCATCAGGTTGTCCAGGCCGTCGCTGGTGGTGTCGTCGAGCAGGATGCGCACGCGCACGCCGCGGTCGGCGGCGCGCAGCAGTTCGTGGACCAGGGCGCGGGTACTGAGGCCGTCGTGGACGATGTAGTACTGCAGGTCGATGCTTGTCCGGGCGTTACGGATCAGCTCGGCGCGGGCGCGGAACGCCTCGTTGCTGTTGGGCAGCAGACGAAAGCCCGAACGTCCCTCGTAGGGCGCGGCCTGGCGCTGTACCGAGCGACCGAACGCCGAGTCGCTGGCTGGCAGCGCCTGGCTGACCTCACGGGGCGTACCGACGCTGGCACAGCCCGTCAGGCCGAGCAGCAGCACCAACAGCAGAGGCAAGGCTCGCTGGAGTCTCAAGGGTGGATCGTCCTGTACAGCAAGGGCTTATGGGGTTGGACAACGGCATGCGGCGCAACGTTACCCGTCGCCGTGCTCGGCCTCCAGTAGACGAAGGGCGGTTTCACCGACCTTGCGCACGGCGGCTTCGATCTGCGCCGTGGGCCGGGCGGCGAAGTTCATGCGCAGGCAGTTCCGGTACTTGCCCGAGGCCGAGAAGATGCTGCCCACGGCAATCTGCACGCCTTGCTCCAGTAAAGCGCGGTTCAGGCGCAGCGTATCGAAACTTTCCGGCAATTCAATCCACAGCATGAAGCCACCCTGCGGGCGGCTGGCGCGGGTGCCCGGGGGGAAGTAGCGGGTGACCCAGTCGCACATCTGGTCGCGGCCACGCTGGTACTGGGTGCGCATGCGCCGCAGGTGCGGCTGGTAGTGGCCTTCGGCGATGAAGTCGGCGATTGCCAGCTGCGGTTGGCAGGCAGTGCTGCCGGTGCTGATGTATTTCATGTGCAGCACCCGCTCCAGGTAACGCCCCGGGGCTACCCAGCCGACCCGCAGGCCTGGGGCCAGGGTCTTGGAGAACGAACTGCAGAGCAGCACGCGGCCATCGTCGTCGAACGACTTGATGGTGCGCGGGCGTGGGTAGGTGTACGCCAGATCGCCATACACATCGTCTTCTAGGATCGCCACGTCGTAGCGCTGGGCGAGGGTCAGCAGGGCCTTCTTGCGCGCCTCGGGCATGATGTAGCCCATCGGGTTGTTGCAGCTGGGGGTGATCTGGATGAGCTTGATCGGCCACTGTTCAAGGGCCAGCTCCAGGGCCTCCAGGCTGATGCCGGTGATCGGGTCGGTGGGGATCTCCAGGGCTTTCATGCCCAGGCCCTTCAGTGTCTGCATGGCGCCGTGGAAGCTGGGCGAATCGACCGCGACGATGTCGCCGGGCTGGCACACCGCGCGAATGCTGCACGACAGCGCTTCGTGGCAGCCGGTGGTCACCACCAGGTCGGCCGGGCCCAGGCGGCAGCCGGAGTCGAGCATCAGCCGGGCGATCTGCTCGCGCAGCTGGGCGTTGCCATGGATGTTGTCGTAGTACAGGCCAGGCATGTCCATGCGTCGGCTGATTTGCGCCAGGCTGCGCAGCAGTGGCTTTAGCGTGGGGCTGTCGACGTCGGGCATCCCACGACCGAGCTGAATCACATCCGGGCGCGGGGTGGCGCGGACCAGCTCCAGCACCTGCTCCCACTGGGAGATGTCCACAGGCCTTTGGGCGGGGCGACTGATATCGGGCAGGGCGGGGAGCTGGCGGTCCTCGGCGACGAAATAGCCGGACTTGGGGCGTGGCGATACCAGACCGTTGTCCTCCAGCAGGCGGTAGGCCTGCTGTACGGTGCTCAGGCTGACACCGTGCTCGACGCTCAGGGCGCGCACCGAGGGCAGGCGCTGGCCGGGGCGGTAGAGGCCTTGCTCGATACGTGAGCCGAGCAGTTCGGCGAGGTTGAGGTAGAGCGTCACGGCATACTCCTACGCGTTTGCGGGTCGATGACCGATACAGATTGTTGGAAAATACTTCATTCAGCCGACTTTTCGCCAATTCTGTATGGGAATAATAAGTCTCTGTTGAGTCTGTATTGTCGAGGGCGCGTACGCGCATGCTTTCTGCACGGTATGACGTGATCTGGAGGGTGCGGTGATGGGTGGCATGAGCGATGTACGGTTGCAACTGTTGGCCACGGAGCTGGAGGCGGGGCAGCGGCCCAAGGTCTACAGCGCGCCGGCGGGGCTGGGGCGCTGGGGGCTCATGCTGCATCGCTGGCGCACCCGCAGGGCCTTGCTGCAGTTGGAGGACTACCAGCTGCGCGATATCGGGCTGACCTGGGAGCAGGCCTGCCGCGAGGCGCGCAAGCCGTTCTGGAAGGATTGAGCCGATCTCCTGTAGGAGCGGCCTTGTGCCGCGAAAGGGCTGCGAAGCAGCTCCGGCTATCTTCAGTCAGATTCGAGATCCTGGGGCCGCGCTGCGGCCCTTTCGCGGCACAAGGCCGCTCCTACAGGGGCGTGCTGAGTTCGACTCAAACCAGTTCTTTGAGCCGGTACCAAAGCATCCCCAGTGCCAGCAGCGGCGAGCGCAGCAGCTTGCCGCCGGGGAACGTGGTGTGCGGCACCTTGGCGAACAGATCGAAACGACCACTTTGCTGGCCGCTGATGGCCTCGCCGAGCAGGCGCCCGGCCAGGTGGGTGGCGTTGAGCCCATGGCCGGAATAGGCCTGGGCGTAGTAGACGTTGGGCTGGCTGGGCAGACGGCCGATCTGTGGCAAGCGGTTGGCACCGATGCCGATCATGCCGCCCCACTGGTAGTCGATGCGCACATCGGCCAGTTGCGGGAACACCTTGAGCATCTTTGGCCGCATGTAGGCGGCGATGTCCTGCGGGTCGCGCCCGGAGTAGTGGCAGGCGCCACCAAACAGCAAGCGGTGGTCAGCAGACAGGCGATAGTAGTCCAGCGCCACGCGCTGGTCGCACACCGCCATGTTCTGCGGCAGCAGTTGGCGGGCGCGTTCTTCGCCCAGGGGTTCGGTGGCGATGATGTAGCTGCCGGCGGGCAGCACCTTGCCGCCCAGCTCGCGGTTGAGGTCGTTGTGGTAGGCGTTGCAGCACAGCACCAGGGTCTTGGCGCGCACCCGGCCCTGGGCGGTGTGTACCTTCACCTCGGGGCCATACTCGATGCGGGTCACTTCAGACTGTTCGTACAGGCCGACGCCCAGGCGACTGGCCACGGCGGCTTCGCCGAGTGCCAGGTTGAGCGGGTGCAGGTGGCCCGAACCCATGTCGACCAGGCCACCGACATAGCGGTCTGAACCGACCACCGAGCGCATGTCGCCAGGCTGCACCAGGCGCAGTTCGTGGCGATAGCCCAGGCTGCGCAGTTCCTCGGCGTCCTCGGCGAAGCCTTCCAGTTCGGCGGGCTTGTTGGCCAGGTCGCAGTAGCCCCAGGTCAGGTCGCAGTCGATGCCATGGCGCTCGACGCGGTCGCGAACGATTTCCACGGCTTCCAAGCCCATCAGCTTCAGGCTGCGAACACCTTCTTCACCGAGCACCGGGAGAAACTGCTCGAGGCCGTGGCCGACGCCACGGATAAGTTGGCCACCGTTGCGGCCGCTGGCGCCCCAGCCCAGCTTGCGGGCTTCGAGAAGGATCACCGAGAAGCCGCGCTCGGCCAGTTCTATGGCGGTGTTCAGACCCGAGTAGCCGCCGCCGACGATGCATACGTCGGCGCTGTGCTCGCCTTGCAGGAACGGATGGTCGGGGTGTGGCGCGCTGCTGGCGGCGTAGTAGGAGGCGGCGTGCTGCGCGCTGTGGACCATGGGTCGATTCCTGGGTTGAGACGAAAGGAGGAGGATAGGCAGCTGGCCTCTCGCGGGGCAAGTCGCATCGGCGCTCCGCCGCTCCCACGATCAATCCTGCGTGGGAGCGGGCTTGCCCCGCGATTGGGCTTATAATTCAACCTCATTCATCGCACTGTCCTTGGTCATGTCCTGCAACCGCCACAAGATCCACTTCCTGCGCGAACTCATTCCCTCGTTCGAGTGCGAGCCCGGCTGTCACGATTGCTGCGGCCCGGTGACCACATCTGCCGAAGAGATGGCACGCCTGCCGCGCAAGACCCAGGCCGAGCAGGACGCCGCCCTGGAGCGCCTGGACTGCGTGCACCTGGGCCCGAACGGCTGCACGGTCTATGAAGAGCGCCCGATGATCTGCCGCCTGTTCGGCACCACCCCGCGCCTGGCCTGTCCTCGTGGCCGAGGGCCGGCGCACCCCGTCGAGCCGCAGGCCGAGCAACTGGTCCACCAGTTCATCGCCACGACCCGTCAGGTGCTGGTCTGAGGCGTCAGTCCGGGATCGGCAGGCACAGGCTCTCTTTTACCTCTTCCATCACGATGTAGCTCTTCGACTCGCGCACGTGGGGCAGCTTGAGCAGGATGTCGCCGAGCAGCTTGCGGTACGAGGCCATCTCCGAAATCCGCGCCTTCACCAGGTAGTCGAAGTCGCCAGACACCAGGTGGCATTCCAGCACGTGGGGCAGCTTGAGCACGGCGCGGCGGAATTCCTCGAAGGTGTCGCCGGACTTGTAGTCCAGGCTGATCTCGACGAACACCAGCAGGCTGCCCTTCAGGTGCTGCGGATTGAGCCGGGCGTTGTAGCCCATGATGATCCCCTCGCGCTCCAGGCGCCGCACGCGCTCGGTGCAAGGGGTGGTGGACAGCCCGACCTTCTCGCCCAGTTCGGTGAAGGAAATACGCCCGTCATTCTGCAGGATCCGCAGGATGTTGCGGTCGATCTTGTCCAGTTCACGTTTGCTCTGGTGCTGGGTTCTCATAGGGGATGCCCCTCCGTGAAAGGCGATTTTGCCGAGAATTCTCGCCAAATATAGCTGCTTATATAGTGAATAGCACTGGTCGGAGATTCATATACTGCGCGCATCCATGCCATTTCAACAAAAGACTGCGGCGAGCCGCGTGCGAGGGATACAACAATGCGAGTTCTGGTACTTGGTAGCGGTGTGATCGGTACCGCCAGTGCCTACTATCTGGCCCGGCAAGGTTTCGAGGTCACGGTGGTCGATCGCCAGCCGGCGGTGGCCATGGAAACCAGCTTCGCCAACGCAGGCCAGATCTCGCCCGGCTATGCCTCGCCCTGGGCCGCCCCGGGCGTGCCGCTCAAGGCCATCAAGTGGCTGCTGGAGCGTCACGCGCCCCTGGCTATCAAGCTGACCGGCGACGTCGACCAGTACCTGTGGATGGCGCAGATGCTGCGCAACTGCACTGCCAGCCGCTACGCGGTGAACAAGGAGCGCATGGTGCGCCTGTCCGAGTACAGCCGCGACTGCCTCGACGAGCTGCGCGCCGAAACCGGCATTGCCTACGAAAACCGCAGCCTGGGCACCACCCAGCTGTTCCGCACCCAGGCCCAGGTGGACGCCGCGGCCAAGGACATCGCCGTGCTGGAACAGTCCGGCGTGCCCTACGAGCTGCTCGACCGCGACGGCATCGCCCGCGTCGAACCGGCCCTGGCCGGGGTGAAGGATATCCTCGCTGGTGCCCTGCGCCTGCCCAACGACCAGACCGGCGACTGCCAGCTGTTCACCACCAAGCTCGCCGAGATGGCCATCAAGCTGGGCGTCGAGTTCCGCTTCGGCCAGGACATCCAGCGCCTGGACGTCGCCGGCGACCGCATCAACGGCGTGTGGATCGACGGCAAGCTGGAAACTGCCGACCGCTACGTGCTGGCCCTGGGCAGCTACTCGCCGCAACTGCTCAAGCCGCTGGGCATCAAGGCCCCGGTCTACCCGCTGAAGGGCTACTCGCTGACCGTGCCGATCACCAATGGCGACATGGCGCCGACTTCGACCATCCTGGACGAAACCTACAAGGTCGCCATCACCCGTTTCGACGACCGCATCCGTGTCGGCGGCATGGCTGAGATCGCCGGTTTTGACCTGTCGCTGAACCCGCGTCGACGCGAAACGCTGGAGATGATCGTCAACGACCTTTATCCTCGCGGCGGCGACCTGAGCCAGGCGAGCTTCTGGACCGGCCTGCGCCCGGCCACCCCGGACGGCACCCCGATCGTCGGGGCGACCAAGTTCCGTAACCTGTTCCTCAACACCGGTCACGGCACCCTGGGCTGGACCATGGCCTGCGGTTCCGGTCGCCTGCTGGCGGACCTGATCGCGCGCAAGAAGCCGCAGATCAGTGCCGAAGGCCTGGACATCTCGCGTTATGGCAACAGCCGCGAGACCGCCAAGCACGGCCAGCCGGCGCCTGCACACCAGTAAGCGGGTGACTGAGCCGGCCCTTTCGCGGGTAAACCCGCTCCCACAGGATTTGTGCAGTCCCCCTGTGGGAGCGGGTTTACCCGCGAAAAAGCCCACACCGATTGACCTGTTCCCTCACCCCGGCGCGGTGGGTACCTACCCCATCTGCCGCGCCGGGGCTTTATCGATAACCAGAACTGCCAGAAGGCTGCCGCCATGCGTCCCGCCCGTGCCCTGATCGACCTCCAAGCCCTCCGTCACAACTACCGCCTGGCCCGTGAGCTGACCGGCGCCAAGGCCCTGGCCGTGGTCAAGGCCGACGCCTACGGTCATGGCGCGGTGCGTTGCGCCCTGGCGCTCGAGACCGAGGCCGACGGTTTTGCCGTGGCCTGCATCGAGGAAGCCCTGGAGCTGCGCGCGGCGGGCATCAAGGCACCGGTGTTGCTGCTTGAAGGGTTCTTCGAGGCCAGCGAGCTGGCGCTGATCGCCGAGCACGACCTTTGGTGCGTGGTGCATTCGCTGTGGCAGCTGGAAGCGCTCGAGCAGACCTCGGTGCGCAAGCCGCTGACCATCTGGCTGAAGATGGACACCGGCATGCACCGCGTCGGCGTGCACCCCAAGGATTACCACAACGCCTACCAGCGCCTGCTGGCCAGCGGCAAGGTGTCGCGCATCGTGCTGATGAGCCACTTCGCCCGCGCCGACGAACTCGATGCCGCCGCCACCGAGCAGCAGGTCGCTGTGTTCGAGGCCGCGCGCCAGGGCCTGGCCGCCGAGTGCAGCCTGCGCAACTCCCCGGCGGTGCTGGGCTGGCCGCGCATCAAGAGCGACTGGGTGCGCCCGGGCATCATGCTCTATGGCGCCACGCCGTTCGAGGTGGCGCAGGCCGAAGCGGCCCGTCTGCAACCGGTGATGACCCTGCAATCGCGGATCATCAGCGTGCGCGAGCTGCCGGCCGGCGAGCCGGTGGGCTATGGCGCCAAGTTCGTCAGTCCGCGCCCGACCCGCGTGGGCGTGGTCGCCATGGGCTATGCCGACGGCTACCCACGCCAGGCGCCCACCGGCACCCCGGTGGTGGTGGCCGGCAAGCGCACCCAGCTGATCGGCCGGGTGTCGATGGACATGCTCTGCGTCGACCTCACCGAGGTGCCCGAGGCCACTGTCGGCAGCCCGGTGGAGCTGTGGGGCAAGCAGGTCCTGGCCAGCGACGTGGCGCTGCAGGCCGGGACCATTCCGTACCAGATCTTCTGCAATCTCAAGCGCGTGCCACTGGACTATATCGGCGAATAAGGCGCTGAAGCGGACAGGCTGCGGGGCTGTGTGTTGTAAATACTGAACGGCATTGCCATCATATCGTTCACACTACCCCCATCTCGACCGATTCAGGAGGCTCCAGCTTTGGACGTCGGTGAACGACTGCAAGCCATCCGCAAGCTCAAGGGCCTGTCCCAGCGCGAACTCGCCAAGCGCGCGGGGGTGACCAACAGCACCATCTCGATGATCGAGAAGAACAGCGTGAGCCCGTCGATCAGCTCCCTGCGCAAGGTGCTCAGCGGCATCCCCATGTCCATGGTCGAGTTCTTCTCGGTGGAGCTGGCGCCTGAGAGCCCGACCCAGATCGTCTACAAGGCCCACGAGCTGATCGACATCTCCGATGGTGCGGTGACCATGAAGCTGGTCGGCAAGTCGCACCCCAACCGGGCCATCGCCTTCCTCACCGAGGTCTACCCGCCGGGTGCCGACACCGGCGCGGAAATGCTCACCCACGACGGCGAAGAGACCGGCATCCTGCTCGAAGGGCGCCTGGAGCTGGTGGTCGGCACCGAGATCTTCATTCTCGAAGCCGGTGACAGCTACTACTTCGAAAGCACCCGTCCGCACCGCTTTCGCAACCCGTTCGAGGAGCCGGCGCGGCTGATCAGTGCGGCGACCCCGTCGAACTTTTGATCCAGCGCAGTGCATTGATTCGCCAATACCCTTTCCCTGAGTGTGGTCGTTTCACGCCTTCCGGGTTCCCGCTATACTTTTCAACGCTCGCAATTCCGTGGCCGCGGGCGTGATTAGCCACCATGAGGGTGTTCGCGTGAACCAAATCAAGAAGATGCTGGCCGTACCAGCAGCCGTATTCGCCCTTTGGGCAATGAGCGCAACCGCTGCAACCAACGACGACATCGCCAAGCGCCTCGAGCCGGTTGGCCAGGTTTGCGTCCAGGGCCAGGAATGCAAGGGCATGGAAGTGGCCGCCACTGCCGGCGGTGGCGGTGCCAAGACACCGGACGAGATCATCGCCAAGCACTGCAACGCCTGCCATGGCACTGGCCTGCTGAACGCGCCGAAGATCGGCGACACCGCAGCGTGGAAAGAGCGTGCCGATCACCAGGGCGGCCTTGATGGCATCCTGGCCAAGGCCATCACCGGGATCAACGCCATGCCGCCGAAGGGCACCTGCGCCGATTGCTCGGATGAAGACCTGAAGGGTGCGATCAAGAAGATGTCGGGGCTTTGAGCCTGACCTGACTTATGCAAAGCCCGCCTCTGATGGCGGGCTTTTGATTTTGTGTTGACTGCATCGGCCTCTTGCGGGCAACCAATGGGCTAAGGTTCATGTCCAACCTTGAACCCATGGATGTCCGAGGAGGCCCTGATGCAGTGCTGTCCCATCGACCAGGCAGTGGACAAGGTCCTGAGTAGCCTGCCCGCCCATATCCACATGGGCCTGCCGCTCGGCCTGGGCAAACCCAATGCCTTCGTCAACGCGTTGTACGCGCGGGTTCGCGATCTCCCCGAGCGTCGGCTGACGATCTACACCGCCCTTTCCCTCGGCCGGCCCGCGCTGGGCGACGGTCTGCAACGTCGTTTCCTCGAACCCTTCGTCGAGCGTGTGTTCGCCGACTACGAAGAGCTCACCTACCTGGCCGACCTGCGTGCCGACCGACTCCCGCCAAACATCCGTGTCGAGCAGTTCTTCATGCAGCCTGGCAGCCTGCTGCACAGCGAGGCGGCGCAGCAGGACTATGTCAGCAGCAACTACAGCCACGCGGCCCGCGACATCAACGCCAAGGGCCTGAACCTGGTCGCGCAACTGGTGGCGGCCACGCCTGAAAGGCCCGACCACCTGAGCCTGGCCTGCAATCCCGACATCACCCTCGACCTGTTGCCGATGATCGCCCGGCGCCGCGCCGCTGGTGAGACCATTCTGGTGCTCGGCCAGGTCCACGACGAACTGCCCTACATGCCCGGGGACGCGGAGCTGGACCTGACGCAGTTCGACCTGCTGATCGACCAGCCCGAGCGACGTCGGCTGTTCTCCACGCCGAACATGCCGGTGAACACCCAGGACCATTGCATCGGCCTGCATGCCAGCGCCCTGGTACGCGACGGCGGCACCCTGCAGATCGGCATCGGTGCCATGGGTGATGCGATCACGGCGGCGTTGCTGGCTCGCCAGGGCGACAACCAGGGCTATCGTGCGCTGCTCGATGAGCTGGACATCGGCCCATGGCAGGCGCTGATCGAGCGGGAAGGGGGCTTGGATACCTTCGCCCAGGGGCTGTACGGCTGCAGCGAGATGTTCGTCAATGGCCTGCTGGCATTGGCTGACGCCGGGGTGGTGCGCCGCCCTGCCGACGAGCAGGGGGTGCTGATCCATGGCGGGTTCTTCCTCGGGCCACGGGCGTTCTACCAGCGCCTGCGCGAGATGCCGTTGGAGCAGCGCGCACGGTTCGCCATGAGCGCCATCAGCTTCATCAACGAGCTTTACGGCCAGGAGGAGCGCAAGCGTCGCCAGCGCCGGGATGCGCGCTTCATCAACACAGTATTCGGCATGACCCTGCTGGGTGCGGGGATTGCCGACCAGCTCGAGGATGGCCGGGTGCTCAGCGGCGTGGGCGGGCAGTACAACTTCGTCGCCCAGGGACATGCGCTGGAGGGCGGTCGCTCGATCCTGTTGCTGCGCAGCTGGCGCGAGGCCGGTGGCGAAGTGACCTCGAACCTTTACTGGACCTACGGCCATTGCACCATCCCCCGGCACCTTCGGGACATCGTGATCACCGAGTACGGCATCGCTGACCTGCGTGGGCAGACCGACAGCGAAGTGATTGCGCGATTGCTGGCGATCAGTGATTCACGTTTTCAGCACGAGCTGATGGAGCAGGCCAAGGCGGCGGGCAAGCTGGCCAAGGACTTCGAGCTGGATGCGCGGTTCATGGACAACACGCCTGAGCGGCTCGAGGCCATTCGGGCACGGCATGCGCGGTTGTTCCCGGAGTATCCGCTGGGGACTGATTTCACGGCAGAGGAGCGGGATCTGTTGCGGGCGCTGAACTGGTTGAAGAGCAAGTTCAAGCTGAGCGAGGTATTGGAGCTGGGCAAGGCGGCGTTGGATGCGCCAGGGCCCGAGGGGTATGGGGCACAGTTGGCGCGGATGAAGCTGGATGACCCGCAGGGCTTGAAGGAGGAGCTGTATCAGCGGTTGCTGCTGGCGGGGTTACAGGCGACTGGCCCCCTGTAGGAGCGGCCTTGTGCCGCGAAAGGGCCGCAAAGCGGCCCCGGCGATCTGTGCATGAACGCTGAAGTCCTGGGGCCGCTACGCGCCCCTTTCGCGACACAAGGCCGCTCCTACAGGGTATGCGCAAGGCTTTACTCGATGAAGGTGACCACACCACCTTCCAGCGACTTGACCCGGGCCAGCGACTCGACGCGGTAACCCTGGCTGTCCAGTTCGGCACGGCCGCCCTGGAACGACTTCTCGATGACGATACCCAGGCCCGCCACGGTAGCGCCGGCCTGCTTGATGATCGAGATCAGTGCCTGGGACGCCTTGCCGTTGGCCAGGAAGTCGTCGATCACCAGCACGCGGTCGCTGCTGTTGAGATGGCGTGGCGAGATGGCCACGGTGTTCTCGGTCTGCTTGGTGAAGGAGTACACCGAGGCAGTCAGCAGGTTCTCGGTCAGGGTCAGCGACTGGTGCTTGCGGGCGAAGATCACCGGTACGCCGAGCTTCAGGCCGGTCATCACCGCCGGGGCAATGCCCGAGGCTTCGATGGTGACGATCTTGGTCACGCCCGAATCGGCGAACAGGCGGGCGAACTCGTCACCGATCAGCTGCATCAGCGCAGGGTCGATCTGGTGGTTGAGAAACGCATCGACTTTGAGTACCTGGTCGGAAAGCACGATGCCTTCTTCGCGAATCTTCTGCTGCAGTGCTTCCACTGTGTGTCTCCGATGTAACAAAGGTGGCCGCAAGAAGCGGCAATGTTAAAGAGTAATGGTTGATCAGCGTTTGAGCATTGCCCGGATATCGGCCAGGGCGTTGTTGCCGCGCGCGGCTTTCACTTCCACGGGCGCATCGTCCAGGCCTTCCCAGGCCAGGTCGTCCGGCGGCAGTTCGTCGAGGAACCGGCTCGGGGTGCAGTCGATGATCTCGCCGTACTGCTTGCGCTTGGCGGCGAAGGTGAAGGCCAGGGTCTGGCGCGCACGGGTGATGCCCACGTAGGCCAGGCGGCGTTCCTCTTCGATGGTGTCGGCCTCGATGCTCGAGCGGTGGGGGAGGATCTCCTCCTCCATGCCCATGATGAACACGTAGGGGAACTCCAGGCCCTTGGAGGCGTGCAGGGTCATCATCTGCACGCCCTCGGCGTTTTCTTCCTCTTCCTGCTGGCGCTCGAGCATGTCGCGCAGCACCAGCTTGCCGATGGCGTCCTCGATGGTCATGTCACCCTCTTCATCCTTCTCGAGAGTGTTCTTCAGCGCTTCGACCAGGAACCAGACGTTGCTGATACGGAACTCCGCAGCCTTGTCGCTGGCGGTCTGCTGGCGGATCCAGTTTTCGTAGTCGATGTCGCGGATCATCTCGTGCAGCGCGGCGATCGGGTCTTCCAGGGCGACCTTGTGGCGCACCCCGTCAAGCCAGTGCTTGAAGCGCTGCAGGCGCTCGGTGTAGCGGGCGTCCAGGTGCTCGCCCAAGCCCAGCTCCTCGCTGGCGGCGTACATCGAGATGCCGCGCTCGGTGGAATAGTTGCCGAGCTTTTCCAGGGTGGTCGAGCCGATCTCGCGGCGCGGCACGTTGATCACCCGCAGGTAGGCGTTGTCGTCGTCCGGGTTGACCAGCAGGCGCAGGTAGGCCATCAGGTCCTTGACCTCCTGGCGGCCGAAGAAGCTGTTGCCGCCGGACAGGCGGTACGGCACCTGGTGGTGCTGCAACTTCAGTTCGATCAGTTTGGCCTGGTAGTTGCCCCGGTAGAGGATGGCGAAGTCGCTGTACGGACGGTTGGTACGCAGGTGCAGGGTGAGGATTTCCATGGCCACGCGCTCGGCCTCGGCTTCCTCGTTCTTGCAGCGGATCACGCGGATCTCGTCACCGACGCCCATCTCGCTCCACAGCTCCTTCTCGAAGGCGTGGGGGTTGTTGGCGATCAGCACGTTGGCGCAGCGCAGGATGCGGCTGGTGGAGCGGTAGTTCTGCTCGAGCATGACGATCTTCAGGGAGGGGTAGTCCTCCTTGAGCAGCATCAGGTTCTCGGGGCGGGCGCCGCGCCAGGCGTAGATCGACTGGTCATCGTCGCCGACCACGGTGAACTGGTTGCGCATGCCGATCAGCATCTTCACCAGCAGGTACTGGCTGGCGTTGGTGTCCTGGTATTCGTCCACCAGCAGGTAGCGCACGCGGTTCTGCCAGCGTTCGAGCACGTCGGGGTGCTCCTGGAACAGCTTGACCGGTTGCAGGATCAGGTCGTCGAAGTCCACCGCGTTGAACGCCTTGAGCGTGCGCTGGTAGTGGGTGTAGACGATGGCCGCGGTCTGCTCGCGCGGGTTGCGCGCCTTTTCCAGGGCCTCGGGCGGCAGGATCAGGTCGTTCTTCCAGGCACCGATCATGTTCTTGATCTCGTCGATGCCGTCGTCGCCGGAGTATTCCTTCTGCATGATGTCCGACAGCAACGCCTTGATGTCGGACTCGTCGAAGATCGAGAAGCCCGGTTTGTAGCCCAGGCGCTCGTGCTCCCTGCGGATGATGTTCAGGCCCAGGTTGTGGAAGGTGCACACCGTCAGGCCCCGGCCTTCCCCCGGGCGCAGCAGGGTGCCGACCCGCTCCTTCATCTCGCGCGCGGCCTTGTTGGTGAAGGTCATCGCCACGATGTACTGGGCGCGGATGCCGCAGTTCTGGATCAGGTGGGCAATCTTGCGCGTGATCACGCTGGTCTTGCCGGAGCCTGCACCGGCGAGCACCAAAAGAGGGCCGCCGACGTAGTCTCGGGCTTCCTGTTGCCGGGGATTGAGTCGGGACATGCTAGAAACCGGGGGTAACCAGAAAATAGCCGCGCATTCTAGCAGGCATGGGGCTGTTAATGCGCGACCGTCTGACGTTGTGATGCAGGGCGCGAATCGGATTTGCCGCATCTGCTACTTTCGCGCAGGATGCACGTCAGATTGCGTCGGGATGGTGGCCAGGGATGGGCAATGACTAAAAGTGAAAATCATTTCCAATTAATCGGGTAGGATTGCCCGCGCTCGCCGTTCCACCGCCCACGTCTAAGGAGCCCGCTTGTCCACGCCTGTCGAACCCCTGCGTTTGCTGCTGTTGGCTGATGAGTCGGAATGGGCCGTGCATCTGCGCGAGTGCCTGCAGCCGATGGGCGGCAGCGTCGTGCTGCTGACCGCGCCGAACTGGGCAGCGGTGGACAGCCTGTTCGCCAACGACCGCCAGGCCGTGGTGCTGGCCACGCCCGAGCTGCAGCCGGCGCCGGGGCGTTGCGAGCTGCCGACCATCCTGCTGCTGGAGCAGGAGCCCGCCACCGCGCCGCTGGGCGCCAGCGACTGGCTGGTACTGGCGCAGTTGACCACCGACACCCTGCGTCGCTCCCTGCGCCATGTGCGCGAGCGCGGCGTGCTGGTGGCCACCCTGCAGCGCCTGGCCGAACAGGACCCGCTGACCGGCATCGCCAATCGCCAGGGCTTCCAGGCCCTGCTGACCGCGCGCCTGGCCGAGAATGAAGGCCGCGGCCTGGCCCTCGGCCACCTCGACCTGGACAACTTCCGCCACGTCAACGATGCCCTCGGCCACCAGGGGGGCGACCGCCTGATCCTGCAGGTGGTCGCCCGGCTCAAGCACCAACTGGAGGCGAGCGATCAACTGGCGCGCCTGGGCAGCGACGAGTTCGCCCTGTTGATCGACACCCGGCGCGACCCCAACCGCGCCGAGTGGATGGCCGAGCGCATCACCGAGGCGCTGACCGAGCCCTACTGGATCGACGGCGAGAGCCTGCTGCTCGGCTGCAGCCTGGGGATCGCCCATGCCCGCGCCCAGGCCGGTGCCGACCCGCTGATGTGGCACGCGCACATCGCCATGCGCCAGGCCAAGAGCAGCCAGGGCTGCACCTTCCATGTGTTCAACGAGCGCATCAACCGCAACGCCCGCAGCCTGGCCGATCTCGAAAGCGAGCTGCGTCGCGCCCTGCGCCGCGACGAACTGGAACTGCACTACCAGCCGCGGCTCAACCTCGCCGACGGCCGCATCGTCGGGCTCGAGGCGTTGGTGCGCTGGAACCATCCCGAGCGTGGCCTGCTGGCGCCCAGCGAGTTTGTGCCGTTGGCCGAGCAGAGCGGGCTGATCGTGCCGCTGGGCTACTGGGTGATCTCCCGGGCGTTGAGTGACATGCAGGCCCTGCGCGAGCGCGGCCTGGCGCCGCTGCACATGGCGGTGAACCTGAGCTTCCGCCAGTTCCAGGACAGCCAGTTGCTGGCCACCCTCAGCCGGCTGATCGTCGAGCACGGCGTCGATGCCCGCTGGCTGGAGTTCGAGCTGACCGAGACCGCCGTGATGCGGCGCAACGAGCTGGTGCGCCAGACCATGGACGCCCTGGGGCGCCTGGGGGTGCGTTTCTCGCTGGACGATTTCGGGACAGGCTTCTCGTCGTTCGTGCACCTGAACAGCCTGCCGATCACCCTGCTCAAGGTTGATCGCAGCTTCGTCGGCGGCATGGAGCAGCGCGAAGAGAACGCCAAGCTGGTGCACGCGATGATCAACCTGGCGCACAACCTCAACCTGGAGGTGGTGGCCGAAGGGGTTGAAAGCGAGGAGCAGCTGGCGCTGCTGCGGGCGTTTGGTTGCGACCAGGTGCAGGGGTTCCTGGTGAGCCGGCCGTTGCCGGTGGAGGCGTTGATCGAGTACCTGTTGCAGGTGCCGAGTCCGGGTCTGGTGCAGACCTTATAGATCTCATGCAGCCTTTTCGCGGCACAAGGCCGCTCCTACAGGGGATCGCGGTCTTCTGTAGGAGCGGCCTTGTGCCGCGAAAGGGCGCAAAGCGCCCCCGGCAATTTCAAGCCGTAAAGATGATCAACCGACCAACATCCGCCCGGTCTCTTCCAGGTTCTCATGCCAGCTCAAGGCTTCCCGCAGGATATGCGGGGTATGCCCGCCACGCTGGCAGGCGCGCTCGAAGTAATCGTTCAGCGCGGCACGGTAGTCCGGGTGCACGCAGTTGTCGATGATCACCCGGGCGCGTTCGCGCGGCGCCAGGCCACGCAGGTCGGCCAGGCCCACCTCGGTCACCAGGATGTCCACGTCGTGCTCGGTGTGGTCGACGTGGCTGACCATCGGCACCACGCTGGAAATCGCGCCGCCCTTGGCGATCGACTTGGTGACGAAGATCGCCAGGTGTGCGTTGCGGGCGAAGTCGCCCGAGCCACCGATGCCATTCATCATCTTCGTGCCGCAGACGTGGGTGGAGTTGACGTTGCCGTAGATGTCGAACTCCAGCGCCGTGTTGATGCCGATGATGCCTAAGCGACGCACCACTTCAGGGTGGTTGGAGATCTCCTGCGGACGCAGCACCAGCTTGTCCTTGTAGCGCTCCAGGTTGCCGAACACGTCGGCGTTGCGGCGGCTCGACAGGGTGATCGAGCTGCCCGAGGCGAAGCTCAGCTTGCCGGCGTCGATCAGGTCGAAGGTCGAGTCCTGCAGCACTTCGGAGTACATGGTCAGGTTTTCGAACGGCGACTCGATCAGGCCGCACATCACCGCGTTGGCGATGCTGCCGATGCCGGCCTGCAGTGGGCCGAGGTTGTTGCTCATGCGCCCAGCGTCCACCTCGCCCTTGAGGAAGGCGATCAGGTGATCGGCGATGCCCTGGGTCTCGTGGTCAGGCGGCAGCACGGTGGACGGCGAGTCCGGCTGGTCGCTGATGACGATGCCGACGATCTTGGCCGGATCGATCGGGATCGCGGTGCTGCCGATGCGGTCGTCGACCTTCACCAGCGGGATCGGCGTGCGGGTCGGGCGGTAGGTCGGGATATAGATGTCGTGCAGGCCTTCGAGGTTGGCGTGGTGCGACAGGTTGATCTCGACGATGACCTGCTTGGCGAAGATCGCGAAGCTGGCCGAGTTGCCGACGGAGGTGGTCGGCACGATATGGCCTTGCTCGGTGATCGCCACCGCCTCGATGACCGCGATGTCCGGCAGGGTGAGCTGTTTGTTGCGCAGTTGCTCGACGGTTTCCGACAGGTGCTGGTCGATGAACATCACCTTGCCGTCGTTGATGGCCTTGCGCAGGGTGCTGTCGACCTGGAACGGCATGCGCCGGGCCAGCACGCCGGCCTCGGTCAGTTGCTTGTCCAGGTCGTTGCCCAGGCTGGCGCCGGTCATCAGGCTGATCTTCAGCGGCGACTGTTTTGCACGCTCGGCCAGTGCGTGGGGCACGGCCTTGGCTTCGCCGGCGCGGGTGAAACCGCTCATGCCGACGGTCATGCCGTCCTGGATCAGGCCAGCGGCGTCAGCCGCACTCATAACCTTGCTGTGCAGGGAGGACAAGCGGATACGATCACGGTACATGGATTGTTATCTCAGGCTACTGAAGCTACTGGAAGCGCAGTCTAGAGATTTAGCCAGAAACCGTCCCGCGACCATGGTCGTAGGCGAAGGCCGGAAGTAGAGCCGTTGATCTGGATCAAGCAAATGAAAAGGCCCCTGGGAATATCTCCCCAGGGGCCTTATGCGCTTCTATATGGGTAAGACCAGGTCAGTCCACGGCCTTGACCATGTCCTCGATGACTTTCTTGGCGTCTCCGAACACCATCATGGTCTTGTCCAGGTAGAACAGTTCGTTGTCCAGGCCCGCGTAGCCGCTGGCCATGGAGCGCTTGTTGACGATGATGGTCTTGGCCTTGAAGGCCTCGAGGATCGGCATGCCGGCGATCGGCGACTTCGGATCGTTCTTCGCCGCCGGGTTGACCACGTCGTTGGCGCCCAGCACCAGCACCACGTCGGCCTGGCCGAACTCGGCGTTGATGTCCTCCATCTCGAACACCTGGTCGTAGGGCACCTCGGCCTCGGCCAGCAGCACGTTCATGTGCCCGGGCATGCGCCCCGCCACCGGGTGGATCGCGTACTTCACGGTCACGCCGTTGTGGCTCAGCTTCTCGGTCAGTTCCTTGAGCGCGTGCTGGGCGCGGGCCACCGCCAGGCCGTAGCCGGGGACGATGATCACGCTGTCGGCGTTGCTCAGCAGGAAGGTGGCGTCGTCGGCCGAGCCGGACTTCACCGGACGCTGCTCCTTTGAACCCGGCGCGGCGCCGACATCGGTATCGCCGCCGAAGCCGCCGAGGATGACGTTGAAGAACGAACGGTTCATCGCCTTGCACATGATGTACGAGAGGATCGCACCGCTGGAGCCCACCAGGGAACCGGCGATGATCAGCATCGAGTTGTTCAGCGAGAAGCCGATACCCGCCGCCGCCCAGCCCGAGTAGCTGTTGAGCATCGACACCACCACCGGCATGTCGGCGCCGCCGATCGGGATGATGATCAGCACGCCCATGACGAAGGCCAGGGCCAGCATCAGGGTGAAGGCGCTGTAGTGGCCGGTGAAGGTGAACAGCAGTCCCAGGGCGATGGTCGCCAGGCCCAGGATCAGGTTCAGCTTGTGCTGGCCGGCGAACTGTACCGGTGCGCCCTGGAACAGGCGGAACTTGTACTTGCCCGACAGCTTGCCGAAGGCGATCACCGAGCCCGAGAAGGTGATCGCACCGATGGCCGCGCCGAGGAACAGCTCCAGGCGGTTGCCAGTGGGGATCGGGTCGCTGATGCTGGCGACGATGCCCAGCGATTGCGGCTCGAGCACGGCGGCGATGGCGATGAACACCGCGGCCAGGCCGATCATGCTGTGCATGAAGGCGACCAGCTCGGGCATCTTGGTCATCTCGACACGCTTGGCCATGATCGAGCCGGCGCTGCCGCCGACCAGCAGGCCGACGATGACGTAGCCGATACCGGCAGTCGCCAGCTCCGCGCCAAGCTTGTAGATCAGGCCGACGGTGGTGAGGATGGCGATACCCATGCCGATCATGCCGAACAGGTTGCCGCGGCGTGAGGTGGTCGGGTGCGAGAGGCCCTTGAGCGCCTGGATGAAGCAGATCGAGGCGACCAGGTACAGAAGCGTTACCAGATTCATGCTCATGCTTACTTCTGCCCCTCGTTCTTGGTTTTCTTCTTGAACATTTCCAGCATGCGGCGGGTGACCAGGAAGCCACCGAACACGTTGACCGCGGCCAGCGCCACGGCCAGTGTGCCCATGACCTTGCCGGCCGGGGTGACGGTCAGCGCCGCGGCCAGCATGGCGCCGACGATGACGATCGCGGAAATGGCGTTGGTGACCGCCATCAGCGGCGTGTGCAGGGCCGGGGTGACGTTCCATACCACGTGGTAGCCCACGTAGATGGCCAGCACGAAGATGATCAGGTTGTAGATGCCGTGGGAAATCAGCATGTCTTCCATTGTCGTGCTCCTCAGCCGTTCTTGCGCACGACCTGGCCGTCGCGGCACATCAGGCACGCGGCGACGATGTCGTCTTCGAGGTTGATGACCAGGTTGCCGTCCTTGTCGAACAGCAGCTTCATGAAGTCCAGCAGGTTGCGCGCGTACAGCGCCGAGGCATCGGCGCCGACCTGGGCCGGCAGGTTGGTCGGGCCGACAATGGTTACGCCGTTGTGCATGACGACCTGATCGGCCACGGTCAGCGGGCAGTTGCCGCCCTGGGCCGCGGCGAGGTCGATGACCACCGAGCCGGGTTTCATCTGTGCCACGGTCTCGGCGCTGAGCAGGGTTGGCGCCTTGCGCCCGGGAATCAGCGCGGTGGTGATGACGATATCGGCCTGCTTGGCGCGTTCGTGCACGGCCTGGGCCTGGCGCTGCATCCAGCTGGCCGGCATAGGTCGGGCATAGCCGCCGACGCCTTCGGCGCATTCGCGTTCTTCATCGGTCTCGTAGGGCACGTCGATGAACTTGGCCCCCAGCGACTCGATCTGCTCCTTCACCGCCGGGCGCACGTCCGACGCTTCGATCACCGCCCCCAGGCGCTTGGCCGTGGCGATGGCCTGCAGGCCGGCGACGCCGGCGCCGAGGATCAGCACGCGGGCGGCTTTCACCGTGCCTGCGGCGGTCATCAGCATGGGCATGAAGCGTGGGTAGTGGTGGGCCGCCAGCAGCACGGCCTTGTAGCCGGCGATGTTGGCCTGGGACGACAGCACGTCGAGGCTCTGGGCCCGCGAGGTGCGTGGTGCGGCTTCCAGGGCGAAGGCGGTGATGCCGCGTTCGGCCATTTTGCCGATCAGTTCGTTGTTGAAGGGGTTGAGCATGCCCGCCAGCAGGCTGCCGCTATTGATCAGCGCCAGTTCCTGGTCATTGGGCGCGACCACCTTGAGCACCAGCTGCGCGCCAAAGGCGTCAGTGGCTTCGCCCAGGGTGGCGCCCACGGCTTCATAGGCACTGTCCGGAATGCTGGCGTTGAGCCCTGCTCCCCGTTGCACGGTGACCTGATGGCCCTGGCCTACCAGTTTCTTGATGGTTTCCGGGGTCGCGGCGACCCTTGTCTCACCCGTCTGCGTCTCGAGAGGAACACCAATGTGCACGACTATGTCTCCTGCGGTGACCTTTATTGTCTTTATGGAAACCAGCGCACTTCGGGTGGTGCGGCTGGGTGGCCGTAGAGCACGACTCCACCTGGTTCGAGGCGGGAGAGGCATTTTGCAGACGAACCCAGGGGCCTTCAACAGGTTCTGAAGCGAAACGAACTTAAAACTACAAGTCACCCTGTGACCGTATGTCGCAACGATTCCGAGCCAGCCCGTCAAGTACGCGCTATTCGCAGCTTAGGGGAAAAAATGAAAAAATTTAGGTCGTTTTCGTTCGCGGCGTTGTGAATGTCGCAAAATAAGCCGCAAACCCGCGCAGTTATTAGGGTTGCTACGGTTTTTCCGGTATACGGAACAGATTACGAATTTGCGACAAATCCATATATCTGTAGGTGTTAAAAATAATTGACTACGGAGTCAGTTATTTGGTTTTTGCCTTCAGTTGGCGGCGGTGTACTGCTGTGCCTGCACCACCAGCCAGTCGCGAAACGCCCGCAGCGAAGCGGATTCCACCTTTCGCTCGGGGATCATCAGATGGTAGGCCTTGTCGCTGGAGAGGGCATGCCTGTTAGCGACCAGCAGTCGGCCTTCTTGCAACTCGCGCTGGATCAGGAAGGGTGGGATCAGCGCGATGCCCATGTCGTGCATGGCGGCCTGGGCCAGCATGGAGAACAGTTCGTAGCGCGGGCCGGTCATGTCGCGTTCGACGCTCAGGCCCTGGCCGTCGAACCACTGCCGCCAGGCATAGGGGCGCGTGGTCTGCTGCAGCAGGGGCAACTCGGCGATGCGCCGGGCGTCGAGGCTGGCTTGCCCTTCCAGCAGCGCGGGGCTGCACACCGGCACGGGGTTCTCGCCCATCAGGCGGTGGGACTGGGTGCCGGACCAGTCGGCGTCGCCGAAGTAGATGGCGGCGTCGAAGGGCGTGTCGGCGAACAGGAAGGGGCGGGTGCGGTTGGTCAGGTTGACCGTGACCTCGGGGTGGCGCTGCTGGAAGTCCTTCAGGCGCGGCAGCAGCCATTGCGTGCCGAAGGTCGGCACCACCGCCAGTTCGATCACATTGGCGCCCTGCTGGCGCATCACCGAAAGCGTGTCGCGCTCCACCGCATCCAGCTGCGTGGCCACCTGGCGGCTGTAGGAGAGCCCGGCTTCGGTCAGTTTCACGCCCCGGCGCGAGCGGCGAAACAGTTCGACATTGAGGAAGGCCTCCAGGCCACCGATCTGCCGACAGACGGCGCCCTGGGTCAGGGCCAGCTCCTGGGCGGCCTTGGTGAAGCTCTCGTGGCGCGCGGCCGCCTCGAAGCAGACCAGGGCGGTGGTGCTGGGGATCTTGCGGCGCATGTACGTCAACCTCACTTGTAGGGCGTTGAACAGGGCATTTCGATGATTACGAAGTGAGAAAATATCACTAAACCGTGCGCAATCCTCGTTTGTCCCGCAGGCCGATCAGGCCTAGGATCAATCCAGCACAACAATTCGTTCCCATCTTTCGAGGAATCCGCACATGGCTGGCAAGGCAAGCTTCAACTGGATCGACCCGCTGCTGCTGGATCAGCAGCTCACTGAAGAAGAGCGCATGGTTCGCGACAGCGCCTATCAGTTCGCCCAGGACAAGCTGGCACCCCGCGTGCTGGAAGCGTTCCGCCATGAGCAGACAGACCCGGCGATCTTCCGCGAGATGGGCGAAGTCGGCCTGCTCGGCGCGACCATCCCCGAGCAGTACGGCGGCAGCGGCCTGAACTACGTGTGCTACGGCCTGATCGCCCGCGAGGTGGAGCGCATCGACTCCGGCTACCGCTCGATGATGAGCGTGCAGTCGTCGCTGGTCATGGTGCCGATCAACGAGTTCGGTACCGAGGCGCAGAAGCAGAAGTACCTGCCGAAGCTGGCCAGTGGCGAGTGGATCGGCTGCTTCGGCCTGACCGAGCCCAACCATGGTTCCGACCCGGGCTCGATGATCACCCGCGCCCGCAAGGTCGACGGTGGCTATCGCCTGACCGGCAGCAAGATGTGGATCACCAACAGCCCGATCGCCGATGTGTTCGTGGTCTGGGCCAAGGACGATGCCGGCGATATCCGCGGCTTCGTGCTGGAGAAAGGCTGGGACGGCCTCAGCGCTCCGGCTATCCATGGCAAGGTCGGCCTGCGCGCCTCGATCACCGGCGAGATCGTCATGGACAACGTATTCGTGCCGGAAGAGAACATCTTCCCGGACGTGCGTGGCCTCAAAGGTCCGTTCACCTGCCTGAACTCGGCTCGCTATGGCATCTCCTGGGGCGCCCTGGGCGCCGCCGAGGCCTGCTGGCACACCGCGCGCCAGTACACCCTGGACCGCCAGCAGTTCGGCCGCCCGCTGGCTGCCAACCAGCTGATCCAGAAGAAGCTGGCCGACATGCAGACCGAGATCACCCTGGCCTTGCAAGGTTGCCTGCGCCTGGGGCGGATGAAGGACGAAGGCACCGCGGCGGTCGAGATCACCTCGATCATGAAGCGCAACTCCTGCGGCAAGGCCCTGGATATCGCCCGCCTGGCCCGCGACATGCTGGGCGGCAATGGCATCTCCGACGAGTTCGGCGTGGCCCGCCACCTGGTCAACCTCGAGGTGGTCAACACCTACGAAGGGACCCATGACGTGCACGCGCTGATCCTCGGGCGTGCGCAGACCGGCATCCAGGCGTTCTATTAATAGAGGACCAGGCCATGGGCGCGCTTTCCCATCTACGGGTGCTGGATCTTTCCCGAGTGCTGGCCGGCCCCTGGTCCGGCCAGATCCTGGCTGACCTTGGCGCCGATGTGATCAAGGTCGAACGTCCGGGGGCGGGTGACGACACCCGCTCCTGGGGGCCGCCTTTCCTGCGCGATGTTCAGGGCGAGAACACCAGCGAGGCGGCCTACTACCTGTCGGCCAACCGCAACAAGCGCTCGGTGACCATCGACTTCACCCAGCCGGAAGGCCAGCGCCTGGTGCGTGAGCTGGCGGCGAAGTCGGATATCGTCATCGAGAACTTCAAGGTAGGCGGGTTGGCGGCCTATGGGCTGGATTATCAAAGCCTGAAGGCGGTCAACCCGAAGCTCATCTACTGCTCGATCACCGGCTTCGGCCAGACCGGGCCGTATGCCAAGCGTGCCGGCTACGACTTCATGATCCAGGGGCTGGGTGGGCTGATGAGCCTGACCGGCCGCCCGGAGGGGGAGGAGGGTGCCGGGCCGATGAAGGTCGGGGTGGCGCTGACCGACATCCTCACCGGGCTGTATTCCACGGTGGCGATCCTGGCGGCCCTGGCGCACCGTGACCAGGCCGGTATCGGCCAGCACATCGACATGGCGTTGCTGGATGTCCAGGTGGCCTGCCTGGCCAACCAGGCAATGAACTATCTCACTACCGGAACCGCGCCTCGTCGGCTGGGCAATGCGCACCCGAACATCGTGCCGTACCAGGATTTCCCGACGGCCGATGGCAACTTCATTCTTACCGTGGGTAACGACGGGCAGTTCCGCAAGTTCGCGGAAGTGGCCGGGCAGGCGCACTGGGCGGATGACCCGCGCTTTGCCACCAATAAACAGCGGGTGGCCAATCGCGCCGAGCTGATTCCGCTGATTCGCCAGGCCACGGTGTTCAAGACCACGGCCGAGTGGGTGAGCGAACTGGAGAAGGCAGGCGTGCCGTGCGGGCCGATCAACGACCTGGCGCAGATGTTCCAGGACCCGCAGGTGCTGGCCCGTGGGCTGGCAGTGAATGTTCCTCATCCGTTGGCGGGGAGCGTGCCGCAGGTAGCCAGCCCGATCCGGTTGTCGGAGACGCCGGTGGAGTATCGGCAGGCGCCGCCGTTGCTGGGGGAGCATACCGAGGCGGTGCTTGGCGATGTGCTGGGGTTGGATGAGGCAGCAGTGCAGCGACTTCGGGCTGCCGGGGTGCTGTGACGCGCTACCTATATAGGAAGGGGCGGGGAGGCCGATAGGCCTCCCTGCTTTTGTTTTGGGGCTGCTTATATAGGTACCAGGGCTCCTGACGCGATCTTTTTGATTTTTATGAAATTAACGGTTGACGCCCTCTCAGATCCCCTTATAATGCGCCCCACTTCCAGCGACATCGGAACGAAAAATTCCTTGAATATCAATGAGTTGATTGTTGAAGAGGGTTGCGGAGGTGCTTCGGTCATCTGATCGGCAGCGGTGA
>NZ_JAZDCT010000006.1:0-218187 GCF_036324045.1 Pseudomonas carassii | reverse complement strand
GGCCCCCGACCTGGACGGCGAAGCCCGCGCCCCCGCACCAGGCAGCAGCGTGGCGCTGTGGCAGCGCTGGCTGCAAGACCCGAACAGCCCGCCCTACCGCGCCGTGCTCCTGCGCGATCGGGCCCTGCTCGCCGCGCTGCTTCCCAGTTTCTCCACCACCGACCCCACCGACTGGGGCGACAGCGAGAAGCTCTATGGGGCGCTGAGCAAGGTCATCGCCAGTGACGATGCCGGCTTGAACCTGCGCGACACCCTGCGTCAGGCCATCGCCGAGACGCAAGGCGCGATCAATGGCGCCAGCCTGCGCCTGAAGCCCCTGCTGCCGCCCGGCGTGCAGCGCGCCGTGATGCGCCTGAACAGCGCCAGTCAGTGGCTGTACAACGGCGTGCAACTGATCGAGCTGCAGGTGCAGATGAAGCTCCGCGAGTACTACTCCCTGCAGAGTGCCCACTTGCGCGAGCTGCAGCACAAGGCCAGCGCGCAGACCGCCAAGGCCCGCGAGCGCATGCTCCTGGGCCTGCGCGAATTCGACGAAGGGGTGAGCGCGTCCAGGCGCTGGGTGCGGCCGGTCATCCAGCACGGGCTGCTGAGCCTGGCGGTGCTCGACCCGAAGCTGGCGCACAGCATCATCACCGTCAGCGTCTGGGTCGAGGGCACCGCCGACGTGCTGCAGGAGCGCCTGGCCCAGGAAGCCGGTCTGCGCGTCAACCAGCTCAGCGACGCCGCACAGATCAGCCTGGTCAACCTCTCGGTCGCCGCAGGAACCCTCGACGCCAACGCCCGGCAACTGCTCCACGGCATGCGCATCACCGCGAAACAGGCGGCGCAGCTGGTGCGCACCAGCTTCACCGGCATGCGCGGCGTGGCGGGCAGCTGGGAACTCCTACTGGCCCTGGGCGGCTTGTACCTGACCCACGACAGCCTGGCGAAGAATCTGGAAAAGGCGGAAATCGAGATCGGCGAGAAATCCAGGGAAGCGGTGATGGCGTTGCATGGGTCCAAGCTGGCGATTCTTGGCGGTGGGATCGAGGCACTGGGTTTGATCATCAGGACCGGCGCCACGCAGATCAACACCAGGATACCCATGACGCCTGCGGGGACGGCACGGATGGCCACTGTCATAGAAATGGGGCGGGCAACAGTCAGGGTAGGTGCCGTCATGGGGGCCGTGGCCGGGATTTACGATACGGCACAAGCAGTGTTTTCCATAAAGCGAGCATCGGCGGGCGGGGATAAATACGCCATGTATATTCATAGCTTTGCTGCTACCGCATCGATTATTGGGCTTATTGCGTCAATACATGCAGTATTCACGCCTATACTTTTGGGTCCTTTGGGTATAGCGATTGTCTTCGCCACCGTCTCATATGGCGCTAGTAAATTTGCGGAAAGCAAGGAGTCCAGCCCATTAGAACGCTGGGCAAAGCGTTGTCATTTCGGAAAAGCCAATGAGAAACCTGCCATCCATTGGGAATTCCCTGAGCACGCTGATATCGCTTTTGCAGAGTTGAACGCCGCCACACTAGGCATCGAGGCAGGCCTGAAATTCGAATCCCGAAGAGCCGACCCCACGCTCACGGCTAAAATCGGATGGATTGCCCAAGCCGCGACCGATCAAAATCTGACATTCAAGATTTTACTACCCAATATTAATGTCTCAAGCTACAGCTATCACTGGTCCCTGATCGTTCATCGACATGGCGATGGGGTTCCGTCCAACTACACAAGCGGAGAAACAATCGCCTCAGGGTCCCATGAGGTTTTACACCCACTGCCAACTTCACAGAAAAAGCCGTCGTCGCGCCCCTCTCACAAAGTTAAAGACTACAGAGCAGATACCCTCAGCCAAAAAACCAGCAAAAAATCTGCAGTGTTGCACTCCGGGGGCTCCACTACCACCGAGTTCATAACCGGCCATATAGAACTCACCCCAAGCCTTGGCAGGCACAGCATACAGGCTGCAACTTTAAACGTGACTTACTGGCCAGACCGAAACTCCCCTGAGGCCTATGCACACTTAGAAATCCAGGCGATCAACGAATGACCAAAACCAATGAATATCTACCTCGCCACCCCATTGGCTGGAAGTATGACCTACCTCTTCCCTCCGAAGAACCACCTCAATCATTCAACCCGGCTCTGCTACCGCCCACACCAAATCAAATAAACAACACTTACATGGAAGTATCCAGAGCAACTTTGAGCACCAGAGGCCTTGGCAGCATTGGCGGAAGCATAACATTACTACTCAGCCTTCTAATAAACTTACCATTCATCTATGACTCAATCACAAATAGCAGCGAGATAAACATAGGATTTATACTTCTAGGATACCTATTTATAATTATTTCATGCTGGGCGATAATACCTTACATCCGTATAGACCTAGAACTACCGCGCGACGAGCCAATACGCTTCAACCGTTCACGCCAGAAAGTCTACTTCTATCAATACAGATTTGATCGCATCAGCGTGTTCAGCCGAAAAAAATGGGGGATCCACCCTGTGGTCTACGACTGGAAAGATCTTATCGCCGAAGCCTGTAGTGTCTACGCCCCCATGGGCAATGGCGGACTCGTAGAGAACGTCCTTATTGCAGTCCGCAAGCCAGGCACCGACGAAATCATCGACCGTCTTTTCTTCACCCATAACATCGAGGATGGCAAGCGATACTGGGAAATCATCAGACTGTTCATGCAACAGGGCCCAGAAGCCCTTCCCACCTTTGTTCGCCCGCCCCGCGATTGGGACAATGACTTCGAACTCACCCCCATTCGCCGATTGGCCCCCAGGGTGCAATGGCCTGAAGCGATAGACCGTGAGTCCCGTACCGACCCCGCAGGAGATCCCATATGAGATCGATTGCGCTTACTGCCCGTCAGGAATCCATGGAAATCTGTTAATGACCATAAATAACAAAACGTTAGCTCGTCGCGGCCTAGGCTGAAAATATAACCTACCACTTCCCGATGAGAAGCCCGCACATAAACTTAACGCAGCCTTGCTACCACCCACACCAAGCAAAATAAACAACACCTATATAGAGATTCCCAGATCAAGCGTGAGTGTTAGAGGTATTGCCTCAATTGGCGGAAGCATCGCCTTACTATCCGGCCTCATATTATATTTATTCACTATACTCAGCACAATAACAGAAATCGGCATCAGCGAAGCGAAAATCATAGCTATAGGCCTAACAATAACCACAGCCGCATACTGGGCAATGATACCGTTCGTGCGCTTAGACATAGAACTCCCACGCAACGAACCAATCCGCTTCAATCGACTCAGGCAAAAAGTTTATTTTTATGAATATCGATTTGATCGCTTCTACATATTCAGCCGAAAGAAATGGGGGGTACGACCCGTAGCCTACGATTGGAAAGACCTTATCGCCGAAGTCTGTAGTGTCTACGCTCCCATGGGCAATGGCGGACTCGTCGAGAACGTCCTTATTGCAGTCCGCAAGCCAGGCACCGACGAAATCATCGACCGTCTTTTCTTCACCCATAGCATCGAGGATGGCAAGCGATACTGGGAGATCATCAGACTCTTCATGCAACAGGGCCCCGACGCCCTTCCCACCTTCGTTCGCCCGCCCCGCGACTGGGACAATGACTTCGAACTCACCCCCATTCGCCGATTGGCCCCCAGGGTGCAATGGCCGGAAGCGATAGACCGTGAGTCCCGTACTGGCCCTACAGCAGGAGAACCCACATGAAACCAGTCGTCCTTGTAGGCCACCTGCACGAATGCCCGCTACATGGCGCGGGTGTGGTGGAAACCGGCAGTGAAACCTATCACTTCAATGGCAAACCCGTTGCCCGGGTCGGGGACCGCATCAGCTGTGGGGCGCTGATCGAGACAGGAGCCACGCACTTTCTCATCGATGGCAAGCGCGTTGCACGCCAGGGCGATCGCACCAGTCATGGCGGCACGCTTGTCGAGGGGGACTCTGGGTGGTTACTCGACTAATAGGACCAGTCAGCGCCTTTTTCACCAGGGGTTCCGCGACAAACCATGGATCCGCGACACGGCCCGCAACCATCGCGACACCTTTCTGCAGCAGGTCCTTGAGCAGGCCGGCAGCACCTACGGCGACGCCTGGCTCGCCGAGTTCCATGCCTTCGCCGCTCGTGAAAAACTGCAGCTGGTCTGCATCGACGAACAAATGCGCCTGGACGACCTGGCGCCGCCCGTGCTCGACAACATGGGCGTGCGCACCCACCAGGGCATGGGCTTCGAACTGCACAGCAATTTCTTCTTCGCCGACCACAGCATCTACTTCGCCACCTTCACCCACGCCCGCTGGTCCGAAGCGCCTCGCGAGGAGTACCTGGACGACCAGCGCGAACGGTACATCAGCCCGCCCTACACCTGGCACTCGCCCTGCGGCCTCTACCCCGTCGACCAGGCCTGCACGCAACTGGCCGCCCACTTCGCCGAGGCCAAGGCCTGGTCGCGCACCTGGCCTTTCAGCCATTGCGATAGTGCCCAGGCGTGGTCGCCAGGTGGCGCTTGAAGGCCCGCTGCAGATGGGCCTGGTCGGCGAATCCCGCTTCCAGCGCCACCTCGGCGATCGGCCTGCCGGCCCGCAGTTGCGCCCGGGCATGCTGCACCCGCTGGTCGAGCAGGTAGCCATGGGGCGTCAGGCCGAAGCGCTTGCCGAACGCGCGGATCAGGTAGGCCCGTGACAGCCCCGCCGCGATGCAGATGTCCTCCAATGTCAGCGGGTCGAGGCGATGGGCACGGATGAACGCGGCGGCCAGTTCAAGACGTGGATGGCGTGCGGGCTGGCCGCTCGCGTCAGCCTCCAGCACCTGCGGCAAGCCCCTGAAGAACGCGTCCAACTGCGCCTCCCGGCTTTCGTTCCCGGGCTCGAACAGCCCGGCGAACAACGCCAGCAACTGCCCGTACAGCGCCGCCGATGTGCTCAAGGTCGCCGAGGGCAGCGCAAAACCTCGCGCCAGCAGCCAGGGCATGTCGACGAACAGCATCAGGTACGACCAGGGTTCGCCCTGGATCGGGTTGCAGGTGTGCACCACGCCTGGGTTCATCAGCACCGTGGTCCCCGCCGCCACCTCGTGCCGGGCGTTACCGGTCAGGTAGGTGCTGCGCCCGCCAGTGATCACGCCGATGGAGAAGCTCTCGTGGGAATGGGCGGCGTAGCACACCTGGCGGCCGTCCCCCACGCGCCGGGCCTCGACGAAGGGCAATGCCGGATCACGCCAGAACCGCGAGACCTCGATCATCGCCCCGCCCTCACCCCTCGCCGCCCTGCACCACCACCAGCAACTGCGCCTGGCGCTCGCCGACCGAACGCAGGCGGTGCGGGGTCTGGGCATTGAAATGCAGGGCGTCGCCCGCCTCCAGCAGCACCCGCTCGCTCATGAAGTCCACCTCCACCTGCCCCTCGTGAACGAACAGGAACTCCTCGCCTTCGTGCTCCTTGAAGGTCGGGTCGCTGAACGTGGTCGGCGGCTGGATCAGGAACGGCAGCAGGCTGCGCTGGCCGACCTGCGAGGTCAGCACCGCATACCCCGGCCCGTCGCCACCGCCCACCAGCGCCTGGCGCTCGCCGCGGCGCACCAGGCTGTAGCGCGCCTGGCCGTCGTGCTCGCCGTCGAACAGCTCCTCGACATTGACGTTCAGCGCACGCGCCAGCTTCAGCGCGGCGGCGATCGACGGCGTGTTGAGGCCGCGCTCGACCTTGGACAGGTAGCTCTTGGTCATACCGGATTTCTCAGCCAGCTGCTCAAGGGTGATGCCCAGTTTCTTTCTCAGCAATTTCAGTCGGATAGACATGTGACGCGGGTTTCCCGAACAAACGCACTTGCTTATGACACTTTGTGTCATATAGGATTATTTGTGTCATCTGATGGCTCGCCCCCTCACCGTCCAAAGCTCGGGGGCGAGCCAGCCCTGACATCCGTCATCACGCCACAGAGGAAAGCTCCCCATGGCCAACACCCTTACCCTCAGCAAAGACCAGCTGGTGCAAAAGGCACTGACACAGATGCAAGGCTCGCTTGCCGATAATACGTGGACTGTGCGCGAAAAGCTGGCCCTGACCTGCCGAATTCTCTTCGACCACGGCCACGACTCGGGCCTGGCCGGGCAGATCAGCGCCCGTGGCCCGCAGCCGAGCACCTTCTACACCCAGCAACTGGGCCTGGGCTTCGACGAAATCACCGCCGGCAACCTGCTGCTGGTCAACGAAGACCTCGAAGTGCTCGAAGGCCAGGGCATGCCCAACCCAGCCAACCGCTTCCACAGCTGGGTGTACCGCGCCCGCCCCGACGTCAACTGCATCATCCACACCCACCCCACCCATGTCGCCGCGCTGTCGATGCTCGAAGTGCCGCTGCAGGTCTCGCACATGGACCTGTGCCCGCTGTATGAGGACTGCGCGTTCCTCGAGGCCTGGCCAGGCGTGCCGGTGGGCAACGAGGAAGGCGAGATCATCAGCGCCGCCCTGGGCGACAAACGCGCCATCCTGCTCTCGCACCACGGCCAGCTGTCCACCGGCACCAGCATCGAGCAGGCCTGCGTCTATGCCCAGCTGATCGAGCGCGCCGCGCGCCTGCAACTGCTGGCGATGGCCGCCGGCACCATCAAGCCGATCGCCCCGGAACTTGGTCGCGACGCCCACGACTGGATCGACCGGCCCAAGCGCCACGGCGCCGCCTTCAACTATTACGCCCGGCAGGCCCTGCGCCAGCACGCCGATTGCCTCGCCTGACCCTACCTTGCCTTGCTTGCGGAGCCACACACCATGACCACTCGATTCCACGGCATCATCGGCTACACCATCACCCCGTTCGCTCAAGACGGTGAAACCCTCGACCTGCCGGCCCTGGGCCGCTCCATCGACCGCCTGATCGACGGCGACGTCCACGCCATCGCGCCGCTGGGCAGCACCGGCGAAGGTGCCTACCTGAGCGACGGCGAATGGCAGCAGGTCGCCCAGTACAGCCTCGAGCGCATCGGCAAGCGCGTGCCGAGCATCGTCAGCGTCTCCGACCTGACCACCGCCGGCGCCGTGCGCCGCGCCCGCTTTGCCCAACAGCACGGCGCCGACGCGGTGATGGTGCTGCCGGCGGCTTACTGGAAGCTCAGTGAGGCCGAGATCGTCCAGCACTACCGCGCCATCGGCGCGGCCATCGATCTGCCGATCATGCTCTACAACAACCCGGCCACCAGCGGCACCGACATGCCGGTGGAGCTGATCCTGCGTATCGTGCGCGAAGTCGACAACGTGACCATGGTCAAGGAGAGCACCGGCGACATCCAGCGCATGCACAAGCTGCAGTTGCTCGGCGAGGGCCAGGTGCCGTTCTACAACGGCTGCAACCCGCTGGCGCTGGAGGCCTTCGTGGCCGGCGCCACGGGCTGGTGCACAGCGGCGGCCAACCTGATTCCCGAACTGAACCTGCGACTGTACCAGGCGGTGCAGGCCGGTGAACTGGAGCAGGCCAAGGCGCTGTTCTACCGCCAGCTGCCGTTGCTCGACTTCATTCTCAAGGGGGGCTTGCCGGCGACTATCAAGGCGGGCCTTGAGATGACTGGCCTGCCGGTAGGCGAGCCACGGCGGCCGGTATTCGGGCTGGATGCCCAGGGCCGCGACCAGCTGAGGGCGCTGCTCGACGCCTTGCGTCAGGGCTGACATCAGCGACGTACCTGTGGGAGTCAGCTCCCACAGGTGCTCTACACACTTGAGAACTCGACCCCGAACCCGGAGAATGCCCCCGACCCAAACGACCAGAAGCCATGGAAAAGGACCTTTCCAGTGAACCAGAAACAACGCGACACCCTCAGCAAGTTCCTCAGCTACGTACTGCGCCACGCCCCCGAATCCATCGACCTGTCCCTCGACCGTGACGGTTGGGCCGATGTCGACGCGCTGATCCACGGCGCCGGCCGGCAAGGCCACGCCTTCGACCTGCACGCCCTGCGTGAAGTGGTCGAGACCAATGACAAGCGCCGTTTCACCCTCTCCGACGATGGCCGCCGCATCCGCGCCGCCCAGGGCCACAGCAGCGCCCAGGTCGAAGTGCGCCACGTCGCCAAGACGCCACCCGCCCTGCTCTATCACGGCACCGCCAGCCGCTTCCTGGCCTCCATCGAGGCCCAGGGCCTGATCCCCGGCAGCCGCCATCATGTGCACCTGAGCGAGGATCCGCAGACCGCGCTGGCGGTGGGCAAGCGATATGGTCAGCCGGTGCTGCTCACGGTCGATACCCAGGCGATGTGCGCAGCGGGAACAGTGTTCTATCAAGCGGATAACGGTGTCTGGCTGGTAGACCAGGTGCCGCCGGCCCATCTGTCACGCCAAGCAGAGAAATAAGCCAAACCCGTCCCCCTGTAGGAGCGGCCTTGTGTCGCGAAAGGGGTGCGAAGCGCCCCCAGGGCTCGTGCATCAAGCAGATATCGCCGGGGCTGCTCTGCAGCCCTTTCCGACCGGTCCGACGCCTCGGCAAGGCCGCTCCTACAGGGGAATGCGCAAAGCCTGGGACTAGTGCGCCATCCACAGCTCATTGGCCAAGGCACTGAGATAATGCGCCGCCCAGACCATCCGCGGATCTTCGTCCATCACCCCGACCAAGGTCAGGAAACGCACATAGTCCATCAGCTCGGACGCCTGTTCGCGGGCATGCTGGCAAGGTGAACGCCGTCCAGTGTTCCTCCCACCGGGCAGCGCTTTGCCGCAACTGCTTCACTATTTGAAGATTCCGGCGCTGTTGGAGTCAGTTTCCATGTCCGTGATTTCTACACCTGGGTTCTCTGTGGTCAGCGGTGACTCTTCTTCCTGCGGCGAGGTGAGCATCAACAACCCTTCAGAGCTTCGTAAGCACACCAAATGCAATGGCGAACCTGCTCTGCGCCAAGATAATAATCTGGATCGCTCTGAAGCAAGCTGATCAGGCTCATATAGGACGATATTGTCTCATCCATCTTTATCAACATCAGTCAGTACCGCCCGAACCTTGCGCAGCCAACCAGCATAATCCAGACCTTCTGAGTCTGGCGCAAAAAAGCAACCTATTTCCCGTGCCACGAGATATTCAAGCACTTCATCAGGGAAACTGAAATCCAGCAACTCATCAATCTCTCGCACACCTGCCACAAGCACTTCTTTTCGCTCATCCACAAGCATACTGCGCAACGCCTCAGTGCTATTGAAATATTCTTCCGGCCAATCCTGATGAAAGTAGCAACCCAGTAGATGAGAGAGCATGGGGAACTTCATAGACACCTAAGTCGAAGATGTGAAAACATGGAACTCCAGACCCTGCACCCTGCGCTATCATGTACGCAGCACGCTCAGACCCTTTCCTCAAGGTAAGGGTAGTACTCTGGCCCGCCCTCCTTCTTTATCCAGATGCGTCCGCACTCCGGGCAAACAATAACATCTCTGCTCAGGGCATCTATCTGCTCGAAAAACGCCTCAAAAGAAACCTTCCTTTTGTCAGCCTGTTCCGCCAGCTCGTACAACAGCTTGTTCGGAATCAGCGTAAACTCCTCTGAAACAGGAGAGCTGACCAGACTGATCACATAAGTGCACCTGCATAGAAATTTAGCCAACGTTAATCTCTCAAAAAATTCCAGCACTCAGGCATTAAAACAATCAAAGCCTTCAGCATAGGAGTTACTTACGCATAGCTTCTTGCGAGGTCAATACTTGCAACACATCGCCGACCTTCATTTTGCCATTTTAAATCTCTCAAATTTGGCACAGGCCTCCCTTACCCAGCAGGTTGCAACCGACTCATTGTGCTAATCGCTGCTGTCACCCCTGTTCTTCCGGCAAACTATCCACGTACATAAGCACGCACTTGCCTGCATCCTTCACAACCATACTGATTGGCTTGCTGGTCTCACCACTGTCCAGCGAGAGCTCGACCAGCAGCTGCTGATTCTCGAACCCGGATCAGTTGCTCTATGCTTTTTCCGCAGTTTTCCCAGTCAAAGCGTTCTGTCATTTGATCGCCTGTTCATTTCAGTGGTCATGGTCAAAACACGTTCAGGTCACGATACTTTTAGCCTAATCAGCCAGTGCCCGGGAACGTCACTCACGACAGTTCTCCTCGGGTGCAGTGCTCCCTTGCACAGGCACCGGCAGGGTCTGTTCGACCTGCGCCAGACGCACCAGCTTGCGTACTTCGAACACACACTGCCACTGCCCTGTGCCCTTGCTGTTCCAAGGTGTGTCGATACCCACCGTCACCTCGTACTGCTGCCCTGCCTCCAGTCGATAGACCTTGCTCTGTTCCGGGCAGCTCACCGAGCTGATACTGCTGTCAGCGGCAACGGAGCGGTTGGTGGAGAACATGAACGGCGTCGACACCGGGACGCGATACTCCGTGACCACGGGCTGGTAAGGCCCAGCTGACGCCTGCCGGATACCACTGATGGCCGGTAACGACGGCATGACAGGGGGCGACATGCCAACCGAAGCGCTCTGCCTGGGAAATGCCGGATAAGCCGGGCTGGCCTCATCGAACCCACGGCCCGCCATGGCCATCAGGTGCCTTACCTTGGGTACGCACGAACCTGCGAGGGAGTCGCCATACACATCGGTATTGGTGGTTACACGTACCAACGCCATGTCGGCAGGCAGGGTCGGTTCAACATAGGGGACAGAGCCGAAGCCAGAGCAGCCAGCGAGTAAACAGGCCGACGAAAACAGAATTCCGCGCATCATGAAAAATCCTTTTACATCTTATTAGAAATATACAACATACTCAATGATCGCAAGAGATAGTTCTTGACAACCCTGAGTTCCAAAAGGGGACAAATTTAACTTCCATGCCCTAACTTCAGCGCACCCCGCCTCCAGAGCTCAACCGCGCCACCGACACCTTGAGTACCAGGCTTCGCCGTCGCCTTAGTCATGCAACAGCAGAATTTAGAGCAGCACAAATAAATCTATCCCTTTTTCCGTTGGTCCCTTTTCCCCTTTCAGTCACTTTAAATTACGACTGCCAGAATGTCAGGCAAACTCCATATTCATCAAGGAGATCGTCAGCAACCTCAAACTGAAATACCTTCCCTGGGAAAGCATCTGACAACGCACGCCTCCAATACTTGGCGATCTGTTCAGCAAATATATAACAAAGACGATAATCTTCTTCCGACAGGCCCACTTTAAATACGGGACGCCCCGGTGCATCTTCCCACTTTGAGAAAAACTGATTTATTGAAAATATATTTCTGTATCGCTCAACGTCTCTACGCAATGCACTTTGCTCCAACACACCGGACTCGGTCTCGACTAGCCCTTTCAAATGAAACCTTTGCGGATTGTATTGCTGAGCGTCAGGCAGCCAAAAAATGTGACCATTAATCTCAATAAAATCAGGAGAGAGCAGACCAAGAACAGAAATCGCTTGCTCTAATGAAACCAAGCTTCCTACATATGAAAAAAACTCCCCGGAACCAATATCTGAAACAAACAAACTCAGCGACTCTTTGGAGATATTACCTTTATACACCCTCATCACTTCAACCCCAAACTTTCAAGAATCGACAAAGGAACATTCCCTTCAAAAGCTTTTGTATCGCTTCCCTTCTTGGGGAAACACATTCCATTCGGAACTTCAAAAAAGGGGACCAAAAAAGGGGACAGATTTATTTTCCATGCTCTAACTTCAGCGCGCCCAGCCTCCAGCGCTCAACCTCCTCACTGAGACCTCAAACACTAGGCTTCGCCGTCGTCTAGGCCATGCAAAAGTAAAAAAATTAGAGTAGCATAAATAAATCTGTCCGCTTTCCCCTCGTAAATCTAGACCCTATAGCCCGCAAGCCTCATGTGCGAAAGCACCATCTCATCAAACACCTCATCAGACACCCCCCTCATCGACCTGACACTCTTCCAATTCCAAAAAATCGGAAGAATCTTACTGTCTAGGCGATCACACTCCTCAAGGAAAATATTAGCCAAATCATATTTATCCAAGCTTGGATTCTCCTCCAGCACCCTGTTTAGCACAAAGCTTGGCAGCATCCCATCAAGAATTTTCGACAACGAATCGTTACTTCCCAGAAACGACATGAATCCCCACCCACCGCTTCAACCTTTAAAACCATAGCACACCCGCAACTCTAGAGCGCCCGACAAGCCAAGTATCAAAGCATGAGCAACAAGGGGGGACAGATTTGCTTTCCATGCTCTAACTCCAGCGATCAACCTCCTCACCGATACCTTAAGCACAAGGCTTCGCCGTCGTCCTTGCCATGCAACAGCAGAAATTAGTTTATAATAAATATATCTACCCCTTTTCTCTTCAACCTCGCCTACCCATCTACCGGACAATGTTCAGCTCAACAATTGAAGGAATCCCTTTATACCGACCGGCGACTTACAGCTTGATAAAGGAAAAAACCTCTCTAAATGAATTCTCGATATCGGGTGATGCTTCAAGGTGAGCAAGTGCTTCGCTCGGGGTTAAAGGCATATCGTAAGGCTCAAAACCTCGGCGGACTGCAATACCATATAACGCATACTCATCAACATCCGAGTGCTCCCAATAGGGCACGAAGCCAATTATCTTATACACCTTAAAAACTTCATCCTGAAACCCCATCAAGTCGCATATATATACTGGGACTTTATCCAGCGATAAGGCTCCAGCACACCAGAAATTGAGCTCTTCTTTGCTGATAGCTCCACAAATCAGGCAGGTAATGACGAAGGCCATCAGCTCATCATTAAAAACATCAAACTCAATATACTTCACATTCCACCCCAATCAAAAAGAAGGGACAGATTTTTCATGTTTTCCGCTGCCACCTTCCACTACTTCGCCTGTTAATTCCTTACCAAACAACTGCGACGCCATTATTAAAACACCAATACTATCCCTCAATTGAATTCTTTGCGAGAATTATTGAGTCTAAAAATCCAGCCAAGGGAACCTTCAGGATTGAGCTATTCAAGTCAGTAAACACCTCAATCTCTAAACCACCCACTCCTTGATCCTGATTAACTTGCGCTATCGGCTCTCCTCTGTATTGTATTTCAACAGTCAACTTCTCGTAACGACTATCACTAAACCCAACAACCTCAAAGTCAGGATTACTATTAATTTTCATGGCTGCACCTTTGGATCTAAGAACCCAGATAATGACCCATCGCTATTGAACCGGAGCCCTCTACCCTCCGGAGCTCTCACCTCTAGCCCACCTCGACTCAAATTTTTATAGCTTGCATCAGGAAGCTTGAGTATTTCATTAACAATCCCTTGGGCGGTAGCGTTTTGTTTTTCAAGCCCACCTGACAGCTTAGGGAATATCCCCGTTGAGCGCTGCCCAGAAGCATGTTTTGTCAATGATCTAGCGGTCTCTGTGAGACCTTCCTTGTTAATAGAATTTGCAGCAGCTGAGGCTAGGTCATCAACAGTGCGACCGCCGAAGTTTTGCAACGCACTGGAAGTTGCTTTTGCACCGACTAGCCTTGGTGTTCGTTAAAAAACTTCATGCCTCAGCAACTTAAAACCACCACCTTGGCTAATCAACTTTTCTATATCAGCCGAACGATTTGTAGCGTTTATATAGAGCAAGACTTTATAGCTCGCGCAGTTCTGCTCTACTGGATAGCCGCCCAAAGGATCAATATTCAATTTTAAAACAAAATTCTCTGAATCACTTCTACCCCACATATAGTAGATACCACCCTGATAAGAGCTATCCCTTTCCTCAAAAATCTCTCCCAGCGCTCCTTCCACATCACTTCTCGCCGAAAGAAGACATGATTTTTCCGCACCATAGAGATCATAGACAATAGTCATTTCGGTAACACCGCACTCGGAGCACGCCTTGCGGCTGTTGCCGCAGAGTCATAGATCATAAAATTAACTTCGCGTCCTGCTTGGGCGCTCATCTTACTCGACAAATCTTTCAGGCCAAGGGCTTGCAAGTCTCTTGCACTCAACGGGCCCGTACGAGTTCCGCCACTCCTCAAACCTATTCCTAAGGATTGAGCGCGTTGCAAAAGTTCTGGACTTGCCAGCGCAACATCAAAGTCACTCCCCCTGCCAACGTCAAATGCCTCCCCAGTTTATTACAGCCCCTTTTGCACCGAGGCTATCGCCCTTATGTCACCGGCCTAAAATCATCAATCGTCCTATTTTTCTCTTTCAATAGAAACGCAACGAAACCGGGATTGAAAACCATCAAAAACTCAATAGCATCATAAATTTTCCAGCGATGTATTTCGGGATGATCAATTATGGTGACAAGGTGTTTTTTCAACAAGAGGCACATATTCCGAGTAGTTTTCACTACTCGCCAAATCAAAGATCTTGGCTATTTCAAACGGTTCACTACTCGCCAAAGCAATGATTTTCGATAGAGGGGAATAGATCTGGACTCTCGCAACCTCGATATCTCCACGATCAGCCACGTTGGCAAAATACCGAGTCACAGCCAAGAGTATTTGGTGATAAGTGTCGTCGTATCCGTGTAGTCGATGAAAATAGACTCCTTCGATGCCTCCAGGCTTGTCCATTCTCCCCTCCAAGGCAATCAACCCTTCATGGATGCCCCAACTAGTCAGTAACTTTGCAGCCAAGAATTGCTCCTCATCGTTATTCGCATGACGAAGCAAATCCAGCACGGCGTCAATTCTATCCTGTGGAATATCCTCTGGATCCAAATCTCCTGCACTCACGGCATAATCTGCATGTTTTGGAATGTGATTCAAAAGTTCGTATGTTTTCGACCCCATAAAAACCTATTTTTTTACCGTTTTAATATAGTCGGCCGGCACACAGCCCTTGATCAAACACTCACCATCACGCGTAGCGTTACCCAAATCTCTCTCCGCGCTAATCAACGAATATTTGTTTTTTTCGAGATGGGTTGTTTGTATACCTTGCACGAGCCGCATCTACTTTCGATTGCAATTCTGCTGCCACCTGTAGATTCGTCAAAGACTTGGTATCTGGAAGTACACCGGAATCAATGTCCTTCTGCAAGCGCTTTACGTCGATCTCAATTTTATCGGTGCCATAATTTTTCGGATTCGACGTTGCACTTGGATCGACCCAAAAGGGGACGACCCAAAAGGGGACAGGTTTATTTTCATGCTCTAATTTCAGCGCGCCCTGCCTCCAGCGCTCAACCTCCTCACTGAGACCTTAAAAACTAGGCTTCGACGTCGTCTAGGCCATGCAACAGCAGGGAATAAAGTAGAATAAATAAATCTGCCCCCTCTTCAGTCACGGCTCCCGCTGTTCCGGCTCATTTTGGATCGAGTAGAGAGGCTAGAATTAAACCTTGATTGCACCAAATACTACAGGATCGAAATCTTCAGGCCAAACTGTCCATTCATTATATATAGCACCAGAAAACAAAGCACCTTCTATTCTTTTAACGCAAAAATTAACATCGCACAAATTACCCCTCACAAAACTTGCACCACAAACATCCGCCCCCTCCAAACTAGACGACGAAAGATCTGCCCCGGAAAAATTTGCCCCAGTTGCTATAACATCTGAAAGATCCGCCCCCTTCATCTGCACGCACACTAGTGTCGCATTCATAAGAGCAGCACCATGCATTACAACCCCATTTAATATTGAATAATTAAAAGACGAACTCCTCAAATTCGACCTTGTAAAGTTAGCCCCCGAAACATCAAAATTATCAAAAATTGCACGATGAAGCTCCAACCCACTAAATATTGAGTTGACTAGACTATCCAAAGGCAAATCTAGAGTCTCGCCTGTCTCAAAGCAGATAGTTACCACCTATTCCTCCAATCTACCGGATAGCAAAAAGGGGGCAGATTTATTTTCCATGCTCTAACTTCAACGCCCCCGCCTCCAGCTCAACCTCCTGACCGAGACCTTAAGCACCAGGCTTCGCTGCCGTCTAGGCCATGCAACAGAAGAAATTAATTTATAATAAATATATCTGTCCACTTTTGCCCCGCCCCCTTTTGTCCCATAGCCAATAAAACCTTTCGATGCACCTACAGCAAAGTCGTCAAATATAACCTCACCGGTCTTTATCGTCACTTTCGGAGAGTATATGCTTCCAACCCCGTTAGCAGCATCAAATGAAACCTCCCCAAGATCGATTGCTTTTGACCAAATTAACTACCAATAGCCTCTCTGCGACGGTAAACGACCCGTCCAAGCTCCGATAGCCCCGGAAGTCTTTCGCTACCCACAATCAATTCAGAACGGCACCTCAAACTAGAGTTTTGATATGCCGTATATTGACAAACAATATCTTCAATCTCTTCAACGTCATCCTCAAGTTTTTCTTCAAGATAGAACCTCAATACCCACTCATCGCCCCCCCACTGCAATGCGACCATTCTAAAATTAGCAGAGACCGCCCCCACCAACGCCTGAACAAGCATTAGCACTTGGAAGTTCCACTCTTCCAGCCTAGGCTGACCACTCATTTCTGACTCCAGTTTGGATTTGTAGGGACAATGCTCGGCTTTTTTGTTCCCTTGATAATAAATACGTTAGTCGGCTGATCAGTTATACCAACTCCGAGATTAACGTTAGTTCCAGTTACACCCTCAAATTTAACCACTGGAAAACCTTGAGCATTCTTTCCTAGAATTTTCACTTGGCCAGAGTGGTAAGCATCAAGCACTTTTTGAGCATCTGAAACACTGTCCACGAAACCAACGCTCCCCCGCTCCTCAAGCTGCTGTGTCCCTGCAGTATGACGATTCTGCTTCTGGCTTATTTTTGTTGAGACCTCAGGGAAGTCTTTAGGTGTAAGTATTTCTTTTGCCCCACCAAAGCCTGACGCCCCCGGCCTGGAAGTAATAATATCCCTTTCCGCCGCCGCCAGCTCAGCAAGGTTCCCCCCCACCTTCGGTTTGAGCCCTGACTCCGTATAGAAGTACAGCTTTCCATCCGAAGCAAGGTATTCAAAGCTACCCGTCCTGCTGTTGAATACGGTCTGGTATCCATCCAGCTTGGCTACATTGGCGCCAACCCCACTGGCATCGCGATACCAGGCAGGTAACCCGGCCACCTCTCGAGTTGCAGCGCCCGCACCGACCATGGTGCCCGCCTTCGCCGCCTCCTCGCTGGCGGCCAGCATCCTGGCGACCTGCCCCAGTTTGGCCACCCGATTGACCGCGACGAAGTTCATGTAGAACTGCGTCTGCCACTCCATTTCGACCCTTGCCGCTTCCTCGGGCTTGCCCTGCAGGCGCAGCAACCGTGATTGCACTTGCGCATCCTGCTTGGCCTGCAGGAACGACTTGACGACTGCCTGCGGGTCGCGGGCCGAGGTCATCAGTTCATTAAGTATTCCTGTCGTAGTACGCTCAGGTTGCTTGACCAGTCCCTCGGCCAGCCCGGCAAGGTCCTTGAGGACGCCACTCAGGGCATCGCCAATCCCTTTGCCTGCACCTACGGCGTCCCCGCCCAAGTCGACTTTTTCGAAGTTCAGGTTCTTCTGGTAATAGTCGGCCCCCTTACCCGTCAGCGTGAACTCGCCATTCAACCTTGCATTATTGAAGTCAGCGTTGTGGTTCGTCGCATATGCCTCCAGCAACCCTAGCGTCTGCTCCGTGGTGTAACGCTTGTCTGGGTCCTCTATTACCGGGACGTCCCCCATGGCCTGGGGCACGTCGAAGCGCTTGGCCAGGGGCGTCAGTGCCTGGGCCAGATACCTCATGGTGACGGGGTCGATGACCAGGCCTTCCTTGGTCAACATCTCCTGCCATTGCTTGTCGGTGAGGTAGGCGAATGCCCGGGCCATGCGCTGCTCGGCCTCTGCGGGGCTGATGCCCTGCGCCTTGGCCAACGCCTCGGCCTGGCCCTTGATCAGGCGCATTTCGTCCGGGTGCGCCTGACGGTTGTACTGGTCGGCCATCTGCGCGACCCACGAACCCTTGTGGATATCGCCCCCAGCCAAGCCGGCCGAGGTCATGCCGATCAGCTGGGCGAATGCCTCTCGCAACTCAGGCTTGGATGCGAAACGCTCCTTGAGCACGCCGGCCATGGCCTGGCTGGCCCCCGCCGCCACGGCACCCGTGGTGAAGTCGCCCCCCGTCGCCGAAGAGATGGCGCCACCGGCCAGTGCGTGCAGCGCGGTGCGGCCAATACCCCCCTCTTTCCACATCGCCGCGGTGCTGTTGTCCTTGGCCGACTCCGCCAGGCTGACCTGCTTGTCGGCATAGGTCCCGATGTTGTTGAAGGCCACGGCAGCCGCGACGGTCGCCGCTTGCGAGACCAGCCCCTGGAGCAGGTTGTCGCTGAGGCTGCCGCCATTGACCGCCGTCTTGACCAGCCCGGACGTCAGGCCGATGGCGCCGGCATGCAGGCTGAAGCCGCCGATACCTTCCAGGGTGCCCAGGTTGAATCCATTGGTTTTGTCGAACACCGCATCGGTGCCGCGCAACGCCGGGGTGATGAACTTCTGCGCCAGCCCGGCGACCGCCATGGAGATCGCGGCATTCTTCAGGCTGTCCTTGCTGAACGTCTCCTTGAGCGCCTTGCCCAGGTTGCCCTTGTTGTTGATGGTGCTGACCGCGCCGGTAGTCGCCAGGCTCGTGGCCCCGGCCAACGGCGCGCCTGTCAGCCCCAACCCCGCCGGGCCCATGGCCACGGCCATCAGAATGGCGATGGCCAGCTGGGCAGCCGGGCCAAGGCCCGAGTTGTTGTACTTGAAGCTGGTATGGATCTCTTGCACCTGGCGCCAGTCGACGCCGCCTTGCGCTTCCAGGTCCTTGAGCCAGGCCAGCTTCGGATCGGCCTTGACCATCGCGTCGATGGACTCATGCACCGACTGCTGGTTGACCTGCCGTACATCCGCGCGAATCTTGCCGACGGCGTTGATCAGTACTTCACCCTGGGCCACCAGTTCGCTCTGACGCAAGGTTTCGTCGCTACGCCCCTTGCCCTTCATGCTGAACCAGCCAGCGTTGGACTTGCTCTTCTCGTGGCTCTCGTCGTGCAGGTCCTTGACCCCTTCGAAGGTGATGTCACCCCCGCTGTCCAGGGTCAGGTCGTCGCCGCTGGTGAGTTTGGCCACCTGGTAACGCTGGTCGCCGCCACTCTCCAGGATGAGGTCGCCGCCGGTACTGATCTCGCTGCCCACATGGCGCACGTCGGTGACTTCGTCGCGGCGGGTCTTCTTCTTGCCCCAGCTGCCCTTGCTCTTCTTGTCATACAGCGAATAGTCGCTGTCGGTCTCGGCCAGCAGTTCCAGCTGATCACCGGCACGGAGGAAGGCCTCGTCGCCGGCGCTGACGCGACTGGAGATCAGCTTGAGGTCCTCGCCGGCGGTCAGCGATATGTCGCCAGCGGCAGTGACGCGGGTGCCGACCTGGCGGACATGGTCCTCCTGGCGGGTGACCTTCTTGGTCTTGGCGTAGAAGTGCTCCTCGTTGGCCGCCGAGGACAGGGTCATGTCGTTGACGGCGCTGATGGCGATGTTGCGCTTGGCATCAAGCTCGCTGCCGGTCGCGGCGAAGTCATGGCCGGCCTTCATGCCGATATCGCGCCCGGCGCTGATCTGCGAGCCGAACTGCTGCACCGAGCTGCTGCGGTTGTTATGGCCGTTCTGGTAGCTGTAGGTCTGCTCGGCCGAGCCGATCAGCAGGTCACGACCGGTGCGCACGTCCACGTCGCGGCCGGCCTGGAGCATCCCGCCCACGTTCAGGAAATCGCGACCGATGCCCAGTGTCAGGTCATTGCCGGCCTCGATTCGCGCGGCGTTGTCGAGACGCCCTTCGGTAACGAACATGCCGCCCAGCATCGTCTGGGTGCGCTCGTTGATCAGGTCGCCAAGCATCGTGTTGAGGGCGACGTCGCGCCCGCTGATGATGCCCCCGGCACCGTTGAACAGGGTGTCGCCGGCCAGCAGGTCGACGCGGCCACCGGCCTGGATCAGGCCGGCGTTGACCAGGTCCTTGCCAGCGCTGGCCGACAGGTTGTTGCTGGCGCGCAGGGTACCGCTGTTCCTCATGCTTTCGCCGGCGACCAGGTTGATGTCCTTGCCTTCGATCAGCGCCCCGGTCGGCGCCAGGCGATCATTGGCATGGGCCAGATAGAGCACCGGTACCAGTACCTGCTCGCCCTTCACTTCATGCTTTTCGAGCCAGACGATGTCCTTGGTGAGCGCCGCCACCTGGGCGGAGGTCAGGGTGACGCCCACCGACAGACCCAACTGCTCGCGGCTGGCCACGGCGTTGTCCATCAGGTGGCGATACAGTGCCTCGTCGGAGGTCTGGCCATCGATGAAACGCTTGCCGGTGCGGGCGGTCACCGCCTGCTGGATAAGTTTCTGCTCGTAGTACCCATCGCCCAGGCGCTTCCAGCTCTGGTCCGGGTCGTAGCCGAGGTTGCCGAGCAGGTAGTCCGAGCTCATGAACTGCTTGAGGTCGGTGAGCACCGGGTCGGTCTCGACCAGGTACTTGTGCGGCTGCGGCGCGCGGCTGTTGGCCGGCAGGCCCTGGACCCGGGCGATGGTCTGCGGGCTGACCGCCGTGGCGGCGCTGGACACCGTCTGCGCCGCGGCCATGCGCACGTCCTGCGGCGCCGGCGCGGTGCCTGGCTGGACGATCGGGGTGGCGGTGTTGCGTTCGAGCGGCACGGCGGCGCTGCCACCGACGGGGCGGGCTATGTCCAGCGCGGCCAGGCCGGGGCCGCTGACCTGGGTCTGCTCCAGCGGGGTGCCGGCGCCGATCTGGGTGCGGCTCGGCAGGTTGTCCGGGCCCTGGGCCTGGCCCACCGCCGCGACACTGGCCACATCGGCCCGGTTGTCCAGGCCAAGGCCCTGGCGCTGGTTGGCCGCGAGTTGGCGCTCGGTGCCCTGGATGGCGGTGATCGCGGCGATGTCCACCGTGCGCCCCTGGACCACCGGCAACGGTTGCTGGCGCTGGGCCAGGTCGATGCTGGCGGCGCCGAGGGTCCAGTTGCTTGGCGCCGGCGCGGTGGTGCTGGCACCGGCCTGGCTGGCGGCATCGGCGCTCAGGCGGAACAGGCCGGTACCACCGGTGGGTAGGGTGAAGCCGGGCAAGGTCAGCGGGTTGACCTGGCGCTGGGCAAGATCAGGCGGCAACTGTGCGTTGATCTTGACGACATTGTTCCTGACCTGGCTGGCGGCCTGGGTGTCGGCGCCATTGAGTGCCAGGCTGGAATAACCGGTGTTGCTGCGGGTCACGCCATTGTTCAGGGTCTTGGTGGCCGTGATCGACACCAGTCCCCCCGCCTGGATCACCGCGCCGGCGGCAACGCCGGTGTTGGTCTGGGTTTCAGTCTTCGATACCTCTTCATAGGCCAGCAACTGCGCAGGCAAGGCGTAACCGGAATTGGGCCGGTAGTAGGGGTTGGCCCGGCCTGTATCCTGCGCCCCTATATGAATGGTCGGGACATAGGCTTCGTCTCTGCCACGACGCTTGGCGACGTAATCGAACTTGGTCTTGGAGTTGTACTTGGCGTATTCGGCGATCGCTCCGCCATTACTGACCAAGCCTCTCCAGACATCACTACGCTCACTGTCGTTCGGGTTACGGAACTGGCGTGTACGGATCAGACTCTCGGTCGAGGCGCCCTCGTTGTTGAACGTGTCCGCGGCGATGTTGATCGACGTTGCCGCGCTGATCGAGCTGTGCTTGTTCTCGAACGCCCCGGCCTGAACGCTCAGCGCGCCGCCGGTACTGATCGATGCCGCAGGCGAATTGCCTGTGGTAATGCGCTCGATCTCCTCGCTCACGTAGTAGTAGAGGTCGTAGTGTCGACCCTTGCAGTCCAGGCATTGGTACTTGATGGTCCCGGAGATCAGCCGCTCGTCGACCCTGAAGTTGTCACGCCGGTTGCTGAAGGTGTCGGCATGCAAGCCCATCGCCCCGTCACTCTGCAGCGTGGCGGAAACGTTCTCGATCAGGCTGGCCCGGCCCTGCGCGGCATTGGCCGCCACCATCAGACCGCCGAGGCTGTACACGGTGGCGAAGCGGTTGGTGAAGCTGCCGGTCAGCAGGCGCATGTCGCCGCCACTGGAAATCAGGCTCTGGCCAGTGGCGCTGCCTTCGTTGCGCAGCACCTGGCTGACCAGGTCGAGCTTGCCGGCGCTGCCCACCGTGCCGCCGTTGGCGAAACTGCCGGCATCCAGGGTCATGTCGCGACCCGAGGTGATCCGCCCCTGGTTGATGAAGGCGCCGCCACTGCTGACCTGTACATCGCCGGCACCGGCGATGCGCCCGCCGCCCAGTACCTGCACGCCGGCGGCGCTGAGGCCGAGGTTGCCCAGGCTGGTGGCCTGCCCGCTGCCGGTGTACCGGCCGCTCAGGGCCAAGTCGAGCGTGCCGTTGCTGGCGATCAGGCCGTTGTTGGTCCAGTTGCCGCCGCGGCCCACCAGGCTGGTGCTGGCCAGCAGCTGGCCGCTGCCGGTCAGGTTCAGCTCACCCACGTTGACGGTCAGGCGCGCGGCCTGGACCGCGCTGCTGTTGGTCCAGCTGGCGGCGTTCAGGGTCAAGCCGCCCAGGGTGACGATGTCGCCGCCGGCATTGCCCAGGTTGGCCATGCCGATCTGCAGCTCCCCTGCCCCGCCATGCAACAGGCGGCCGCCGCCGTTGAGGAAGCTGGCGGCCTGCAGGGTGAAGTCCTGGCTGGCAACTTCCAGCACGCCATTGCGGTTGTCCAGCACGCCAGCCAGTTGCAGCGTGGTGTTGCCAGCGCTGCCCAGGCTGCGCAATTGGCCGCCCTGGTTGTTCAGGCTGGCAGCGCTGAGGCCGATGCGGGTATCGCTCTCGACGATGCCGCCGACGTTGTCGAAGGCGCCACGCAGGGTGAAGTCCAGCGCCTGGCCGGCCAGTTGACCACCGGCGCCGTTGTCCAGGTCGGCGGCGTCGATGTTCACCTGGCCCAGGGCGTACAGACCGCCACCGCGGTTGTTCAGGTTGCCGGTATGGATCTGCAGCGTGCCGGCTTGCGCGGCCAGGCGGCCGCCGCTGTTGTCCAGGCCGCCCAGGGCGATCAGCTTGAGCTGACGCGCCTGCAGCGTGCCGCCCTGGCCGTTGCGCAGCAGCCCACCGACCTGGGCATCGAGCAGCCCCTGCAGGCTGGCGATGATGCCGCCGCGGTTGTCGACGCTGGCCGCCTTGAGCAGCAGGTTGCCGTCCTGGGCGATCAGCTTGCCGCCCTGGTTGTCGACAGCGCCGCTGGTGACGTCGATGGCGCCCTTGGCCTGCACGATGCCGGCCTGGTTGCTCAGGCTGGCGGTTTTCAGGGTGATGGCGCCGGCCTGGCTGTAGAGCAGGCCGTCGCGGTCGTTGTGCAGTGCGCCAGTGAGGTTCAGGCCCAGCGCCTGGTTGGCGGCCAGGGTGCCGTTGTCGCTGTTGTCGAGGCTGGCGCCGTTGAGGTCGAGGTAGGTCCGGCTGATCAGGCGCCCGCCCTGGTTGGCGATTGCCGCACTGCCGCGTAGCTGCAAGCCGGTGCTGGCCAGCAGGGTGCCCTGGGCATTGTCGAGCTGGCTGGCGAGGTCGAGGGTCAGCGTGTTCAGGCCGATCAGGGTGCCGCCACGGTTGTTCAGCGTAGTGGCCTGCAGGCTGAACGCGCCGCCTGCGTCCACGCGTCCGCCCTGGCTGTTGTCCAGGCTGCCGCCGCGCAGGTCGAGCTGCTGGGCGCCGGTGCTGGCGAGGTAACCGCCACGGTTGTCCAGACTCGCGGCCTTGATGCGCAGCTGGCCCAGGCTGACCAGGGCACCAGCGTCACGGTTGTCGAGGGCGCCGGCCAGGGTGATGTCCAGGTCGCCGTCGCGGCTGGACAGGGTGCCGTTGTTGCGGTTGTCGAGGCTCGTGGCATTGACGGTCAGGCCCTGCCAGCCGGAGATCAGGCCGCCCTGGTTGATCAAGGAGGTGGCGCCCAGGGTCAACTGCTGGCTGCTGATCAGCCGGCCATTGCTGTTGTCCAGCGTGCGCGCGGCGAGGCTGAAGCCCAGCGGGCTGGAGATCTCGCCCTGGCGATTGTCCAGGTCGCGCAGGTTGCTCAGGGTCAGCTGGCCCTTGGTGTGGATCAGGCCTGCGCGGTTGTCCACGTCGCCGCCGGCGATGCCCAGCAGCAGCGCCAGGCTGCGCTCGCCGAGCAGGCGACCGCCCTGTTGGCTCAAGCTGTCCGCGCTCACCTGCGCGGCGCCCTTGGCGGAGATTTCACCGCCGGCGTTACGCAAGGCAGCCGCGCCCAGGGTCAGGCTGTCGAGGCTGTTGATCAGCCCGTTGCCGCCATTGTCGAGTGTCCCGGCGCTGGTCAGCGCCAAGTGCGTGGCGGCGAGCAACTTGCCGCCCTGGTTGTCCAGGCCCTTGCTGGTGACGTTCATCTGCCGGCTGGCGCTGATCTGCCCGCCCTCGCGGTTGACCAGCTGACCGTCGATGTCCAGGGTCAGGTCGCCACGGCTGGTCACCGCCCCGCCGCTGTTGTCCAGGCGCTGCGCCTGCAGCGACAGGCTGGCGGCGGCGATCTGGCCCTTGAGGCTGGTCAGGGCTCGCTCGACCACCAAGGTCAGGCCCTGCTGGCCGAGCAGCTTGCCGTTGCTGTTGTCCAGGGTCGTGGCGGCCAAGGCGAAGGCCTTGGCGCTGGAGATCTCGCCGCCACGGTTGTCGACGTCGGCGAGGCGCTTGAGCAGCAACTGGCCGGGGGTGTTGATCAGGCCGCCCTGGTTGTCGAGCTGGCCGTGGTTCAGGTCCAGCTCAACACTCGCATCGGAGTACAACTTGCCGCCGTGCTGGCGCAGGCCGCTGACGTTGGCGGTCAGCGCCTGCTGCGCGGTGATGTGTCCGCCGCTGTTGTCCAGCAGGCCAGTGTCGATTCGCAGCAGGCCGGCGCTGGTCAGGCGCGCGCCGTCCTTGTTGTCGAGGCTGTCGCTGGTGATGCGCAGGTCGCCCTTGGCGCTGACCAGGCCCGCCTGGCCGTTGTCCAGGTGCGTGCCGCTCAAGGTGATCTTGCCATCGCCCAGCAGCTTGCCACCCAGGTTGTTCAGCACGCCCTGGCTGGACACGACCAGATCACCGGCGCTGGAGACTTCGCCAGCGGCATTGCTGATACTGGCGGCCGCCAGCGACAGCGCGTCCTCGCTGGCAATCTTGCCCTTGTCGTTGTTCAGCGCGCCGCTCAGTCGCGCATCGATGCCCTTTTCGCCGCGCACCTCGCCCTGGGCGTTGTCCAGGCTGACCCCGCGCAGGATGAACCGGTCTTCGCTGGCAATCAGGCCAAGGCGGTTGAGCAGCGTCTGGTGCTCGACCGTCAGCGCCCCCTTGGCCTTGACCAGGCCGCCGTCGCTGTTGTCCAGGGTCTGGCCTGAGAGATGAACGGCGCCCTGGCCGGAGATTTCGCCGTTGCGGTTGTCCAGACTGGCGGCCTTGACGTCGAGCAGGCCGGTAGCGGCCAGCAAGCCCTTGGCGCGGTTGTCGACTTTATCGGCGGTCAGGTCCAGCACACCGCCAGCCTCGACAGTGCCGGCCTGGTTGTCCAGTTCGCCCAGCTGCGCGCGCAGGTCGGTCCTGGCCGACAGCTTGCCCTTGCCATTGAGCACATTGGCCGCCTCGAGCAGCAAGCGGGCCTCGGCCGAGATGACGCCCGCCTGGTTGTCGAGCCGGCCCTGCACCTTCAGGTCGATGTCGTTCAGGCTGTTGAGCGTGCCCTCGGCATTGTTCAGGGTGTTGGCGCGCACCACCAGGTGGCGGGCGCTGATCATGCCGGCGACGTTGTCCAGCTGCCTGGCGATACGCAGGGTCAGGCCCTGGCTGCCGAGCAGCTTGCCGCCGCTGCCGTTGTCCAGGCTCTCGGCAACCAGTTCGTAGCCCTGGATGCCGTTGATCTGGCCGCCACGGTTGATGACTTCGCCGAGGTTGCGCAGCAGCAACTGGCCCGGGCCACGGATCAGGCCACTGCTGTTGTCCAGCCGGCCATGGTTGAGGTCGAGGCTGAGGTCCTCGATGCTGAACAGTTCACCACCCTGCTGGTCGAGGCGGGAGATGCTGGCCAGCACCTGGCGCCCGGCGATGCTGCCGGCGGCCTGGTTGCCCACCGTGGTCGCGCCGAGGTCCAGGCGCTGGCCACTGCTGAGCAGGCCACCCTGGCCGTTCTCCAGGGCGCCGGTGCGCACCGTGCTGTTGCCCTCGGCGGTGATACGGCCCTTGTTGCGGTTGTCCACGCTGGCGGCGCTCAGTTGCAGCTGGCCGTCGGTCTCCAGGGTGCCGCCCTGGTTGTCCAGCGCCGTGGTGCTGGTGATGCGCAGATCGCCCTTGCTGGTGACCTTGCCGGCCTGGTTGAGCAGCGTGACGCCTTCGAAAGTCAGGCTGCCGCGGCTGTCGATCAGGCCTTTGTTGTTGTCGATCACGGCATCGCGCAGCGGCTGGCCACGGTCCTCCAGGACCACCAGCAGCGAGCGACCGGCGCCCAGGCTTCCGCCCTGGTTGTCCAGGCGCGCGCCACGCAGCTCGACGTCGCGACCGGAGACCAGCCCCTTGTTCTGGTTGACCAGCCGCGCCACGGTCAGCTCCAGGCGGTTGTCGGCGATCAGCCGGCCACCTTCGCTGTTGTCCAGTTGTTCGGCCTGCACCAGCACCTGCGCCTGGCTGGCCAGGCGTCCGCCGCGGTTGTCGATATCGGTGACCCGCAGATCGATGCCGGCATTGCCGGCGACCACGCCACCGGCGCGGTTGTCGAGCGCGGCGCCGCGCAGGCTCAGGTTGCCCTCGGCGACCAGCTCGCCGCCCTGCTGGCGCAGCGTGCCGATGCGGGCGTCGAGGTTGGCGCGGCTGGAGATGCGCCCCTTGCCGTTGTCCACCTCCACGGCCTCGAGGTCCGCCGCCGTGGTGGCACTGAGCAGGCCTTGGCGGTTGTCCAGGTGCCGGCCCTTGAACGCCAGGGAGCCGCTGCTGCGCAGCACACCGCTGCGGTTGTCCAGGGCATCGACGAACAGTTGCAGCTGGCGATCGGCGTGCAACACGCCTTTGTGGTTGTCGGCGCTGGCGCTGCGCAGGGTCAGCAGGTCCTTGCCGGACACCACCCCGTTGCGGTTGTCCAGGCGACCGAGCAGCAGTTCGATCAGGCCCTGGGCGCGAATTTCACCGCCCTGGTTGTCGAGCAGGCCGCCGATCCGCGCCTGGATCCGGCCATCTTTGCTGGTCAGGCTGCCGTCGGCACGGTTGTCCAGGCTGGCGGCGGTCACCTGCAGGTCCTTGTGCGAGATCAGCGAGCCGTTGCGGTTGTCCAGCGCGCCTTGCACGGTGAGCAGGGCCGCCTGCTCGCCGATGATGCCGCCATCGCGGTTGTCCAGGCTCCCGGCTTCGATACGGGTGACCGCGCCGCTGGACAGCTCGCCGCCGACGTTGGCCAGCGCGCCGCTGACCTTCACGCTCAGGCCGTGCTCGCCACTGAGGGTGGCCGCTTGGTTGTCGAGGCTGGCGGCGCTGGCTTCAAGGCGGCTGCCGCTGACCAGGCCATTGACGTTGCGCAGGGCCTGGGCGACCCGCACCACCAGGGCCTGGTCGCTGCGCACGCTGCCGTCGCCGTTGTCCAGGCTTGTGGCGATCACCTCGAAGGCGCGGCTGCTGGAGATCTCGCCGCCACGGTTGTCAACGCTGCCCAGGCGCTTGAGCAGCAACTGGCCGCTGCTGTGGATCAGTCCGCCCCGGCTGTCCAGATGGCCGTTGGCAAGGTCCAGGGTCAGGTCGCTGTCGCTGGTCAGCTTGCCGCCGCCCTGCTGGTCGAGACGCCCGACCTCGACCAGCGAGGCGCCGTGGGCGCCGATGCGGCCACGCTCGCTGTTGATCAGCTCGTCGGCCTTGAGGGTCAGCGTGCCACCACTGGTCACGACACCCGCCTGGCGGTTGACCAGGGTGTCGGCTGTCAGGCGCATCGGGCCCTTGCCGGTGAGCAGGCCCTTGTCGCTGTTGTCCAGGCGCTGACCGGTGAAGGTGACGGCCTGGCCGCCGTTGACCACGCCGGCGCGGTTGTCCAGCTGACGGGCCTGCAGGGCGATGTCGCCCTCGGCGGCCAGGCGACCGAGGCGGTTGTCCAAGTCGCCGCCGAGGGTCAGCGTCAGGCCCTCCCGGGCCTCGATGACACCGGCGTGGTTACCCAGGCTCGCCGCCTTGAAGTCGAGTGCCTGCCCGGAGATGCGTCCCTTGGCGTTGTCCAGCGCCTGGGCGATGCGCAGGGTCAGCGACTGCTGCGAGAGCAGCTTGCCGCCCTGGTTGTCGAGGGCCTCGGCGGCGACCGAGTAGGTCAGGTCGCTGGAGATCTCGCCGGCGCGGTTGTCGACCCGGGCCAACTGCTGCAACAACAGCCGGCCCGGCGCATTGATCAGGCCGCCCTGGTTGTCGAGCAGGCCGTGATTCAGGTCAAGGAGCAGGTCCGCGCCGCTGAACAGCTGGCCGCGGTTGGCCTGGCGCAGGCCTTTGATCCGGGCGACCAGCGACTGGCCGGCGTGGATACGCCCGGCGTCGGTGTTGTCCACCTGACCGGCGTTCAACTCGAGCCCCTTCGCTGCGTAAATCTGCCCGCCGGCGTTGACCAGGCCCGCAGTGTCGACCTTGGCCTGGCCCTGGCTGCTGATCTGGCCGCGCTCGTTGGCCAGCGAAGCGCTTTGCAGCTGCAACTGCTCGGCGGCCACCACGGTACCCGCGCGGTTGTCCAGGGCCCCTGCGCTGGCAGCGGTCAGTTGCCGGTCGCCCTGCAGACGCCCGGCACGGTTGTCGAGGCTGGCCGCGCTCAACGTCAGGTCGGTGGCGCTGATCTCGCCACGCTGGTTGTCCAGCGCGCCGTTCAGGCGCAGCCGGGATACCTCGCGCGCCTTCAGCTTGCCGTCGGTGTTGAGCAGACTGCCCGCCTGCAGGTCCAGGCCCTGGGCCGAGACCAGGCCACGGGTGTTGTCCAGCAGTTGGGCGACACGCAGGGTCAGCGCCTGCTCGGAGAGCAGCTTGCCGTCCTGGTTGTCGAGGCTGTCGGCAGTCAGGCTGAAGCCGAGCTGGCTGGAGATCTCGCCGTGGCGATTGCCGACCGTGGTCAGGTTGCGCAACAGCAAGACGCCCGGGCTCTGCAGCGTGCCACCTTGGTTGTTCCAGTGGCCACGGGAAAGATCCAGCGTCAGCCCCTGGGCGGCACTGATGCGCCCCTGGCGGTTGTCCAGCCCGGTACTGGTCAGCAGCAGGCTGCCGTTGCCGGCGATCTGCCCTTGGAGGTTGACCAGGTGACCGGCCTGCAGCACGAAGGCCTGTTCGGCCAGCAACCGGCCACGGCTGTTGTCCAGCTGGCCGGCGACCGTCAGTTGCAGGCCTGCGCGCGCCTGCACGGTGCCGCCCTGGCCGAGCAGGGTCGCGGCGCTCAGGGTCAGCTGGTGACCAGCGATCAGGCCGGCGGTGTTGGCCAGTTGCCCGGCAATCCGCACCCGCAGGTCGTTGCCACCGAGCAGCTTGCCGGCACTGTTGTCCAGTTGCCGCGCCACCAGCGCATAAGCCTGGCCGGCGGAGATCTCGCCGCCGCGGTTGTCGACGGTCCCCAGGCGTTGCAGGGTCAGTTGCCCCGGGGTGGTGAGCAGGCCGCCGTCGCGGTTGTCCAGGTGACCGTCGGCCATGTCCAGGGTCAGCGCCTTGGCGCCGTGCAACTGGCCTGCGCCGCGCTGGTCAAGCTGGCCGAGGCGCGCCGTGGCCTGGCCATCGCTGGCGATACGCCCGGCATTGCGGTTGTCCACGCTGGCGGCCTGAAGTTGCAGGTCCTGCCCGGCGGCCACGGCGCCGGCGCGGTTGTCCAGGCGCCCGGCGACGGTGATGTCCAACGCCTGCCCGGCGCTCAGCCGGCCGCCCTGGTTGTCCAGCTGGTTGGCGTTCAGCGTGTTGCGCTGCGCCGACAGCTCGCCGCCGCGATTGTCCAGGGTCTGCGCGGTGACGCGCTGGGTCTGCCCGGCGCTGATCAGGCCGTTCTGGTTGTCGAGGGCCTGTGCCGCCTGCACGGTCTGCTCGCGCCCCGCCAGCACCCTGCCCTGGGCGCTGTTGTCCAGGGCGCCGCTGCTGATGCGGCTGTCCTGCCCGGCACTGAGGGTGCCGCCGCGGTTGCCCAGTTGACCTTGCACCTCGAGGCTCAGGTCACGGCTGGCGACAATGCTCTTGCCATGGTTGAGCAACTGCCCGCTGGCGATGCTCACGTCACCCTGGACGTTACGGCTGCCATCGGCATTCACGCCGGCCTCGATCACACCGAGGTTGGTCAAGGTGCCGGTCGCCTGGACGTTGATCCGGTTGCCGGCAGTGATCGCCTGGCGCGAGGTCAGGTCGGCGCTGCTGCGCACCTCGACCTGGCTGGCACCATGCACCGGCCCTTGCAGGTCGACACCGGCGGCCTGCAGCTTGACCGCGCCGCTGGCACTGGCCTGGGCCAGGCTCAGCTGGCCATTGGCGTCCAGGCGGATATCACCGCCACTGGCCGCCACGTCACCGGCCAGGCGCACACCGACGCCCGCCTCGGTGCCCACCAGGCGAATGGCCCCGGCGTACATGCCGCCCAAGGCCGTGGAATCGATGGCCAAGGCTGGTGCGGCGCTAGTGCTGCCAGCACGCGGCGTCGCGGCCAGGGTCTGGGCGTCGACATCGTTGCGCCCGGTGATGACATTCAGTTCACGCGCTCGTAACTGGGCATTCAGCCGCGCCGAGCGGGTGATGATGTCGAAGCGCTCGACATTGTCGGCATTGAGCCCCGCGCCCTCCAGGGCGACGCTGCCACTCTCGACCTGGTAGCCGCTGAGCGCGCCACGCCCATCGAGCACCGGCTTGCCGGTACTCAGGGTGACCTGTGGCGTATTGATGAAACCGCAACCATCGCAAGTAATGCCATGGGGGTTGGCGACAATGACCTTGGCGGCATGCCCGGCCACTTCGGTATAGCCGCGCAACTGGCTGGCGTTGGCACCGTTGACCTCGTTGAGGATGGTGCTGGCCGCCTGGCCCTGCAGGTTCGGGTTGCCGAGAATGATCCCGCCCAGCTGGGTGGCCTGGGTGCGCTCGGTGGCGTTGTTGAGAATCAGCCCCTGCTGGCCGACGTTGTAGTCGCGGAACTGGTTGTGCGACAGGCCGCTGCCGTTGGGCGCGGCGATATTGACGATCGGCACGCCGTTGCCCGCCTGGCCGAGGCTGGTGCCCGGCCCGCTGACCACCACGCCTTCGGCGGCCTGCGCCCACAGCGGCTGCCAGAACATGGCGTTGGCCAGCAGAAACGCCAAGCCACGCTTGGGCAACCCGCAGAAATGCTCACGGGGCTGAATTTCGGCCGAGCGTTGGCGGGCCAGGAAGGCAAACAGGCGGACGTCCATGTCAGGTCTCGTGAGTCAGGGGATCAGGTGGATCAGATGAAGAAGTCCAGGCGGAAATACACCGGGCGTTCCTTGTCGGTCAGCACATCGGGGCGTTCCAGGCTGTGGGCGAAGGTCACGCTGGCAGCCACATGCTGGCCACGGGCGAACAGCTCCAGCGAATGGCTGCTGGCACGGCCGTGGTACTGGCCGTTGTAGCGATCGTTGCGGATCACCCCGAGGTCGTAGCCCAGGCCCAGGCCGTACTCGGCCACCAGCGGCTGCAACAACGGCCAGTTGACCGCACGGGTCCAGCGCAGGTCGTTGCGCCAGTAGCCGCCGCTGTCGCCGGACAACGACTGGTCCTTCAGCCCGCGCACCGACGACAGGCCGCCAAGGCTGATGCGCTGCGGGCTGAACAGCACGTCCTCGCTGCGCTGGCCGGTGGCCAGGCTGCTGAAGCTCAGGCGCTCGCCGAGCACCTCGAAGCCCTGCACATAACTGAGGGTGGCGCTGTATTTGCGGTAGCGCGCCACCGGCTCGCCCGGGCGCGGGTCGGCATTGCTCTGGGCATCGAAGGCGCCGATGCCCTCCTGGGTGCCCAGGTCGAGGTTGACGAAGGCATTGCCCAGGCGCCGGCCATGGTTGATGCCGAACTGGGCTTCGCTGAGGCGGTTGCTGCTGCCTGCCAGGCGGCTGTCCTCGATGTAGTTGTTGGTGCGCAAGTGGGCCACGCCGGCACTGAGCGAGGTCTTGCTGGTGGCGTCGCGGTGCACCACGCGCTCGGCGCGCAGCTGGTGGTTCTGGCTGTCGCCGGTCTGCTTGAAGGCAAAGCCGTTGGCCTGGGCCAGGGAGCGGTATTCGCTCTCGCTGTAGCTGTAGGTGAAGTTCCACCAGCCCCAGGGCAGGTTGTAGAAGAACACGCCGTTCTTCGAGCCCTGGGTATGATCGCTGACCACGTCGTGGCCGCCGCGCAGCACCAGCTGATCGGACAGGCCCAGCGGGCTGTCCCACTCCAGGCCGACATTGGCCATCTGCTCGCCGGTGCTGCGCTGGCCTTCGTTGTTGCGCGACAGCGAGGCGCGCCAGGGTTTCTGCCGGGTGTTGCGCACCAGCACTTCGCTGCCGCCGACGGCCTTGCCCGGGGTCAGTTCCATCTGCGCCTTGTTCGACGGCAGGCGGTTGAGCTGGTCGACCATCTGCTCGATCTCGCGCAGGTTCAGACGCTGGTCGACTTCGCCGGGGAAGGCCATGGCCAACTCGCGCTCGCTCAGGCCACTGGTCGGGTCCGGGCGCAACCCCTCCAGGCGCCCTTCCACCACCAGCACCTGCAGGTGGCCCGAGGACAGGTCCTGCTGCGGCAGGTAGGCGCGGCTGGTGACCAGGCCACGGCCCAGGTAATGGTCGGTGATGGCCTTGAGCAAGGCGTTGAGCTGGGTGACGCCCAGGCACTGGTCGATGAAAGGCTTGAGCAGGCGGTCACGGTCGGCGACGGACAGGCTGTCGGCGCCCTTGAGCTCGATGGTGTGGATGGTGAAGCAGCGGGTGTCTTCAGGCCGGGGCTGTTCAGCAGGACGAGCACTTTCGCCGGGCAGGTTGCGCAGCTCTTCGAGGCGGCGTTGCTGCTCTTGCAGCAGACGGTCCTGACGGTCGCGGATCAACTCCTGGTCGCCGGGCGAAACCGCCCAGGCCGCAGGGCTGCACAACACACTGAAAAACGCACAGAGGGCCATCCTGCGCCCTGAAGGAAGACGTACCGCCATGACCGATCCCTGGTGAACAGTGCAAAGTGGCGGGCATACTATTTTGCCATCATATTGGCGTCAATTTGCCATCACTGGCTTTTTTGTAACCACATTCTCGATGTTGAATGGAACCATTGAGATAGAGCGGTTGCGCCTCCAGAAAATTTTATCGCCCCTTGCCTCGTTCGGCATGGGACTGCGCAGCAGCCCCATGCCTCAAGCCTTACGGCATCACCGGTGGCACATACTGCAAGGTCGTGCCCAACGCCCACAGCAGCACCAGCACCAGCGGTACATGCACCAGCAACTGCACGAACGAGAAGCCGATCAGATCACGTGCCTTGAGCCCCAGCACCCCCAGCAGCGGCAGCATGTAGAACGGGTTGATCAGGTTCGGCAGCGCCTCGGCGGCGTTGTAGATCTGCACCGCCCAGCCCAGGTGGTACTGCAGGTCGTTGGCCACCAGCATTACGTACGGTGCCTCGATGATCCACTTGCCGCCACCGGACGGAATGAAGAAGCCGAGCACCGCCGAGTACACGCCCATCAGCAGCGCGTAGGTGTCATGCGTGGCGATCTGGGTGAAGAACAGCGAGATATGGTGGGCCAGGGTCTGGGCGTCCGCGCCCTTGACCTGGGTGAGGATCGCGGCGATCGAGCCGTACAGCGGGAACTGGATCAGCACCCCAGTGGTGGTCGGCACGGCGCGGGCCACCGCGTCGAGGAAGCTGCGCGGGCGCCAGTGCAGCAAGGCGCCGAGCATGATGAACAGCAGGTTGTAGGTGTTCAATCCGGAGATCGCGGTGATCGCAGGCTTGGTGGCGAACTCCTGGTACAGCCAGCCGGCGGCCAGGGCCACCAGCAGCAGGATCAGGATCGGGCTGTATTCCAGCCACTCGCCCGGGCGGGTGCGCTGTGGCGAAGGCGGCGCGCTGAAGCTCGGGTCGACGCCGCAGTCCTGGGCGCTGCGGGCGCTGTTCGGCCCCGGGGCGGTGGCATAGGCCACGACCAGCGAGACGATCACCAACGCAGCGAGCATCACCCCCGACTGCCAGAGGAAGATGGTCTCGGTGAAGGGAATAACCCCGGTGATCGACAAGATCGACGGCGGCAGGCTGGCCGGGTTGGCCTGCAGTTGCGCGGCCGACGACGACAGGCCCAGCGCCCACACCGCGCCCAGGCCCAGGTAGGCGGCGGCGCCGGCGGCGCGGTAGTCCATCTTCAGGTCGCTGCGACGGGCCAGGGCGCGTACCAGCAGGCCACCGAACACCAGCGACAGGCCCCAGTTGAGCAAGGAGGCGAGCATCGAGATCAGCGCCACCCAGCACACTGCCGAGCGGCCATTCTTCGGCAGGCGCGCCAGGCGGTCGATCAACCGCGCGGCGGGTGGCGAGCTGGCCACCACATAACCGCCGATGACCACGAAGGCCATCTGCATGGTGAACGGGATCAGGCTCCAGAAGCCGTCACCGAAGGCCTTGGCGGTGTCGGTGGGCTTGCCGCCCATGGCCAGGGCGCCGAGGGACACCAGCAGCACCGCCAGGGCGGCGAACACCCAGGAGTCGGGGAACCAGCGTTCGGCCCAGTTCGAGCAACGCAGGGCAAAGCGGGCGGAGCGGCTGTCTTGGATATCAGCGGCCACGATGTTTTTCCTTTTATTGGTTTTATGGGGCGATGCCTTTCGAGCGAACAGCGCAAAGCCCCGAGGGCCGGCTGCCGTCACCGGACGCACGGTCGCCCTTGGGTGACACCACTCGTCGGACATACTGCAAAAAGGCCATCATCCCTTTTTCGGCCTGCTTAACTCAAGCGGGCTGCCAGGCAGGCGGCACCGCACTACAGGGATGGCTGCACAAGCCGGCTGCCAACAGCCGCTCGCACCGGGCACGCCAGTACATCCGCCCGTCTACCTGCCTCTCCCCCTTCTCCTCCGCCCGCCTGCGCAAGCGTTGGTAACGGTAATCCATTCATTGAATGCAACGGAGGCAATCATGTCTGTATCGCTGACCGCACCGTCGGAAGGCCTGTTCCCGGTGTCCTACCTCATTGGTACCAATGCCCCGGGCGCCCCGCGCCTGCAGCTGGACCTGCTGGTCTACACGCCAGACCGCAGCGTCAACGGCCACGCGCTGATCACCCAGACCACCAACCCACCGCTGGAGCTGGGCCTGGATGTCTGGGGCAGCTACAGCTACCTCACCGTGCAGCCGCCAAGCGAAGGCAAGATCCTGCTGACGGTACGTGGCAACCACGGTGGCCCACACGCCAATTCGCCGGAGCAGTTCGAGTTGCGCGCACTGCTCGACCTGGACTGGCAGAAAGGCACGGCCAGCTACCGTTACTACAACGGCCAGCGTTGGATCGAGGTGGACAACGTACCTGTCGTGCTTGAACTCAAACGCATCCAGACACTGGCGAACGTCGACCTGACGACCGAACTGCACAACGCCACCCTGGAGGCAGTGATCGCCACCGGTGACGTCGCGCAACTCAAGCAACTGGCCAGCGGTGCCGTGGGCAAAGCCCTGGACCAGGCCCTCGCCTCGACCAAGAGCCCGGCCGCCAAGGCCGCCAAGAAAGCCTGAGCAGACAAGGAGAATCAGCATGTCCTTCGGACTTTTTCATACCCGCCTGAACGTCAGCAACGGGCTGCTCGGCGCACCGATCCTGACCCTCGACCTGCTGGTGAATACCGTGCAGAAGAAGGTCACCGGCAGGGCCTCCATCATCCAGACCACGCATCCGGTGCAGGTCTTCCACGCCAAGGTGTGGGGTGGCTACAGCGAGCTGCCGTTCGCGCCCGCAGGCAGCCCGTCGATCGTCCTGCACCTGGATGGCAGCCCAAGCGGCCCGCTCAGCCAGATTGCCCAGACCTTCCACCTGCAAGGCCTGCTCGACCAGGGCTGGAACGCCGGCACTGCCAGCTACCGCTACTTCAGCAACGGCCACTGGGTCGACCAGCATGGCCGCGTGCGCAAGGCGCCGGACATCACCCACCAGGACCAACCGCAACCCGCGGAGCGCCTGAAGGCTGCGATCAAGCACCTGGAAAGCGTCTGACCTGAACGGATCGCGGGGCCAGCCCGCTCCCACACCTTGATGTGAGAGCGGTCTGGCCCCGCGATCATCGGTCAGGCCATGAAGCTGTAGGCGATCGCCGACAGCGTGATCAGGCCGATCACTACCACGAAGACATTCGACAGCTTGCCCGAATACTGGCGCAACGCCGGTACCTTCTGTACCGCGTACATCGGCATCAGGAACAACAGGCAGGCGATCACCGGCCCACCCAGGCTTTCGATCAGCCCAAGGATGCTCGGATTCAGGGTCGCTACCGCCCAGCAGGTCACCAGCATGAACAACGCCGTGGCGCGCTCCAGGCGCTTGGCCGGCCAGGCCTTGCCACGCCCGCGCAGGCTCTTGACGATCATGCCCTGGAAGCCCTCGCTGGCACCGATGTAGTGGCCAAGGAACGACTTGGTGATCGCCACTAGCGCGATCAGCGGCGCGACGAAGGCGATCACCGGGGTCTGGAAGTGGTTGGCCAGGTACGACAGGATCGAGATGTTCTGCGCCTTGGCCGCGGCCAGGTCGGCCGGGCTCAGCGCCAGCACGCAGCTGAAGCAGAAGAACATCACCGTCAGCACCATCATCACATGGGCGGTGGCCAGGGTGCGGCCGCTCTTGCGATCGGCGTCATTGCCATAGCGGTGCTTCTGGTCGACGGCGAACGCCGAGATGATCGGCGAGTGGTTGAACGAGAACACCATCACAGGAATCGCCAGCCACAGGGTCAGCAGCAGCTTCGAGGCGCTGATGCCTTCGTTGGCCTGGGCGAAGAACGCGCCGTTCCAGTTCGGAATCAGGCTCAAGGCCAGCAGCAGCAACGAGGCGACGAAGGGATACACCAGCACGCTCATGGCCTTGACGATGATCTGCTGGCCGCAGCGCACCACGATCATCAGCCCGCAGATCAGCAGCAGGGCCAGCAGCGCCCGTGGCGGCGCGCCGATGTGCAGCTGGTGCTCGAAGAAGCTGGTCAGGGTATTGGTCAATGCCACGCTGTAGACCAGCAGGATCGGGAAGATGGCGAAGAAGTACAGCAAGGTGATGAGCTTGCCGGCACCGACGCCGAAGTGCTCTTCCACCACCTCGGTGATGTCCTCGTTGCCGCCCTTGCGCCCGGACAGCACGAAGCGGGTCAGCGCCCGGTGAGCGAAAAAGGTCATGGGGAACGCCAGCAGCGCCAGGATCAACAGCGGCCAGAAGCCGCCGACCCCGGCGTTGATCGGCAGGAACAGGGTGCCGGCGCCGATCGCTGTGCCATACAGGCCCAGGGCCCAGGTGGTGTCGTGACGGTTCCAGGTGGTCGAGCCGCTGGTCGAAGCCAGGGCAGCCGAATCCGCACGAACGCTCGTGGTGCTTTGTACATCAGTCATTGGGTATCGCCTTGTAGTTGTTTTTGTCGCAGGTACAGCAGGTGTTGCAGGTTGATACCGCTCCCCTGTAGGAGCGGCCTTGTGCCGCGAATGGGCTGCAGTGCAGCCCAAGAATTTCAGTGTGGGAAGAGTATCGCCGGGGCCGCTTTGCGGCCCTTTCCGGCCAGTCCGACGCCTCGGCAAGGCCGCTCATACAGCGCAGTCAGTGCGAAGCCATCAGCACTCGACGAAAGCGACAGCCAGGCCGCCGCGGGAGGTTTCCTTGTAGTTGGCGTGCATGTCCGCGCCGGTGTCGCGCATGGTGCGGATCACCCGGTCGAGGGAGATGAAGTGCTCGCCGTCACCGCGCAGGGCCATCTGCACGGCGTTGATGGCCTTCACCGCGGCGATCGCGTTGCGCTCGATGCAGGGAATCTGCACCAGGCCGCCGACCGGGTCGCAGGTCAGCCCGAGGTTGTGCTCAAGGGCAATCTCGGCAGCGTTTTCCAGCTGTGGCGGCGTGGCGCCCAGCACTTCGGCAAGCCCCGCGGCGGCCATCGAGCAGGCCGAGCCCACCTCGCCCTGGCAACCCACTTCGGCGCCGGAGATCGAGGCGTTCTTCTTGCACAGGATGCCCACTGCGGCGGCGGCCAGGAGGAACGCCACCACGTCGTCGTCGCAGGCGCCGGGGTTGAACTTCATGTAGTAATGCAGCACCGCCGGGATGATCCCGGCCGCGCCGTTGGTGGGCGCGGTGACCATGCGCCCGCCGGCGGCGTTCTCTTCGTTGACCGCCAGGGCGAACAGGTTGACCCACTCCATGGCGCTGAGGGTCGAACCGATCACGTTGGGCTTGCCGACCTCCTGCAGGCTGCGGTGCAGTCGCGCCGCCCGGCGCTTGACCTTGAGCCCGCCGGGCAGGATGCCTTCGTTGCGCAGGCCGTTGTCGACGCACTCGCCCATGGCCGCCCAGATTTTCAGCAGGCCTTCGCGCACCTCGCTTTCCGGGCGCCAGGCGCACTCGTTGGCCAGCATCAGCTGGCTGACGCTGAGGTTGTGGGCCTTGCACAGGGCCAGCAGCTCGGCGCCGCTGGAGAACTCATAGGGCAAGGCGACCTCGCTGTCACTGCCTTGCGGCGCATCGATCTCGCTTTGCTCGACGATGAAGCCGCCACCCACGGAGTAATAGGTCTGGCTGAACTGGCTGCCCTGCCCGTCGAAGCTTTCCAGGGTCATCGCGTTGGGGTGATAGGCCAGGCTCTCGTCAAGCAGGCGCATGTCACGGCTGTACTGGAACTCGATCGGCTGGCTGCCATCGAGCATCAGGCACTGCTCCTGCATCAGCTGATCGATGCGTGGCTCGATGCTGTGCGGGTCGATGCGGTCCGGCCACTGGCCCATCAACCCCAACAGGCAGGCGCGGTCCGTGGCGTGACCGACACCGGTGGCCGACAGCGAGCCATAGAGGCGCACCTCGACTCGCCGCACCTGGGCCAGCAGGCCGCGTTCACGCAGGGCCTGGGCGAAGGTCGCCGCGGCGCGCATGGGGCCGACGGTGTGGGAGCTGGACGGGCCGATGCCAATCTTGAAAAGGTCGAAAACACTGATAGCCATGCTAATGCCTGACCGTGACAACCACATACGATTTGCCACGGCTCTCTGGAAAATTTGAGCGGTATTGCCAAGTTGCGCGATACTGCCCCTCTCAGGCCAGCTTGACCAACGAAACTTCCTACATAAGCCTTTAGCAGGACTAAACGATGAAAGGCCCACTCAACGGCCAGGTGTTCGTCTGGCTGCACGTGTTCTCCTGTGCGGCGCGGCACCTGTCGTTCACCCGCTGCGCCGAGGAGCTGCACATCACCCCCGGCGCGGTCAGCCAGCAGATGCGCCAGCTCGAGGAACGCCTGGGCTTTCGCCTGTTCCTGCGCCGCGCCCGCGGTGTCGAGCTGTCCGCCGAAGGCCAGCGCCTGGCGCAGACCGTGGCCGAGGCCTACGGCGGCATCGAGGCCGAGCTGCTGCGCCTGGATGCCGGTGAAATCCGCGGCACCCTGCGCCTGCGTTCGATCCCCTCGTTCCTGGCCAAGTGGCTAACGCCGCGCTTGCCGCGCTTCCAGCAGCGCTACCCGGACATCGAACTGCGCCTGGTGGCCGAGGACAGCAACCAGGCGTTGCACCCGGAAGACTTCGACCTGGCCATCGACCTCAACGACGGCAGCTACCCGGGCATGCTCTCCACCCCGCTGCTGGACGAGCAGATCTTTCCGGTCTGCTCGCCGGCCCTGCTGCGCGGCCGCCCGCCGCTGCACGGGCCGGCGGACCTGGCCCACTACCCGCTGCTGCACGACATCACCGCCTGGCGCGGCAGCTCGGAATACGCCGAATGGGAGTTCTACCTCGACGGCATCGGCGCCGGCGGGCTGGACGTGCGCCGCGGACACACCTTCAACCGCAACCACCTGACCATCGAGGCCGCCATCGCCGGGGTCGGCGTGGCCATCGCCCGGCGCACCCTGCTCAACGACGAGCTGGAGCGCGGCGCGCTGATCGTGCCGTTCGGGGTGCCGATCGCCAACCACAAGCGCTATGTGCTGCTGTATCCGCCAGGCGGGCTGAGCCAGCCCGGGGCGCGAGCGGTGCATGACTGGCTGGTGGAAGAGGCACAGGGTTTCCGCGCCTTGCATGCGCTGAAGCTGCCCGCCAACTGAAGGTATTCGGACCGGACGGCTTCCTCAATCGGCAAACGCCCGCACCAGGTGCTCGATCACCGCGCGCACCCTGGCCGTGTGGCGCAAGTCCTGGTGAGTGACCATCCACACCTCGTAGGGCTGGCTGCGCGTACGCTGTGGCCAGACCCGCCGCAGACCGTCGCGCTGCCCCAGCTCCACGGGAATCTCGCCCAGGCCCAACCCTTCGGCGATGCCCCGACGCAGCATCATGCTGGCATTGGCCGCCATCACCACCCGGCCCTCACCCATGGGCACGTCCACCAGGGTCGGTACCCCACGATCACGCCAGTACGGCTCGTACACCACCAGGTCGTGGCCGGCGAAACTGCCCTCCTGCGGCATGCCACGACGCGCCAGGTAGTCCGCCGAGGCGAACAGGCCCATCTGCCAGCTGGCCAGCTTGCGCAGCACCAGGTCAGGACTGTCCGGGCGCTGGTTGCGGATGGCGATGTCGGTTTCGCGTTGCGACAGGTTGACGATCTCCGAGCTGCCGCTGAGCACGATGCGCACCTCGGGGTGTCCCTCGTGCAACCGGCGCAATGCCGGAATGACGAACTCCAGGGCCAGGGAATCGGTGGTGGCGATGCGCACCTCGCCGGCCTGTTCGTTATCGCTGCCCCGGGTGCGACGGGCCAGCTCCAGGGCGGCCTGCTCCATCTTCTGCGCCAGCTCCACGGCCACTTCGCCGGTGGCGGTCAACTGGTAACCGGCGGGGGTGCGCAGGAACAGGGTCGCGCCAAGGTCGGCCTCCAGCGCCGCCACCCGCCGGCCCACGGTGGCCTGGTCGACGCGCAGCACCCGGGCGGCGCGGCGCAGGGTCAGTTCGCGGCTCAAGGCCAGCAACATGCGGGCGTCATCCCAGTTCATTCGCTCACTCCATTACTTGTCGGCCCGCAGGCATCGCGGCAGGAAACCCACCTGAAGAAAATCTGCAAAGGTGCGTCGCAAAATCGCCGCGCGACCGCGCAGCGTGGGTTTCATACCCTGTGACGCACCGGGCCAAAGCGGCCTTTCCTCAGAATGACAGAGGTCTTCATGCGTCACATCCCCACTCACATGACCGCCATCGACATTACCCAGCCAGGAGGCCCCGAGGTCCTGCAGGCCGCCCCCCATGCCACGCCTCGACCAGGCCCTCGGGAGGTGCTGATCCAGGTCCATGCCGCCGGCGTCAACGGCCCCGACCTGCTGCAGCGCAAGGGCCTGTACGACCCGCCCGCCGGCGCGCCGGACATTCCGGGGCTGGAGATCGCCGGCAAGGTCGTGGCCATCGGTGAGCAGGTCCGCCACTTTGCCGTGGGCGACGCGGTGATCGCCCTGGTCCAGGGCGGCGGCTATGCCGAGTACGCCGTGGCCGACGAACGCACCACCGCGCACTTGCCGGACAACCTGTCGATGGTCGAGGGCGCGGCCTTGCCGGAAACCTTCATGACCGTCTGGGTCAACCTGTTCCAGCGCGGCGGCTTCAAGGCCGGTGAAAGCGTGCTGATCCACGGCGGCGCGTCCGGCATCGGCACCACCGCCACGCAACTGGCCCGGGCCCTGGGCGCGGCGAAGATCCTCACCACGGTCAATGGCGCCGGGCAACAGGCCGCCAGCCTCGAACTGGGCGCCGACGTGGCCATCGACTACACCCGCGAGGACTTCGTCGAACAGGTCATGTTGCACACCGAGGGCAAGGGCGTGGACGTGATCGTCGACATCATCGCCGGCGACTATGTGGCCCGCAATTTCAAGGCCGCGGCCATGGATGGGCGCATCGTGCAGATCGGCGTGGTCAAGGGGCCGGCCACCGAGGTCGACCTGTTCCCCCTGCTGACCAAGCGTCTGACCCATATCGGCTCGACGCTGCGCGCGCGCAGCGCCGACGACAAGGCGGCGATTCTCGCGGACCTGCAGGCCAAGGCCTGGCCCCATGTGCGCAGCGGCGCGGTCAAGCCGCTGGTCCATGCGACTTTCCCGCTGGCGGCGGCCAGCCAGGCCCATGCCCTGATGGAGTCTGGCCGGCATATCGGTAAGGTGGTATTGAAGGTTGCGCACAACGGCTGAGTCAGTCGAGCGCGCCGCTGCCCAGGGCGATCCTGATCGCCTGGGCGGTGGTGCTCACCCCCAGGCGCCGGCGGGCGGCACGCAGATGATTTTCCACCGTGCGCACCGACAGGCCCAGGGTGGCGGCGATATCGGCCTGACGTTGCCCGGCGGCGGTCCAGGCCAGCACCTGGCGCTCACGCGCCGACAGTTGCCCCTCGCCGGGCGGTGCCTCCAGCAGCCGCCGGGCGCCGAGGAACGCGGCGTTGGCCAACAGGGTCAGGGCCAGGCGCGCCGACGCCGAAGCGTCGACTCGCACGCCACCCAGGCTCATCGCGCCCTCCAGGCCTGCCGGGCCGAACACCGGCACTTGCAGGCCATGGATACCCGGTCCGCCGGGCACCCGCACCACCCGATAGCGTTCGCCGTCGTCGCTCGGCTGCTTGCTCCAGAAGAAGGGTTCACGCGCCGCCAGCAGATGGCGCGTCACCGGGCAATGGCGCACGTAAGTCCGGGCATCGACCATCTGGCCGTCACCGAACCAGTCCCCTTCCACCCAGTGGATGCGCTCGACCACCTCGTCCCGTGCGGCGCTGGCGCTGAACAGCACGAAACGGTCATAACCCAGCGGCCGGGCGATGTTGCGCACGGCCGTCTGGATCGTCGCCAGGGTGGTGGCCTGCTCGATCTGCTGGATCGCCTGGACCACCTTGTCGAACGGCATGCCACTCACCCGCCGTTGGCCGCCTTGAGCAAGGCCGCGGCGGCCAGCTTGCCCAAGGCGTTGCCGGCCAGCGGGCTGTCGCCGGTGAGCAGCCGGCGATCCTGGTGGACCGCGCCGGAGATGCCGTCGTTGACGATCTCGACGCCCTGGGCCTGCAGGCGCTCACCGAACTTCCAGGTCAGGTGACCGGGCATGTAGCCGATGTCCGGGGTCTTGGCATCCAGCTCATCGGGGAAGGCGCAGATCTTGTAGCCGTCGTAGAGCCTGCCGCCGGCCAGCAGCGCCGCCGGACCGTGGCACAGGGTGATGACGAACTTGTCGTGGTCCGCCGCCCATTTCAGCACCTGGGCGACCTCTTCGCTTTCCGGCAGGCCGATCAACGCGCCGTGGCCGCCGGGAATGAAAACGCCAATGTAATCGGAGTCGTCACCCAGGGCGCTGTCGATCACCTCGGCGAGCTTGCGCGGCTGCTTGAAGGCGGGCTTGTAGCGCTCGAACAGGCCGAGCACCTGCTGGTCCTCGCGCGGCATGGCCCAGTATTCGAACTTGACCGGGTTGCCCGACAGGGTCGCGACGTCGAAGGCGAAGCCGGCCTTGTCCAGGTGGTACATGGGCAGCAGGGTTTCCACGGGGTGGTTGCCGGTGGAGAACAGCGTGCCGTTGTCGGTGAGCAGGTAGCGCTCGTCGGCGCCGATCAAGAGGATTTTCCAGCGTCCGCCCTGGTAGGCGTCGGGGTAGTCCGCACCGCTGAGATCAGACTTGGGTGAGGTGAACTGGCTGAGGGAATACGGCGAAGGGAAGAAGGCATTGTCCTCGGCCGGATCGGGGGTCGGGCGTTTGTCATCGTTGTTGCTGGTCATGGCTGTGCTCCTGTGCCTGGGGGGTTACCGGATCCATGCTAGGAGGCCACCGGATGAGCGGCAATGAGGGTTTTCCCTCAATGGCTGCCTGTGGCATCGGTACATCAGACCGCGCGGTCCTTGTGTAGGAGCGGCCTTGTGCCGCGAAAGGGCTCAGGGCAGTCTAGTCGAGCGCAGCGGGTGTATCGACGTCGCGCAATACACCTGCATCGTCTACCTCGACCACCTGCAATTGCTGCCGATGCCGTTGCAGCACCGAACGCGCGCCCTCATCGCCGGCCATCAGTGCAAGTTCAGGCCAGTAGTTGCGCCCAAACAGCACCGGATGCCCATTCTGCCCCAGATGACGCGGCACCACGATGACCGAAGGGCCAGCAGTTGCGATCAGACGCTGGAAAGTCGCGGGCAGAATCCACGGCATATCCCCCAACAGGATGGCGACCGCCTTTGCCTCGCTGTCCCCCAGCGATGCGGCGCCCGCCGCCAGGCTATGGCCCATGCCCAGCCCGGCATCGAGACTATGGACAACCCGACAGCCTGGCGGCAACCCCAGATCCTCGCCCCGCTCGCCAGCACGCAACACCACGCGCACCTCGTCGAACGCCGCCAGGGCGCGCTCGACGCTGTGCTGCAACAGACTGCGACCATCGCCAAGCATGGCCCGACGCTTGTCCGCGCCAAAGCGCGAACCCTGGCCGGCCGCCAACACCAGCGCGACGACGCTCACAAGGCCTCGCGGGCAATGCCGCTACGGGTGCGCAAGATATCGGCGAGCACCGCCAGGGCGATCTCCGCTGGCGTCTTGCTGCCCAGGTTGAGGCCGATGGGCGCATGGATGCGCGCCATCTCGGCATCGCCGAGCCCGCCGATACGGCGCAGGCGTTCACGGCGCTTTTCCGAGGTGGCCCGCGAGCCCATCACGCCAATGTAGAACGCTTCGGTGTGTACCGCTTCGAGCATGGCCAGGTCGTCGATCTTCGGATCGTGGGTGAGCGCCACCACCGCCGTGTCGCGGTGGCAGCCGCCGTTGGCGATGAACAGCGAGGGCAGTTCCCGACGGATTTCTATCCCGTCGAGCACCACGTTGTCCATCACCTCGTCGCGAGGGTCGCACAGCACCACCTCGAAGCCCAGGCCCTTGCCGAACTCGGCGCAGAAGTGCGCGACGCTGGAATACCCGGCCAGCAACAGGCGCTGGGCGGCACCGACGCGCAAGCGCACGCGATGCTCGCCCTGCTCCACCCGTGGTCCCTGGCTGTGGTCGTCCTGCACGCGGCGCTTGCCCGTATGCAGGTCGACCTCGCGCACAAGCCGGCGGCGGCCCAGCAAGGCCGCCTCCAGCTCACCCAGGTGCGCCTGGGTCGCGCAGTCGCCCGGCAGGTTCTCCACCAGCACATCGAGGATGCCACCGCAGGGCAGGCGGATGTTGCCACGGGTGTCGCTGCCGTCGCCATAGCGCACCACGGCGACGGCCCCGGCGAACTCGCCGGCGGCGACGCGCTCGAGGAAATCCTCCTCGACGCAACCACCGGACAGCGAGCCGACCCAGTGCCCCTGATCGTTGACCGCCAGCAGCGAGCCCGGCGCGCGCGGTGCCGAGCCATAGGTGCAGAGCACCGTGCACAGCCACACGCGCAGGCCATCACGCGACCACTGCGCCGCCTGGCGCACCACCTGCAGGTCGAGATGCTGCACGGGTCAGTCCGCCTTCAGCTGGGCCAGCTGCTGGGTGGTCATGTCGCCCGGCAGGCCACCCCAGGCTTCGCGCAGGTAGTTGACCATGTCGGTCAGCTGCCGGTCGTCGAGCTTGTCGGCGAAGCCCGGCATCGGCTGCATGCGCTCGAAACCGGTGAACTGCTGCTCGCGGATGCCGTCGACGATGGCCTTGACCAGGTTGCGCGAGTCGGCCTGGCGCAGCACGGTGTTGCCGCGCATGGCCACGGCGATGTGCGGCTTGCCCTCGCCCTCGACGCCGTGGCAACCGGCGCAGACATTGAGGTACTGCTGGCGGCCGCGCTTGGCGCTTTCGCCCATGGTCTCGTGGGCGACTGTCTGCACCACCTTGGCCGCCGGCGGCTGGTCGCCGAGCAGGTAGGTGGCCATGGCCGACAGGTCGCTGTCCTGCAGATGCTGGGTGCTGTGGTGCACCACCGGGTACATCTCGTTGAACATGCTGCCCTGGGCGCTGACACCGTGCTTGAGGAAGGTCGCCAGGTCCGCATGGTTCCAACCACGGTCGGCCAGGTCCTGGGCCAGCAGGCTCGGCGCCAGGTAGCCCAGCAGCAGGCCGCCGGTCAGGCGCTTGTCCTGCTGCAGCGCGCCAATCGGGTTGCGCGGGGTGTGGCACTCGCCGCAGTGGCCGAGCACCTCGACCATGTACTGGCCGCGCTTCCACGCCTCGCTGTTGCCCTTGCCCTCCTCCAGCTGCACGCTCTTGCCGTACAGCAGGTTCCAGCCGATCAGGCCGGTGCGCACGTTGAACGGGAAGCTCAGGCTGGTTTCCGGTGCCGGACGGTTGATCGGCGCCACGCTCATCAGGTAGGCATGAATCGCATCGGAGTCCTCGCGCTTGACCAGGTGGTACGAGGTGTACGGCATGGCCGGGTACAGGTTGGCGCCGTCCTTGCGCTTGCCCTCGGTGAGGGCGGCGAAGAACTCGTCGCTGCTGTAGTTGCCGATACCGTACTGCTTGTCCGGGGTGATGTTGGTGCCGTAGATGGTGCCGAACGGCGAATGGATCGGCAGGCCGCCGGCATAGGGCGCGCCGCCTTCGGCGGTGTGGCAGGCCATGCAGTCGGCGGCGCGGGCGAGGTATTCGCCGCGCTTGATCAGGGCCTCGTCCGCCGCCTGGGCGTTGAAGGTGACCAGTGCGCCGATGGCCAGGGCCAGGCTGCTTAGAACTCGCGTCATGCTCAGCCCTCCTTGACCAGGCCGAGGTCGCCCAGCACTTCGCGGGTCGCCTCGTAGTAGCGCACGTAGCCGGTGCAGCGGCACACATGGTGGCCGAGGCTGGCCTCGATGGCGCCCTCCAGCTCACTCTGCTTCAGCGGCTTGCGCTGGGCTTTTTCCACCAGCACCGTGGCGGCGTTGACGAAGCCCGGCGCGCAGTAGCTGCACTGGAAGGCGAAGCGGTCGACGAACTTCTGCTGGATCGGGTTCAGCTCGCCGGGGTTACCAGCTTCGTCGAGCTTGGCGTGGCCTTCGATGGTGCGGACTTTCTTGCCCTCGAAGTAATGCGCCCCGGTGATGCAGGTGCGCACTTCCTCGCTGGTGCCGTCAGGGTTGTCGACGATCACCACGCAGGCATGGCAGATGCCCTGGCCGCAGCCCAGGCGCGAGCCTGTGAGGTTCTGGTATTCGTGCAGGAAGTCGATCATCGCCAGGTCATCGGGGACCACTTCGGTGACGACAGGTTGACCGTTGAGGGTCAGTTGCAGCTTGCGGTCAGCCATTGAGGGCCTCCTTGACTCGGGCGGGGGTGATGGGCAGGTCGCGCACGCGCTTGCCGATGGCGTGGGCCACGGCGTTGCCGATGGCGCCGACCACCGGGATCATCACCACTTCGGCGATGCCCTTGGACGGGTCGGTTGGCGACAGCGGCGGCAGGATCTCCGAGGTCTGCTTCCACACCGCCACATGTTTGGCCATCGGCAGGCGATAACGGTTGAAGTTCCAGTCGCCCTCGCCCGGCCCCCCCTCGTACAGCGGCATTTCCTCCAGCAGCGCATGGCCGATGCCCATGGCGATACCGCCTTCGAGCTGGCCCTTGACCAGCTCCGGCACCAGCACCCGGCCGCACTCGACCCAGCTGTGGTGATTGAGCACCGTCACCTCGCCGCTGCCCTTGTTGACCTTGACCTCGACGATGGTCGCCACCGGGCTGTAGTAGGTGACCATGGCGTTGTTCAGCTGGGTGGCCGGGTATTCGGCGTTCTGCCGGTCGAGCAGGTGGAAGCCGGCGCTGTTCATCTGCGCCTTCTTCGCGTTCACCGCACCGTCGCCGTATTTCACCGCCACGGCATCGAGCGGCAGGCGCTCGCGCACGCCATCGATGACGAAGTCGGCCTCGGCCCAGCTCCAGCGGTTGAAGCCGTGCACGCTGACACCGGTGACCAGGCCCATTTCGTGGGCTTTCTTGGCCAGCGTGGCGAACGGGATCGGCGCCAGGCCGTTGCCGGTCAGCTCACCGTTGACCCACACCGCGTTCTCGCGGCGCACCACCAGCGGGTTGGCCTGGCCGCCATACGGGCCCTGGCTCCACAGGGCCATGGCCGCTGGCCACAGGCCGTGATTGAACAGCACGCGAGCCGCTTCGCGGGTGGCGTGGCTGAAGTAGAACGCCGAGTTGGTCGCCGACGACGGCGAGGCCAGCTTGCCGACCCAGCGCGGGTTGCGCAGCGCGGCGTCCTGCTCGGCCTGGCTGATCAGGTAGGGGTTGCCGCTGGTGGTCAGCGCCAGCTCCGGCCATTCGGTCTGGGCGGTCATGACCTCGTCGGCGACACGGCCAAGGAAATCGCTGACCACCAGCGCTTGCGAGGTCGACATGCCGGTGCCCAGCTCGGTGCCGATATGGCGCAGGCTGATGCGGCCATCGGCAGTGAACTCGACCGCCGCCATCGGCGCCTCGGAGCCGGTACCGAAGTCTTTCTGGGTGATGGCAAAGCCCACGCCGTACCAGTTGTCGTGGTCCTTGGCGTCCTCGGCCTGCTTGCGCGCCTGACGGTTCTTCCACCAGTCGTGTTCGGCAGCCTTGTCGAGAATCTCGTGCAGGCGCAGGGCGCCGGCGGGCACCGCGCCCTGGGTGTTCTTCATGCCCGACTTGAGCGCGTTCTTGCGCCGCAGTTCGATGGCGTCCACACCCAGGCGGTCAGCGATCTCGTCGACCATCATCTCGGTGGCGGCCATGCTCTGCAGGGTGCCGTAGCCGCGCATGGAGCCGGCCTCGACGCCACGGGAATGGTAAGCGGTCACCGACAGGTCGTTCTGCGGCATGTAGTAGATCGACTGCGCCGCGGTGGCGCCCACGGCGGCCACCGACGGGCTGTAGTTGATGCGCCCGCCACCGTCGACGCTCATGTCGGCGCGGAAGATCTTGAAGCTCATGTCCTTCTTGTCGACGGCCAGCTGGTAGCGGATGTCGAACGGGTGGCGCTTGATGCCGCTCTGGAACTGCTCGTAGCGGTCGTTGGCCAGTCGGATCGGCACGCCCGCGCCGTACAGCGCGGCGACGGCGGCGTAGAACACGAAGATGTTGTTGTCCTTGGAACCGTAGCCGACGGTGTAGCCCGGGTGCATGTTCAGGTGCTTCAGGCCGAAGCGCGACGGCTTGATCATGTGCACGCATTCCTGCGCCACTTCGAACGGGCACTGGGTGGCCACGACGAAATGCAGGGTGCCGGTGGCCGGGTCGAACCAGCCGTTGCCGTTGTCCGGCTCGAGGGCCGCGGGCTCGATCGACGGGGTATTGTAGCGCTCGTCGAACAGCAGCCAGTCTTCCGGCGGCTGCTTGAGCTGCTCGTCAATGCGCTGGGCGTAGAACATGCCCTGCTCGGTGAGGGTGCCGTGCTGCTTGGGCTCGGCGGTCCATACCGGCTTGCGCGCCAGGATGGTGGGGAACAGCATGGTGTTCTTCAGGCTTGAGTATTCGTCCTCGTCGAACGGCGTCTTGCCGCCCACGCGCACGAAACGGAAGCTGCCGTAGGGGTCGCGCTGGTACAGCGGGGCCTGGGCGCCGTAGCGGATCGCCTGGTCGTTGAATTGCAGCTTGAGCTTGGCCTTGCGGAAACGCTCGAAGTCGTTCCAGATCAGGATCGCCACCGGGTGGCCGATGAACATCGGCACCTGGCCCGGGGGCAGCAGCGGGTCCGGCGAATGGGCTTCGGGCCAGGCGATGCCGTCCTTCTTCAGGTCGTCGGCGGTGACGATGCGGTCCGGCTGCAGCTCGGCGCCCAGCAGGGACAGGTCGTAGCCTGCGTAGAGGCGGTCGGCCTTGGTGGCCTTGAGCAGCATGGCGTGGCCCTGCTGCTGCGGCCAGCCGGGCATGTCCTTGGCGCGGATGTCGCGGGCGAACACCTTGTTGCCACAGACCTTGGACAGCGCGTCGTTACGGAAACGCGCCTTGCCGTCGTGGTTCATCCACTTCTGCGGCGAGGTGGTGACCTTGTTTTCCATCAGGGCGGCGAAGGCCTGGCTGCCGAGCGGCGCCAGGGTCACGCCGACACCGGCGATCAGCCCGCCTTGCAGGAACGAGCGCCGGGAAATATCACGGTTGGACATGGTTGATCCTCTGGGTAGCTCTTGGGCTGCCCATGCTTTTTCTGGTGCTTGAGAAACTGGGAGGGCGCGCACGATCACAAAAACTGACTACGAAGTCAAGTTAACGATCGTAGGGTGCCTCTGCAAGTCAAGCAGACAACTTGTCGCGGGGTGGGGCCTTCAATTGGATAGGGCCCATGGCGAGGGCAACCGAGGCATCGCCGCTGCATGGCACGGGCGTTGCCCGTGATCGCGGGACAAGCCCGCTCCTACAGGTGGGGGCGTAATCACGGGCAAAAAAAGACGCCTCATCAGAGGCGTCAAGACATTCACCTGTAACCAAAGGAGCACGTGGGCTTCTCAAGGTGAATCCGGGAAATGTTCAGAGGATCGACAGCGGGTACTCGACGATCACCCGCACCTCGTCCAGGTCCGATTCGAAGGCCGTGGCCCGGGTAGTGGCCTGGCGCACGCGCAGCGACAGGTCCTTGGCCGCGCCGGTCTGCACCACGTACTTGACCTCGATGTCGCGCTCCCAGCGCTTCTGGTCGGTGAGCGGGTCACCGTTGTCGTCGCGGCGCATGTAGTAGGCGTTGGCGTGGCTGTAGTCGGCGTCGCTGCCACGGCCATAGCGGGTCATGAACGACAGGCCCGGCACGCCGTAGGCGGCCATGTTCAGGTCGTAGCGCAGCATCCACGAACGCTCTTTCGGCGAGTTGAAGTCGCTGTACTGAATGGAGTTGTCGAGGAAGATCGAGTCGGACTGGCGCAGGTAGTCGAAATCGTCGTCGCCGTTGTTGCGCTGATGCGTAAGCGCGAGGGTGTGGGCGCCGTAGCGCACGCCGAGCTTGGCGCTCCAGATGTCGTTGTCGAACTGCCCCAGGCGCTGACGCCCTTCATCCTTGGCATTGTAGAAATTGAACCCGCCGATCAGCGCCAGCTCATCCGACAACGGCCAGGTCACGCTGGTGCCGACGTAGTACTGGTTCCACACGTCCTTCAGGCGGCTGCCGAACAGGCTCACGCTGACGTTTTCGTTGATCGCGTAGTCGCCGCCGCCGTAGGCGATCCATGGCGAGTCCACCGGGCCGCCGTAGAAGGTCACGAAGTTCTCGCGCAGGTCGCTGGACACCGGCTGGCTCATGGCGTGCAGACGCCCGGCTTGCAGTGTCAAGCCTTGCAGGCTGGTGTTCTCCAGGGTCACCCCGCGAAAGCTCTCCGGCAGCAGTCGCGAGTCGCCGGCCGCCACCACCGGGTTGACCGGAAACACGTCGCCCACCCGCAGCACGGTGTCGAACAGGCGCACCTTGGCCGCACCGCCGACCTTGCTGTATTCGTCGCGGGCCTGGCCGTCACGGTCCACCGGCAGCACATCGAACGAGCTGCGCCCACCGTTGCGCCCGCCACCGGTGTCGAGCTTCAGCCCGAGCATGGCGAAGGCATCCACGCCGACGCCCACCGTGCCCTGGGTGAAGCCGGATTCGAAGCGGGTGATGATGGCGTGGGCCCAGGCTTCGGAGTAGCCGTTGTCGCTGGCCTTGCCGGGGTTGCTGGTGGGGGCGCGACCGTCGCGATGGTCGCGGTTGAAATAGTAATTGCGGTTGAGCACGCTCAGGCGGCTGCCCTCGATGAACCCTTCCTGCTGCGTTTCTGCAGCCCAGGCCGTCGGGCCGAAGCCGGCCAGCGCCACCAGGGCGGCCAGGGAAAATGTTGGATTGCTTGTCATCCGTTGCTCCTTCGATTGCGGCTGTTCTGGTTCTCGGGCCTTGGCGCTGGAGCGTCCCTGGTCTGGCCAGATGCGTGCGCACCCAGCCCCGTTGGCCGAGCCTGATGCTCGCCGCTGGCGGATAACGGGAAGGTGATGGGAGGATTACAATCGTGTCATTCGCGGCCGTGGAATCGGCATCCCCGGCCACCTTTCATATCTGTAACCCGGGCGTCATGCCGCTGTCGGCTGCCCGTCGCTAGCGTGGACTGCGAAACGAACCTTTCGGAGACACGCACCATGCTACGACCGACCCTGATCGCCGCCCTGCTGGCGCTTTCCCTTTCGGCCCAGGCCACGGGCTTTTCCAGGCTGGACAACGAGCAGTTGATCGAGGACCACCAGCAGGCCGTTGCGGCCTACGCGGCGCAACGCGCCAAACCAATGCCGGAGATCGTCGACTATCGCTATGGCATGAAGCTCGACGTCGCCCGCCTCGTGCGCCAGTCGGGCGACCCACGCACCTGCGAGGTGGTGCCCCGGCTGATGACCTTCGAGGACAGCCAGGGCACCCTGCGCACCGTGCGCTACTCGGTGCAGTCGCAATGCATCAACAACAAGTAGCTCAGCCGCGCAGCCCGTCCACCAGCTGCAGGCTGTTGCGCCCGCCGCGCTTGGAGGCGTACAGCAGCACGTCACCCTGCTCGATCAGGGCCGCCAGGCTGGCCGGTGGCCGGTCGAACAGGTTGGCGCCAATGCTCAGGGTCACCGCTTCGGGGGTGCGGAACGACTGCTCGGCCGTGACCTGGAACTGCCGGCGCAAGGTATCGGCGAGCTGTTCGATGGCCTGGCGCGAAGCATCGCCCAGCAGGATGACGAACTCGTCACCGCCCAGGCGCGCGGCGATCGCCCGTTCCGGCAGCAATGCCCGGATCATTTCGCTCAAGGCCACCAGCAGGCGGTCACCGGCGGCGTGCCCGTGCAGGTCGTTGACCAGCTTGAAGTGGTCGATGTCGATCAGCAATAGAGCGCCCGGACGTTGCGCCGAGACCTCCTTCAGCAGGTTCGCCGCCCGCACCTCAAGGGCGCGACGGTTGTACAGCGCAGTCAGCGGATCACGCGCGGCCAGGCGCTCGATGCGCTCCTCGCGGCGGTAGCGCACGGTGCCGGTCATCGACAGGGCGATCAGCATGATCGCCATGGCGCCCTCCACCAGCGACGCCTGGATGATCTGCCCACGGAACGCCGTGAGGTCGATCAGCGTCCCCGGCAGCAGCGCCGGCAAGGTCTTGGCCAGGTAGAACAGGCCGTGCAGCAGCAGGATGTAGCGCAACTGCACCGCTCCCACGCTGAGGGACTTGCCGTGCGGGCGCAGCAACGCGCTGGCATACAGGGTGAAGCCGGCGACCAGCAGCGAGTTGAGCACCAGGAAAGTCTTCGACCACAGCGGCCATTGCGGCAGCAGCAACAGGCCCGACCAGAGCAGCGGCGCCAGGTAGCAGGCTCGTGACAGGCGCGCCTCGGTGAAGCGCGACACCCCCAGCAGGAACAGCCAGTGGGCGGCGACCAGCATGCCGTTGGCGAACCAGATGCCGACGAACAGATAACCGCTGCCGCGCAGCAGGGCAAGCGAGGAGCCGACGCTGATGGTGGCGAAGCTGGCGCTCCAGCACAGCAAGGAGGACTCGCGCACGCTGATCCATTCCACGGCCAGGTACAAGGCGGCGACCGCGGCCAGGGCGATGGAGAGGGTCAGCAGGGTGGAAGCGTCGAACGCCATGGGTGGGGGTGGCCTGTGTATTACCGTTCAGAGCGCTGATTGTATGCGCTCGACGGCGTTTGCACAGGCACATTTGATATCCAAATGATGGCATCCTGACGAACAACCCATCCGCTCGCGCTATCGCCCGGCAAGGAAGCTCACCAGCTGTCGCCCATGGGAGCTCAGCGCCTCCCAGCCACGGAAGCAGATGCGCAGCTCCAGGGTCGCCCAGCGCTCCTCCAGCGCCACCCGGCGCACCGCCAGTTCCTGTTCGGCGCGCACCGCGGCGGTCTCGGGCAGCATGGCGATGCCGGCGTGCTGGGCCACCAACTGCGCGATGGCTTCGAAGCTGGGGGCGCGCACCCGCACCTTCAGCGGCATGGCCAGGTTCATCGCCAGCTCCTCGACGAAACGCTGCATGGCGCGCTCGGCCGGCAGGCAGACGAAGGGAAACCCCAGGGCATCCGCCAGGCGCAGTTGGCCACGCCCGGCCAACGGGTGATCGAGCGGCACCAGCAGCACCAGGCGCTCGGTGCGAAACGGCAGCGACACCAGGCCATCGTTGACCAGGTTGCCGTCGTACACGCCGATCTCGCACTCCCCGGCCAGCACCACCCGCAGCACATCGATGCTCTTGTGCTCGACCAGTTGCAGGTCCACCTCCGGGTAGTCGGCCAGGAACGGCCCGAGCACCGCCGGCAGCAAGGTGCTGTTGGTCACCGTGGAGGCCGCCAGGTGCAGGGTGATGCGCCGCTGGCCGGCCAGCTCAATGAGGGTGTCGTGCAGCTTCTGCGCCTCGCCCAGCACGCCGCGTGCCGACTCCAGCACCAGGCGCCCGGCGGGGGTCAGTTGCATGCCGTCGGCCTTGCGCAGGAACAGGGTCAAGCCACAGCGTGCCTCGAACAGGCGCAGCCGGGTGCTGGCGGCCGACACCGCCACCGGAAAGGTCGCCGCCGCCTTGCTCAGGCTGCCGGTCGCGGCAATGGCCGCGAGCAGGCGCAGATCCGCCAGGTCGAAGTGCATCAGGGCTTCTCCAAATCAGAACGCCATGTTCGAGAAAAAGCGATTCTAGCCTGCCTGCGTTCTGCGCAGAATAAGCCACGCCCCCTTGCCGTCACGGACCTGTCATGACCCGCCTGCCCGCCCCGCTCCACCGCGCCCTCGCCAACGGCAGCCTGTATGCCGTGCTCGCGGCCCTGGGTTTCAGCTTCAAGGCCATCTTCGTCAAGCTCGCCTATGCCGCCGGCCCCGTGGACGCCATCAGCCTGCTGGCGCTGCGCATGGCCCTGTCGCTGCCGCTGTTCGCCTGGCTGGTGTGGGCCAGCCGCGGTCAGGGCGGTGCGCCGCTTAGCGCCGGCGACGGCCTGCGGGTGGCCCTGCTCGGCCTGTTCGGCTACTACCTGGCCAGCCTGTTCGACTTCTATGGGCTGCAGTACATCAGTGCCGGCCTCGAGCGCCTGATCCTGTTCACCTACCCTACCCTGGTGCTGGTGATCCAGGCCATCGTCCAGCGCGAACGCCCCACCCTGCGCACCCTGGCGGCCATGGGCCTGTGCTACCTGGGGTTGGGCATCGCCTTCGTGCATGACATCGGCAGCGCGGGCGCCGGCAACCAGGTGCTGGTCGGCTCGCTGTGGGTGTTTGCCAGCGCGGTGACCTATGCCCTGTACTACTCCGGCACCGGGATGATGCTCAAGCGCATGAACTCGATGCGCCTGGCCGGACTGTGCGGCAGCGCCTCGTCGCTGATGGTGCTGGCCCATTACCTGCTGGTGGCGGATGTCGCGCCGTTGCTGAATCTGCCGAACGCGGTATGGCTCAACGCGGCGCTGATGGCGTTGTTCTCCACGGTGCTGCCGATCTACTGGGTGGCCCTGGCAATCCAGCGCATGGGCCCCACGCACACGGCGGCGGTGGGCAACCTGGGGCCTGTACTGACCATGCTGGCGTCGTGGTTGATCCTCAGCGAGGCAGTCTCGCTGTACCAGGTGGCCGGACTGGTGCTGGTGCTGTTCGGGGTGTCGCGGCTCAAGCCTGCGAAAAAGCCCGAGCCCCAGCCCGCAGTCCCTGCACGGTCCCTGTAGGAGCGGCCTTGCCGAGGCGTCGGACCGGTCGGAAAGGGCCGCAGAGCGGCCCCAGGATTTCAGCGTTGACGCATCAATTGCCGGGGCCGCTATGCGGCCCTTTCGCGGCACAAGGCCGCTCCTACAAAGAGCATGTCGCGCTTGTGACTATTGGCGAATCCATGGCATAGAAAGCAGTCAACCTGCATTGCGCCATCCTGGAGATTCCCCATGAGCAAGCCCTACGTTCCGCCCAAGGTCTGGACCTTCGAGGCGCCCTCCGGCGGCCAGTTCGCCAGCATCAACCGCCCGGTGGCCGGCCCCATCCACGACAAGCCGCTGCCCACCGGCAAGCACCCGCTGCAGCTGTACTCCCTGGCCACGCCCAATGGCGTCAAGGTCACCATCCTCCTGGAAGAACTGCTGGCCCTCGGCCACGGCGGCGCCGAATACGACGCCTGGCTGATCCGCATCGGCGAGGGCGACCAGTTCGGCAGCGGCTTCGTGCAGGTCAATCCCAACTCGAAGATCCCCGCCCTGCTCGACCGCGGCGTCGAACCGCCGGTGCGGGTGTTCGAGTCCGGCGCGATCCTCTTGTACCTGGCGGAAAAGTTCGGCGCCTTCCTGCCCAAGGACCTGGCGGCACGCACCGAGAGCCTCAACTGGCTGTTCTGGCAGATGGGCTCGGCGCCTTACCTGGGCGGTGGCTTCGGCCACTTCTACGTCTACGCGCCGGAAAAGTTCGAGTACGCCATCAACCGCTTCACCATGGAAGCCAAGCGCCAGCTCGACGTACTCGACCGCCGCCTGGCCGAAAGCGCCTACCTGGGCGGCGACGCCTACAGCATCGCCGACATCGCCGTATGGCCCTGGTATGGCCAGCTGGTGCGCGGCAACCTTTACGGCGCGGCCGAGTTCCTGGCGGTGCACGAATACCCGAACGTGCAACGCTGGGCCGAAGCCATTGCCCAGCGCCCGGCGGTACAACGCGGCACCCGCGTCAACCGCACCTGGGGCGAGGAAGCCAGCCAGGTGGCGGAGCGCCACGCGGCCTCCGACCTGGATTGAAGCGAGCCTGAAAACGGCCGGCACAAATAGTGGCATTTTGCCCTAAAGCTGCCGGCCTCTTGGCCGTAAACCTTGATCAGGTTCAACCCAGATCAAGGATGGCATTACTTGAAGAAGCTCTTCCAGGCCACCGCCGTCGTCGCCCTGCTGACGATGAGCGGATGCGTCTCCTACAACGTCAGCGGCCCGGTGGGCGCGCCGGCTCATCAGGCCACCGTCACCAGCCCGCGCAGCGCGCAAGTCGCCGATGTGCAGGTCAACGCCCCCGGCATTGACCACGCCACTGGCCAGGCCATCAGCCGCTCCCTGACCACCCAGCTCAATCACTACGTGACGCAGGCGGGTTACTTCAAGGCGGTCACCGAGTACCCCGCTCGCCTGGACGAGCAGGACGTGCTGCTCAAGTTCGACATGACCTCGCTCAAGGGCCACCGCGCGCCGCATCCGGCCTATTTCCCCGGGGCCCTGCTGACCCTGACGATGTGGATCTGGTTCAACGGCCCGATCTACGTCGACAGCTTCGATGTCGCCGGCAACCTGGTGATCGTCGACCGCGACGGCGTCGAGCTGGCACGGGCCAAGGAACAGCTCAGGTTCGAACACAACGTCGGCCTCTACGGTGGCGAATACTGGGCGCCGCAGATGGGCGGCAAGCAACTCACCAAACTGGTTGGCGAACTGCTCGACGACGCCACCGTGCAACTGGCAAAACGCTGATAACAGGAATTGATCGATGAACTTCTGCAAACACGCCGTGCTGCTCGGCGCCCTGCTGCTCGGCGGCTGCGTCTCCTACTCCACCGGCGACCTGGCCCCGGTCGGCACCTGGCCACCTGCGGCGAGCACTGCGGCGGTCAAGCCCAATGCCTACCTGCGCAACACCGCGCTGTACCAGGTCAATGACGGACCGGCCGTGGCCGCCGCCGGCGCCCATGCCGACATGTGGGAAAAGGCCGTCAGCGAGACCTACCAGCAATCCGGTCGCTTCACCCGGGTCAGCACCCAGAAGGGCGAGGCGGACCTGTACGCCGAATCGACCCTGACCAACCATGAAGAGTTCGTCACCGCATCGGCCTTCATCACCGGCTTCACTCTGTTCCTCATCCCCTCCACCGCCAAGAACACCTTCACCCTGCAGACCGTGTTCAAGGACAAGGACGGCAAGGAACTCGGCCGTATCAGCAAGAGCGAATCGGTGCGCACCTGGATGCAGCTGGTGCTGATCGTCGGCCTGCCGTTCCAGGCTGACACGCGCGACGTGGTTCGCGAGCTGGCTCGCAGCACCCTGGACGAGGCGGTACAGCGCAAACTGCTGTGACCGTCACGCTCGATTGACAGCGCGACAGCGGGCTTGCCCCGTGATCGGACAGCGATCACGGGGCAAGCCCGCGCGCACAGGACTAGAAAGTCATTTCCTTCACATCGTCGGCCACGATCAAGTTGCCGGCGGTCTTCTCGATGATTTCCTCGACGCTCACGCCCGGGGCGGTCTCGCGCAGGATGAAGGCACCGTTGTCGATCTCCAGGTAGGCCAGGTCGGTGAGCACCTTGCGGATGCAGCCGGCGCCGGTCAGCGGCAGGCTGCACTTGGGCAGCAGCTTGGATTCACCGTCCTTGGAGGCGTGGGTCATGGTGACGATGATGTTGTCGGCACCAGCCACCAGGTCCATGGCGCCGCCCATGCCCTTGACCAGCTTGCCGGGGATCATCCACGAGGCGATGTTGCCTTCCACGTCCACCTCGAAGGCACCGAGCACGGTGAGGTCGACATGGCCGCCACGGATCATGGCGAAGGATTGCGCCGAATCGAAGATCGACGCGCCACGGCGGGCGGTGACGGTCTGCTTGCCGGCGTTGATCATGTCGGCGTCGATAGTGGCTTCGGTGGGGAACTCGCCCATGCCGAGCAGGCCGTTCTCCGACTGCAGCATCACTTCCATGCCCTCGGGCACATAGTTGGCCACCAGGGTGGGGATGCCGATACCGAGGTTGACGTAGTAGCCGTCCTTCAGTTCACGGGCGACGCGTTGCGCCATTTGTTCGCGGGTCAATGCCATGGTCAGGATCTCTTTGTTGTTCTTGAGGACGGCGCTCAGGCCTTGACGGTGCGCTTTTCGATGCGTTTCTCGAAGGTGCCGACAATGACCCGGTCGACATAGATGCCCGGGGTGTGGATCTCGCTGGGCAGCAGCACGCCGGGCTCGACGATCTCCTCGACTTCGACCACGGTGATCTTGCCGGCGGTGGCGGCCAGCGGGTTGAAGTTCTGCGCGGTGTTGCGGTACACCACGTTGCCATAGTGGTCGGCCTTCCAGCCCTTGACGATGGCGAAGTCGCCAGTGATGGAGGCTTCAAGGATGTACTTGCGTCCGTTGAACTCGCGCACTTCCTTGCCTTCGGCGACCGGGGTGCCGTAGCCGGTGGCGGTGTAGAAGGCCGGAATGCCAGCACCACCGGCGCGCATCTTCTCGGCCAGGGTGCCTTGCGGGGTGAGTTCCACTTCCAGCTCGCCGCTGAGCAACTGGCGCTCGAACTCGGCGTTCTCGCCCACATACGAGGCGACCATCTTGCGGATCTGCCGGTCCTCGAGCAGCACGCCCAGGCCGAAGCCGTCGACGCCGCAGTTGTTGGACACCACGGTCAGGCCCTTGACGCCGCGGCGCTTGATCTCGGCGATGAGGTTCTCGGGGATGCCGCACAGGCCAAAGCCGCCGGCCAGCACGGTCATGTCGTCGGTCAGGCCCGCCAGGGCCTCTTCATAAGTTGCTACACGCTTGTCCAGTCCGGCCATGCTCAGTCGCCTTTTGTAGTTGTTGGAACCGTACGGTCATCTTCACTGTAGTCGACTGATTTGTTAATTTTGTTTTCGTCATCGATTGATAACTTTTACAAAACAAAGGGCCCATCCCCCATGAACGTCAAGCAGCTGCGCGCCTTCGTCACCGTGGCCAAGTACCAGAGCTTCGCCCAGGCCGGCGAGCACCTGCACGTCTCGCAACCGGCCCTGAGCCTGACCATCAAGGCATTGGAGGACAACCTCGGCGGCGCCCTGCTCACCCGCACCACCCGCAGCGTCAGCCTGACCCCCGAGGGCGAGGTGCTGCTGCCCCTGGCCCGACGCCTGCTGGCCGATTGGGACGACACCGAGGAAATGCTGCGCCAGCGTTTCACCCTGCAGCTGGGACGGGTCTCGGTGGCGGCCATGCCGGCCTTTGCCGGCAACCTGTTGCCGCAGTCACTGAAGGTGTTCCGCCAGCGCTACCCCAAGGTCAACGTCACCGTGCACGACGTGATCAACGAACAGGTGCTGGAGCTGGTGCGCCACCGCCGTGTCGAACTGGGTATCGGTTTCGAGCCCGAGAACAGCGAGGCACTGCGCTTCCACCCGCTGTACCTGGACCGCTTCGTCGCGGTGGTGCCCGCCGACTCGCCCCTCGCCCGCCAGCCTCAGGTGCGCTGGCCGCAGCTGCTGGCCGAGGATTTCATCGCCCTGCAGCGGCCCTCCGCGGTGCGCCTGCTACTGGAACAGCACCTGGCCGCCAACCATGGCAAGCTGGCGGTGGCCTTCGAGAGCCACCAGCTGTCGACCATCGGCCGCATGGTCGCCAGCGGCCTGGGCGTGAGCGCGGTGCCGGCGCTGTGCATCGGGCAGATGCAGGAGCTCGGCGCCCGCTGCGTGCCGTTGGTCGAGCCCACCGTTGAGCGGCGCATCGGCGTGATCGCCCTGAGCGATCACAAGCTGTCCAGGGCCGCCGAGGCACTGCTCGATGTACTGCTGACCCATACCCATCCGCAGGCCATCACCTGATTCGCAGGGCGTGCATTTCGCCAGCAGTGGAACTCCCGCCGGCCCTTCCTGCTCTTAACATCATGCAGTAACACCCTTGGGCTTCACCTTTGCGGAGGACTCACCATGCGCCACTTACTGCTCGTTCCCTCGCTGCTGCTCCTGCTCCCCGCAGGTTTCGCCCTGGCCCGTGTCGATGCTGGGGATGTCGCCACCTCGGCGGGGATCTCCGCCTCGCTGTACTCGACGTTCAAGGACGACAAACGGATCATCCCGGCCCAGGACGAACTGTCGGCCTTCGTCGCCAGTGGTGGCGCCATTCGCGGTGCTTACCTGGAGTCGGCGCTGACCCAGGTACGCCAGGCCAATCCCGGCTTGCAGGCCAGTGACGAGGAGCTGGCCAGGGCGCTGCTGTCGCAGGATGACAGGTTGGCGGATCACTAAGCGCAAGGAACCCGGGGCCGCTGTGCGGCCCCGGCCTGCTCAGCGCGCCCGGTTGGTGACCCCAAACGGAATATGCACCGACGGCGCCACGGTACTGGTGCTTTTCAAGTGGCCCGACTGGTCGTCGAAGAAGATGTGCGGCTTGAGCACCTGCAGCACTCGCCGCTTCTCGATCCCGCCGAGGAAGAACGCATCGTTGGCCATCACCCCCCAGCTTTTCAGGGTATTGAGTGCCCGCTCGTGGGAGGGTGCGTTGCGCGCCGTGACGATCGACACCCGCAGGCGGTTCTCGTAGCCGGGGTGGGTCAGTTTGTGCTCCTCCTCGGCCGCCTGGATACGGGCGATGCGCACGAAGAACTCCTTGAGCGGGCCGGGGTTGTGCGGCTGGGTGACGTTGATCACTTCATGGGCGTGGAAGCTGTCGAGCCCGCCCGACTGCATCACCGCCTCCGATTCATCCCCGGCCAACACACCATCGAAGTCGAAGGCGATGCGCAGGTTGTCGTCGCTTTCGTCGTCATCGAACTTCGAGTCCAGCACCTGCCCCGCCGGGTAGCCGGCCTTGATCGCGGCGTCGACGTGCTGCTTGTCGGCGGACAGGAACAGGGCGATGTTCAGTGCCGGGATGTACTCGTAGGGTGAACGGCCCTGGGTGAAGATCGCCCGGGTCATGTTCAGGCCGTAGTGACCGATGGTCTTCATCACCCGCATGCCGGTGTCCGGATCGTTCTGCGACAGCAGCACCACCTCCACCAGCGGGTCCTCGGGGTCGCCACGCAGGTCGTTGAGGGCCAGCAGGCGCTTGATGAAGGGATAGGCAATGCCTTTCCCCAACGGCACGTCCAGGTGCTGCTCCTGGTACTTGCGATACTGCGCCTCGCCCTCGCGACGGAACACCGCGTCCGATTCGCTGAGGTCGAACACGGCGCTGGAGGCGACACCGATGACCAGGCGATCATCCAGTTCGAAGGCCATGGGCTTTCCTTGTCTTGATATACGTTGATGGCGAGGCCGGTCAGCCGTCGCTGCGCCCCTGCAGGCGCGAGCTCCAATCCTCGACCTGGTGTTGCTCCAGGCGCTTTTCCAGTGTCCTGCGCCAGTTCGGCACCAGCGGCAGCGCCAGGCATTCGCGCAACAGGTCAGGCTCCAGCCGCTTGTCGAACAGCACCGCCGAGAGACGCGCCACCGACCATTGGGCATGGGGACGCTCAACCAACTGCAAGACATCGCCCGCCTCGACCACGCCCTCCTCCAGCACCCGGTAATACCAGCCGGTGCGCCCGCTCTGCTGCACCCGCAACGCCATCTGCGCCACGTCGAAGCGGTCGTTGAGCTTCCAGCACGGCATGCGCCCCTGGGAGATTTCCAGCAACGCCGTGCCGACGCGGATCCGGTCGCCGAGGCAAACATCGGCCTCGCGCCAACCGGTGCTGCTGAAGTTTTCGCCAAAGGCGCCGGGCTGAGTCAGCAAAGGGTGCTCGCCCAGCTCGGCGGTCCAGTCCGGATAGTGCTCGCGGGGATAATGGTGAATGGCCTTCTCGACGCCACCGTGTACGCGCAGATCGCCCTGTTCATCGCCGGCGATGCCAAGGAAGGTCACTGCCAGCGGGCCTTGGCGAGGTTGCTTATCGATGGCGCTGTGCGAACCCGGGCGGGTGAATGGCCGGGCACAGCCAGTGAGCAGGCTGTCGAGGCGCGGGCTGGGCGAGGTCATGCGGCGGTCTCGTGGAAAGGTCCGCCAGAGCTTACACCAGAGCTCTGGGTAATACCTCAGGGAGCGGGCAAGCCCGCTCCTGCAAAGCTGTACCGAGCGTTACTTGCCCCGCGCCTTGTTGTAGATGGTCTTGGCGCGATCGGCCGAAGCCTGGCAGGTCTTCATATCGCCCTTGGCCTGGGCTTCCTTGGCCTGCTTGAGCAACTCGTGATAATCATGTGCCATGCCGCCATGTAACGCCTGGCCCTCACTCTTGTTGATGTATTCCAGGTCCTTGATCTTGGCATCGCAGTTGGTCGCCGGGCCATCCTCGGCATGGGCGGCGAAACTCAGTACGCAGGTGATCGCTAGCAGTGTCATGGATTTCATGGCGTGTTCTCCTGGGAAACCGATGCAGCACAGAGCATAGTCCGCCCTCACATGCCCGACGGGGCTTCAGCCCAACGGTAGTGCAACCTCGCCGACCAGGAAGTCGATGAACACCCGCACCTTCAACGGCATGTGCCGGGCCTGCGGATACACCAGCATGAACGGCCGCGACGTGCCGCCATGTTCGGCCAGCACTTCCACCAGCTCGCCGCTGTCCAGGGCATCCTGCACGGTAAAGCGGTAGGCCTGCATCAAGCCGCCACCGTGGCGTACCAGGGTCGTGGTGGCGAGGAAATCACCCAGGCAGGTGAACGCGCCCTGGGTTTCGAGCTCGACCAACCGACCGTCACGGCGAAAGCTCCAGGGCGGCCGCCTGCCGCTGCTGGGCAGCTCGAACTGGATGCACTCGTGCCCGGCCAGGTCATCGAGGGTCTGTGGCGTACCGGCCCGGACCAGGTAGCCAGGGGTGGCGACCACCACCAGCTCGGCGTTCTCCAGGCGGCGGGCCACCAGCCGCGAATCGGCCGGCGCGCGGCCGCGGATCGCCAGGTCGAAATGCTCCTCGGCGAAATCGACATTGCGGTTGCTGACATGCACATCCACCTGCACCCCGGGATAACGCTGGCGAAAACGTGGCAACAGTGGCAACAGGCGGTAATGGGCGTAGGGCGTCGGCGCGCTGATGCGCAAGCGGCCACCGGGCTCGAGCTGGCCACCGGTGACCTGGCGCTCGGCCTCGACCAGTTGCCCCAGCGCCTGGCGACAGTGCTGGTAATAAGCCTGGCCGGCCTCGCTCAGGCGCATCTGCCGGGTGGTGCGCACGAACAGACGCACGCCCAGGCGCTCTTCCAGGCGCGCTACCGAACGGCTCACCGCCGCAGGTGTGACGCCCGCCAGGGTGGCCGCCTCGGTGAAGCTGCCGGCGTCGGCGGCAAGGCAGAACAGCTCCAGGCTGCCCAGTTGCAGGTCATCAAAATGGCGGGTCATGGCGGACTCAATTAATTACATGATGTATCGATTGAAATGCCGTACGCCTTATTTTTCAAGATCATGTTGCAACTTAAAGTGACTCCACACCCGAGCAACGGCTCGCACGAGCGGAGATCCTCCCATGAGCAACGCAAGAACCGTCATCATCACCGGCGCCTCCAGCGGCCTGGGCTTCGCCCTGGCCCAGGCCTACCTCGAGCGTGGCGACAACGTGGTCGGCAACGCCCGTACCCAGGCCCGCCTCGACGAAGCCGCCGCCCGCCTGGGCAACCCGGCCGGCTTCATCGGCGTGGCCGGCGACATCGCCGAAAAAGCCACCGCCGAACGGCTGTTCAGCACCGCACTGGAGGCCTTCGGCCGGGTCGATATCCTGGTCAACAACGCCGGCATCTTCATTCCCAAGCCGGTGACCGACTACACCGAGACCGACGTCGATGCGCTGGTCGGCACCAACCTCAAGGGCTTCTTCTACCCTGCCCAGGCCGCGGCCCGGGTCATGAAAGCCCAGGGGCACGGGCATATCGTCGCCATCACCGCCTCGGTGGCCCTGCAGCCGGACACCCGCGTCCCGGCGTTGCTGCCGGTGCTGGTCAAGGGCGGGCTGAACCAGGCGGTCAAGGGCCTGGCCCTGGAGCTGGCCGCCAGCGGCGTGCAGGTCAACGCCGTGGCCCCGGGCATCATCGACACCCCGCTGCACAGCGGCCACGCCGAAGGGCTCGGCGCGCTGTCGCCAAGCGGACGCACCGGCAAGCCCGAGGATGTGGTGGACGCCGTGCTGTACCTGACCGACGCCCGCTTCGTCAGCGGCGTCATCCTGCCCGTCGACGGTGGCAGCACCGCCGGCACCTGGCACTGAACCTGGAGCGACGCACATGCCTTATGTCCATATCCGCGTGACCGATGAAGGCGTCACGGCCGAACACAAACGCCAGTTGATCGAAGGCACCACCCGCCTGCTGGAGCAAGTATTGAACAAACCCCCAGCGAGCACCTTCGTGGTGATCGAGGAAGTGCCCACCGACAATTGGGGCGTCGGCGGCGAGACGGTTACAGCGTTGCGCGCACGCGAACGCAACCGATGACAAACCCTGTGGGAGCGGTCCAGTTCCGCTCCCACACGCTCAGCCTTGCCTACTGCCGCAACCTTCCCAACGCTTCCAATACATGCCCCGTCGCCCGTTCCACCTCCCCCTCGCGACAGGCGATCCCCAACTGGCGCCACAACCCCGGCCGCAATGGCCGCCGGGCGATGCGTGGCGATGGCGGCTGAACCTCGCCTTCCTGCGGCAGCAAGGTGGCCCCGTAACCCGCGCCCACCAGGCTCTTGATCGCATCGTTGTAGTTCAGTTCGATGCGCGGTTCGGGGTACAGCCCCGCCGCGGCGAACCACTCCGACGTCACCCGCGACAGCTGGGTGGTGCTGTCGTTGAGGATCAGCGCCCGTCCGGCGAGCCAGGCCGGCGTCACCCGTGCCGGTGGCTGCCAGTCGGCGGGGATATAGGCCATGATCGGGTCGCGCCGCCACGGCGTGATCCGCAAGCCCTTGCCCGCCACCTGCGGCAGCGCCACCAGGCCGATGTCCAGGGTGCCTTCGCGCAGCCGCGCCAGCGAGGCCTGCGAGGTGAGCACCTGGACCTGCACGTCGATCCCCGGATGGTCCACCCGCAGTGTTTCCAGGGCCTGGGGCAACAAATGAGCGATGGCGCCGGTCGAGGCGCCCAGGCGCACCCGGCCGGTCAGGCCCTCGACCTGGCGGCGCACTTCATCCAGCGCCTGATCGGCGTCGGCCAGCAGACGCCGGGCGCGGGCCAGCAAGGTCTCGCCGATGACCGTTGGGCGCACCTGGCCGCGGGTCCGGGTGAGCAAGGGCGCGCCGATGCGCGCCTCCAGCTCGGCCACGTGCAGGCTGATGGTGGGGGGCGCCAGGTTGAGCTGGCGGGCGGCGTCGGCGAAGGAGGCACGCTCGGCGATTACCACCAGGGTGCGCAGGCGGTCGAGGCTGATTTCTCGCATGGGGTCTCGGTAACTCTTTGGTTTAGCTGGCCCCTGTGGGAGCGGCCTTGCGTCGCGATAGGGCTGCGCAGCAGCCCCCTGCGATTTCAATGGAGGCTCGAATCTGGGGCCGCTACGCGCCCCTATCGCGACGCAAGGCCGCTCCCACAGGGCTGGGCGATCTCCTACAGGACAATGCGCTCAAGTTCAGAATCTCTGAATGCGGTGATCATGATATTCAAATTTTATTTCGTCCAGTGACCGGCGAGGATAGGGCCATTCCTTCTCTTGACTGGACCACCGACATGCACCAACCCCTCGTCTTCATCGACGGCGACCAAGGCACCACCGGCCTGCAGATCCACGCCCGTCTGCAAGGCCGCCAGGACCTGCGCCTGCTCACCCTGCCCGAAGCCGAACGCAAGGACCCGGCGCGGCGCAGCGAGGCGATCAACAGCGCCGATATCGCCGTGCTCTGCCTGCCCGACGACGCCGCCCGCGAGGCCGTGGCCACCCTGCGCAACCCGACGGTGCGGGTGATCGACGCCAGCTCCGCGCACCGCACCGCCCCCGATTGGGTCTACGGCCTGCCGGAATTGAACGAACAACAGGCCGAACGTATCGCCCGGGCCACCCGGGTGAGCAACCCCGGCTGCTATCCCACCGGCGCCATCGCCCTGCTGCATCCGCTGGTCAAGGCCGGTCTGCTGCCGGCGGACTACCCGCTAAGCATCCACGCCATCTCCGGCTACTCCGGTGGCGGTCGGGCCGCCGTCGAGCGCCATGAGCAGCGCAGCGACGCCTACCTGCCGACCCTCCAGCTGTACGGCCTGGAACTGGCGCACAAACATGTGCCAGAGATTCAGCAGCACGCCGGACTCAGCGCACGGCCGGTGTTCGTGCCGGGTTACGGCGACTACCGCCAAGGCATCGTGCTGAGCATTCCGCTGCTACTGCGCCTGTTGCCCGGGGTCGACACCGATCAGCTTCAAGCCTGCCTCGAGCGGCACTATCAAGGCGCCCGGCATGTACAGGTGATGCCCCTGCAGCAGCACGGTCCAGCACAGCCGCTGGACCCGCAGGCGCTGAACGACAGCAACGACCTGCGCCTGGCCCTGTACGCCAACCCCGAACACGGCCAGGTGTTGCTCACCGCGGTGTTCGACAACCTGGGCAAGGGCGCCTCGGGCGCCGCCGTGCAGAACCTCGACCTCATGCTGGCCGGGCTGCGCTAGAATGATCACCCGCCTCGTTCCGGGGCGGGTGTGTCAATCCTGCCGGAGCCCGACCCGCGATGTTCATCCTCCGCCGCCTCGACGGCGTGCCACCCGAATCCTTCCAGAACCAGATCCGCCAGCTGGTGATCGACCATGTCGGCCAGCTCAGCAGCGTCGCCATCAGCCCGGACAATCCGCTCTACCCGCTGTACCAGTACGGCGTCGGCCTGGAAGTGCACCAGTACCTGATGGCCCTGGACGGCACCCGTGGCCTGGCCGTCGAGCTGACCCTGGCCCTGGATGCCGAGGCACCGGACCAGTTGCTCGGCTTCGCCCTGGTGCTGCCGGCCCAGGACAACCCGCAAGCCTGCGCCCTGGCCTACCTGGCCGTGGCCCCCAACCACCGCCGCCAGGGCATTGCCCGTGGCCTGCTGGACGCGGCCCGGGAACGCTATACCTGCGTTGAGCTGAGCACCTTCGCCCAGCAAGTGCCGTGGTTCGAGAACATGGGCTTGCAAGTGGTCGCCAGCGCCGGGCCGCAGGTGCTGATGAGCAGCACGGGTCAGGCCAGCGGCGCGCTGATCGGGCGGCTGGACATCGCGCCGATCTACCAGACCGTCGAAGTCCGGCAGATCCACGCCTACCTGCTCAAGCAACAGGGCGAGGCCGCGATGGTCGACGCCGAGCGCCTGCGCGACGAGCGGCTGGACATACTGACGGAGCAGGCACGGGCGTGCGTCAGGGAACGCAAGACCGTGCATTGAAGCACCTTGCCTTCAGCCCTTGATGGCCCGCTCGATGGCGGCGATGTCGATCCTGCCCATCTGCAGCATCGCCTCGAACGCCCGCTTCGCCACGGCACGATCGGGGCTGGCCACCGCCTGGGTCAACACCCGCGGACTGATCTGCCAGGACACCCCCCATCTGTCCTTGCACCAGCCGCACACGCTCTCGCTGCCACCATTGCCGACGATGGCGTCCCAGTAACGGTCGGTCTCTTCCTGGCTGTCGGTCGCCACCTGAAACGAGAACGCCTCGCTGTGGCTGAACGCCTTGCCACCATTGAGGCCGATGCAGGGGATGCCCATCACGATGAACTCCACCGTGATCACATCACCCGCCTTGCCGGAGGGGTAGTCGGCGGGGGCCATGTGCACGGCGGTCACCCGGCTGTCGGGGAAGGTGCTGGCGTAGAAGTTCGCCGCGTCCTCGGCGTCGTTGTCGTACCACAGGCAAATGCTGTTCTTGGCGGTCATGGTTGGACTCCAGGGGGACTCGGTGCCCACGAGTCTAGTCGCCTGTCCTGGCATGCCAGGTCGGGCCGATCAGCGGCTCAAGCCATCAGCCCTGGCAGGCGAACGCCTGGGCCAGCTCGCGGTCGCTCAGCGCGCTCACCGGATGGAGCTGGCGATACTCGCTCAAGGCCTGCTCCAGCCGTGCGCCGCGCAGGCGCCCGTCGCTGGCGATGAACAGCAGCGCATCGTCGCGGGCGGCCTGGTAGGTACGCGCCGGATGGCTGGTGGAGCCGCTCACCGCCGCGCTAGCGAGGCTCGAGCCGACGGTGAAGTGGTCGGTCGAATTGCCCTTGCCATCCATCGCCAGGGCCGGGCCGGCAAGCAGCAACGTCACCAGAAACGCATGGCCGCGCAGGATCACGAAGCGACCCGTGCGGCTTGCACGGCGTCACCGTGCGCCTGGCTGAAGGCCAGGTAGTAACCGTTGCAATCCCGCACGCCGAACTCTCGCGAGCCATACTCCGTGTCCTGCAACGGCCAGGCGATATCCGCCAGGTCGCGGACTTGCGCGTAGTAACCGTCGACGTCCTCGATCACCAGGTACAAGGTCCCGGCGCACCCCGGCGGCAGTCGCCACAGGTCCTGCTCGGTGAACAGCACACTGCAGTCGTGCAACTGCACGGTGAGGGTCGATTGCGCGGTGTCGGCGACGGTGAATTGCAGCACATCGCGGTAATGTCGGCGGGTAGCGTCAAGGTCGGTGCAACGCAAGAGCGGGGCAATGGGCATGCGGAGCCTCCTGGTCGGCAAACGGGTGTCGCGGATCATCGCCGCAAACCCGCAAAGCGACAAGAGGCTGTATCTCGCGTTTGCCAGCCATCTGTATCTAACCACCGAAACCGCGCACGCCTAGGATCGAAGTCTTCGATCACAGAGGCCTGCCATGAACGACCTGCCCATCACCCCCGAATTTCCCGGCCTGACCCTGCGCCGCCTGCTGCCGGACGACCATGCCATGATCTGCGCCCACCGCGAGGCCATGTTCCTGGACGCCGGTGGCGACCCGCAGCGGCTGAAGACCATGACCGAGCACTTTGGTCCCTGGCTGCGGCCACGCCTGGAGGACGGTCGCTATTACGGTTTCGTGTTGCTGGACGACCCGCAGCCGGTGGCGGCGATCGGCCTGATGTCGATCGACTGGCCGCCGCATCCGGCCCACCCCTGCCAGGACCTGCGCGGCTATGTGCTCAATGTCTATGTCGAGCCGTCCCATCGTCGCCAGGGCCTGGCCTCGAAACTGATGCGCCTGGCCGAGTCGGAGTTCGCCCGGCGTGGCCTGGGCTTCGCGGTGCTGCACGCCACCGCGGCTGGGCGACCGATGTATGCGGGGCTGGGCTGGGCGGCGACCGCGGAGATGGCAAAGACCCTCGGTTGAGCGCTCAAGTCAGCCGCGCAGGCGCCGATACCCCTCGTGCATCCGCCCCGGATGCACGATTGTGCAGTTACTCAAGGAAGATTCATGTCGCGTCACAACCTCCCAGCGCTACTGGTGCTGTCGCTGTTCCTCTCGCTCACCGGCTGCATCGGTCTGCCCCGCTCCAGCACCGACGAAGCCCCGCCGCTGGGCCCGGTGCTGCCGGACAGCGAAGCGCGCAATGCCTGGATCGCCCAGGCCCTCGCCCTGGACCCGCTGGCCAGCCAGAACCGCCAGCCGCCACCACGCCAAAGCAATGCGCAGATCGTCGCCAAGCTGCGCCAGAAGCGTGACATTCAGTTGCCGGACGCCTACTGGACGCAATGGCAGCACAACCTCGATGCCTTCGATGCCGACACCGCGCACCACAAGGAAACCCAGCGCGCCCTCTATATCGCCACCTTCACCGACCAGCTCAAGCGCGTCGACGACCTTACCCTGCAACGCCTGGCCAACGCCCCCGACAGCCTGGACGCCGCCACCCGCGAGGCCTGGAAGATCCGCCTGATCGACCGCTACAGTCGCTACATCATCGATAGCGAAGTGAACCGCGACATCATCGACGCCCACCTGCGGCGCATGGCGCTGATGGATCGGCAATTCGGCGTCTGCGCCCTGGACAGCGACTGCTGGGACCGCCCAGCCAAGCCGTGACATTTGACGCGAGGCGCGGCAACGGTCAAGGTCGACGAACTTCACCGAACCGGAGCCCGACATGCATTTCGACCTGATCCAGTCCCTGAGCCTGGCCGGCAAGCCCGATGTGCCCAATGACGACCGCGTCGGCAGTGCCGACCGTCACGCCTGGGTCATCGATGGCGCCACCGACCTCGGCGCCCCCGGTCTGCTCGGTGAGCGCGGTGGCGCCGCCTGGCTCTCGGCCACGGCCCAGCGCGCCTTCGCCACGGCCTCGGGACCGCTGCACCAGGTCTGCGAGACGGTCTTCACAACGCTCGCCCAGGCCTACCGGCAGGATCGCCGGCGCGAGCCGCTGGCCACCTGGGAGTTGCCACGTGCAGCCTTTGCCGCCGTGGCCATCGAGGGCGAGGAGCTGGTCTGCGCGCACCTGGCCGACTGCGTGGTGCTGCATCGCGGCGCGCAAGGCATCCGCTTCCTCACCCCCGAGCCCGACCGCGAGGCCGAACGCGCAGAAGCCGAGGCGCTGGGTCCAGGCACCGGCGCCCACGGCGTGCGCACCCCGGCCGTGCTGGCCGACCGCCGTGTCGCCCGCGAGCGCCCCCGGGCCGTGCTCGGCGTCGATGCCGAATTGTCCCGCGAAGGCACCCTCTACAGCCGTGCGCCAGTGGCCGTGGGTGACGATGTCCTGCTGATGAGCGATGGCTTCGCGGCGCTGTTCGACACTTACCGGGCCTATGACCCGGTAGGCTTCATCGAGCGCCTGCAAAGCCACGGCCTGGATGACCTGGCACGGACGTTGCGCGGCATCGAGCAGGACGATGCCGCCTGCCTGCGCTACCCCCGCTTCAAGATGAGCGACGATGCCTCGGCGATCTGGTTGCGGGTTGGCTGAGCGCTGGAGGCGTTTCTGCTGTCACGGCAAGGACAGGCCTTCGAGGCTGTTAGGGTCTGTACGAAATGTAGTGCAGATACATTTCGTACAGAGCCTGGACGGGATGGTTGCCGCCAACAGCGGAGTCACCTCTACCCCTCCCTGCGTAACAGATAAGTATCCATGATCCACCCCTTGCGCCGTCGCGCCTCCTCGCGAAGGTGCACGATGCGTGCCTTCACCGCCAGCAACGGCCCGCTGACCAGCAACTCGTCCGGCGTGCCCAGGTAGGCGCCCCAATAGATCACCAGTTGCGGGTCGTCCAGGGCGGCAAAGGCACACTGGCCGTCGAGCATCACCAGCACGTTGTCGATCCGCACCTGTTCGCCCAGGCGTCGGCCCGGCAGCACGGTCAGCGGCTCGCCGATGCGGTTGAGGGGAATCTGGTGGCGGGCGGCCAGGGCCTGGATGCTGCTGATGCCGGGAATCACCTGCAAGGCCAGCGCCACGCCTCGTTGGCGCACCAGCTCGAGAATGCGCAAGGTGCTGTCGTACAGTCCGGGCTCGCCCCACAGCAGGAAGGCGCCGACGTCGTCGGCCCCCAGTTCGTCCTCGATCAGGCGGGCGTACAACGCGGCGCGCTGGATATGCCAGTCCTGTACCGCGCCGACATAGTCCGGCGCCTGGCCGTCCCGGCGCGGGTCCTCGACCCGCACCAGGCGGTAACCGCCCTCGGGCCGGTAGCGCTCGAGGATGGCCCGGCGCAGGCGCACCAGTTCATCCTTGTCACTGCCCTTGTCGAGGACGAAGAACAGCGTGGCGCGGCGCAGGGCCTCCACCGCCTCATAGGTGACCTGGCGTGGATCGCCCGGCCCGATACCGATCAGAAGAAGCTGTTTCATCGCCTGCCCTGCCTGGTTGCCAGTGGTCATTGTCGACCGACCACCGGCCCTTTGGCAAAGCGGCTCAGAAGATCGAGAAGTTGTAGCTGACGATGACCCGGGTCTCGTCCATGTCACGCGCCCACTTCTCGTAGTTGCTGCGGTAGGTGGAATTGCGCAGGCGCACGCTGACGTCCTTGAAGGTGCCGGACTGCACCTGGTACTTCAGCTCGCTGTCGCGTTCCCATTCCTTGCCTTCGGCATTGCTGCCCGGGACCTTGACGTTGTCGCCGTTGATGTAGCGGGTGAAGAAGGTCAGGCCGGGCACGCCCAGGGCCTTGAAGTCATAGTCGTAACGCACCTGCCAGGAGCGTTCCTGGGCGGCGGCGAAGTCGTTGACCTGGGCGTAGTTGACCAGGTACGGGTTGGTGCCGTCGAGGTACGGCATGGCGCTGTCGCCGTACATGCGCTGCCAGCCGGCGCTGAGCTTGTGGCCACCGAGGCTGTAGCCGAGCATGCCGCTGAAGGCGCGGTGGTCGATGTGCCCGGCGCGGGCGTTGCCGATGTCGTCGCTCTTGATCAGGCGCAGGTCGGCCGACAGCGTGCCGACCTCCAGGGGCTGGCTGGCGACCAGGCCGAGGAAGTGCTGGCGGTAGATGTTCTCGAGCTTGGAAACCTGGTACTGGGCGCTGATCCGGTCGTTGACGCGGTAGTCGACACCGGCCAGGTCGAAGTGGTCGGCCTCGATGTCGCAGGCGTAGCGCTTGTTCTTGCAATGCACGCGGATGTCCTGGCGGTCGGTGGAATCCCGCGCGGTGTACTGGTTCAGGCGCGCCAGGGTGAACTTGAGGTCGCGCACCTCCTCGGAGGTCAGCCAGGCACCATGGAACATGGTCGGCAGCAGGCGGCCGTCGTTGTACTTGAGCAGCGGCACGTCCGGCATCATCGAGCCGTACTTGAGCACGGTGTTGGACACTTTCACCTTGCCGGCGACACCCATCTTGGCGTACTGGTCGGCGGAGTGGCGCGGGTCGTGCCCGGAAGACGGCAACAGGCCGCTGTTGCTGTCGGCGGGGCTGGAGTCGAGTTTGAAACCGACCATGCCCAAGGCATCCACGCCGAAGCCGACCGGTCCCTGGGTATAACCGGACTGGACATTGAGAATAAAGCCCTGCGCCCACTCTTCGCGCTTCGACGCACCCTGTTTGGAACTGCTGTGGCCGTCACGGAAGTCCCGGTTGAAATAGACATTGCGTGCTTCTACCTTGGCACTGCTGTCTTCAAGAAAACCGGCGGCCTGGGCGTTGACACCGGCACACAGGAAGAACAGGCCGGCAACTCGGCGCCCGGGGGCGAGGGGGAAAGGGGCAAACATGCGAGGGAACATCCAAAAGAAGGGCGAAAAACCATCCGGGCAGCCATCTGCACCGGCACTACGCGATGAACGAATACATTTCGACCATCATCCATAATTTTCCTCCAAGGGCTCTAGCCTGCGCCATGGGACCATGGTCTAAAGCCTCTGGCCGGGTCGTTTCGAATAGCGCATGAAAAACCTGCAAAGTTCCCTGGTAATTGATTGAAAGTTTGCTGTTTACCCCCTCGCAAGCGACTACTACACTCTCGCTTAGCGAACAGCTTTACCCATCCACGTGGCCGACGTTCAGTCTGGTTTCATGTTCGTCACGTCCCGCCACGGCAGACTTACAGGAGTGATGACAGTGTCCAGACTTGCAGAGTTTCGTGCTGCCGAAAAAGCGCTCAAGGAACAGATGGCACAACTGGAAGCGCTGAAAAAGGATGCCGGCCTTAAACGCGAAATCGAATTCGAGCAGAAACTAGTCGGCCTGATGAAAAGCTATGACAAGAGCCTGCGCGACATCATCGCCATCCTCGATCCGAAGGCCGTGAGCCGCGCCCCGGCACCGATCAAGCAGCAGCGTCGGCCACGGGTGGTGAAGGTCTACCAGAACCCGCATACCGGCGAGCGTATCGAGACCAAGGGCGGCAACCACCGAGGGCTGAAAGCCTGGAAGGAACAGTACGGAGCGCAGACGGTGGAAAGTTGGGTGCGCTGATGAAACCTCGACACCCGCTTCACACTTTTTTCACATGCGCAGGCCCAGTATCAAACCAGCTAAAGGACTAGCGACCCCATCACGCGCCCGCACATGCGGGCCTCTAATTCCGGCGCCCCGCACTCGTGCGGGGCGCTTTCATTTGCGCTGCCGATGGACTTCCGTATCATGGTCCGCCTGTTTTAGGCCCCGATTCAGGAGTACCCATGAGCCTGCACGATCTGCAAACCCTGCCCGGCGTCACCGCCCAGCCGGACACCGCCACCGCCAACTTCGTATTCAACCACACCATGTTGCGGGTCAAGGACATCGAGAAGTCCCTGGACTTCTACACCCGCGTGCTGGGCTTCAGCCTGGTGGACAAGCGTGACTTCCCGGAAGCGGCCTTCAGCCTGTACTTCCTGGCCCTGGTCGACCACAAGGCCATCCCGGCGGACGACGCCGAGCGCCACCAGTGGATGAAGTCGATCCCCGGCGTGCTCGAGCTGACCCACAACCACGGCACCGAGAACGACCCGGAGTTCGCCTACCACAATGGCAACACCGACCCGCGCGGCTTCGGTCACATCTGCATCTCGGTACCGGACGTGGTCGCCGCCTGCGCCCGCTTCGAAGCCCTGGATGTGCCGTTCCAGAAGCGCCTGAGCGATGGCCGCATGAAGCACCTGGCCTTCGTCAAGGACCCGGACGGCTACTGGGTCGAGATCATCCAACCGACCGAACTCAAGGCCTGATCCTCGGTCGCGCTCGTCGGGCCGGGAACTCCCGGCCCCTCGCTGTGGTATCTAGAAGGAACGCCTGTTCCCAGCCACAGCGAGGTAAGGACGATGCAAACCCTTCACTGTGAATACCGCGACCACACCATCACCGCCAGCGTGATGCCCCACCCCGACTCGCCCCTGCCCTACGCGGCTGGCTGCGTGATCACCGATCCCGCAGGGCACAGCAGCCGGCGAATCTCGATGCCGATGAAGTTCTTCGCCGACCTGGACAATGCGCAGCATGTGTCCCTGGCCCATGGCCGGGCGCTGGTTGACCAGCAGTTGGATGAGGCGGACCGGCGGGTGTTCTGAGACGGGGTACGACCTCCCTTGTAGGAGCGGCCTTGTGTCGCGAAAGGGCTGCGAAGCAGCCCCGGCGATTGTTGCGTAAACGCTGAAACCCTGGGGCCGCCATGCGGCCCTTTCGCGACACAAGGCCGCTCCTACAGGACAGCGATACGGTCAGACATCTCGGGCATACGCCACTGCCGCGTCCACCTGCTCGACCGTCGGCCGCACCCCGGTGTACAGCACGAACTGCTCCAGCGCCTGCAACGCAATGACATCGAGCCCGGTGATCACCGGTTTGCCCAGCGCCTCGGCGGCGCTGATCAGCGGTGTCCGCGCGGGCATGGCCACCACGTCGAACACCCGCTGCGCCGCCGCGATGGCGGCTTCGCTGAATGCCAACTGCTCGGCTTCAGGCCCTCCGGCCATGCCGATTGGCGTGACATTGACCAGCATCGGCGGGCAGCGGTCGCCCAGGTCCGGCAGCCAGCGATACCCGCAGACGTCCGCCAACTGCCGCCCTGCCTGCTCGTTGCGGGCGACGATCGTGCCGTCACCAAACCCGGCGTCACGCAGGGCGCAAGCCACCGCCTTGGCCATGCCGCCACTGCCTCGCAGGGCGAACGCTGTGGACGGGTCGACCTGATGCCGGGCCAACAGCTGGCGCACCGCCAGGTAGTCGGTGTTGTAGGCCTTGAGCTGGCCATCGGTGTTGACCAGGGTATTCACCGAAGCGATGGCCGCGGCGGATGGATCGACCTCGTCCACCAGCGCCAGGCAGGCCTCCTTGTACGGCATCGACACGCCGCAGCCACGGATCCCCAAGGCACGGATGCCAACCACGGCGGCAGGCAGGTCCTGGGTGGTCATGGCCTTGTAGTAGTAATCCAGCCCGAGCTGGCGGTACAGATGGTTGTGAAAGCGCACGCCGAACGTCCCGGGGCGCCCGGCCAGGGAGATGCACAGCACCGTGTCCCGGCTCGGTGAATGGCTCATCGCGGTTCCTCTGTCATGGCTGAATCGATTTCGCCAGCGTACCAGACCCTGCCGCTGGTCGCCCCTTACACAACCTTTACCCTTTGCCGGCGCGCACTTTACCGTGGCCGCGGTCATAGTTATCAGGCCCCGTGCGTGGGGTTGCCTTGCGAGGTGTTCGCCATGAAGCGTTTCATCCCCGGAATCGCCCTGCTGGTCGGCGCGCTGGCCATCAGCGGGCAGGCATCGGCCCATGGTGACGGCTGGTATGGCCCGGGGCCAGTGATTGGCGCGGCGGTGGTGGGCGCGGTGGTCGGCGCGGCGGTATCGGGCGGCCATGACCGTACCGTCTACGTCGAGCGCCAGCCGGCCTATTACCCGCCGCCTCCGGTCTATGTGCAGGCGCCACCGCCGCCGGTCTATTACCAGCCCTATGTGGTCGAGCGCTATGTGCCCGCCCCGCCGCCACCGGTGTACCGTCGCTACTACGGCCCGCCACCGGTGTACTACGGTCCGCCGCGCTGGTAGGCGCCATAGTTGATAAAAGCAATGACCACTATCGAGGACATTGATTTCAAACCCTGAGGGCATCTGCGTAAGGTGGGGCCATGTTCGAGAGGAGATCCATCATGGCCCCGATCCAGATCATGTCCGTTGTCGGCAGCGCGGTGCCCAGCAGCCTGCGCCAACAAGGCCTGCTGGCCTGCTGGTACCTGATGCGCAACGGTGAAACCATCAGCGGCCCGCTGACCAGCCGCCGCTCGGCCGAGACCCTGGCCGGTCGCCTACTCGACCAGGCGTTCGCTGCCTGACCCTGAATTTGTTGTGCGTTGCTCCCTACGCCTCTTGTTGCCCGCCGTCATGGCGGGCTTTTTTTACCTCACAAGTGTCCGGAGCCCGGCGTCGCCCACGCCGCCAAAGGCAGTGGCGGTTGCTGGTCGAGGATGCGGCGCCAGATCAAGGCCAGCCTGCCGCTATCGAACAGGGAAGCGGCTCCGCCACCGATCCAACCCCGGGGCTGGGTGACTGCCCATTGTCCTGCAGGTTCGCGCCGGGCCATCTCGAAGCGGAAACTGTAGCTACCAGGCATGCCCATGCGCAGGTCGGTGACCACCAGCGAGTCACCGATGATGTCGTAGCGCAACCAGTCGTCGGTGAACCAGCGCAGCCGCTCGTGTAACGCGGCTCCCGCCAGTATCCCGGCCATCTCCAGGTTGCGCGACTGACGCAGCATCTCGGGCGGCTCGCGGTCGAACCAGCTGCTCACGCCCTCGTAGTAGTCGCCCTCCGGGGTTTTCGCCAGCACTCGCCAGATCAGGCTGTTGAAGGCGATGGGCACCGCGCGGACCTCGCTGTTGGTGACGCCTTGCGCCTGCAGGGCTATTGCGAAACGCTGCTCGGCAGCCATCCGCCCAGCCAGGCCGAAGCCCAGGTATGCAGTGCTGAACGCCAGCGCCAGGGACAGCAGCACGGTCGCCCTGCCCTTCAGGCCCTTGACCGCCGCATAGCCGACCGCCAGCAACAACGGCACGGTGTATACCGGGTCGATGATGAACACTGCGGCCCAGCTTTCCGGCGTCAGGTGCAAGGGCCAGAACAGCTGGGTGCCATAAACGGTGAAAGCGTCGAGAGTCGGGTGGGTGACCAGCGCCAGCCAGAAGGCCAGGAACAGCCGGGGCCGGGTGTAGCCCTTGTCTGGCCAGCGCCAGGCGACCAGCCAGGCCAGCAGCAAGGCCAGTCCGGTCAGAACGAAGATCGAATGGGAAAAGCCGCGGTGAAAGGTCATCTGCGACACCGGATCGGCGTAGCGGATCACCACATCCAGATCGGGCACGGTGCCCAGGGCGGCGCCGTAGAGCAGCGCACGACGCCCCTGGAGGCGGCCCAGCACGGTGCCCTGCAGGGCGGCGCCAAGTACGGCTTGAGTGAGTGAGTCCAAGGAGAACGGTTCCTGAGCGAGACCTGCGCAAGCTACCTGCTTCGCCATTGAATATGCAAATAGCCCTCGTGGCGGTCAGAACAGCTGCCAGGTGTACACCAGGATCAAGCGGTTCTCGTCGATGTCGCTGCGATAGTTCGAGCGGGCCATCGCGTTGCGCACCCGGATCCCCAGCCCCTTGAGCACCCCGCTCTGCACCGCGTAGCCCAGGTCGATGTCGCGCTCGCGATCCCGGCCCTCGAAGCCCTGCCCGGTGTCGACGTTGTCACCGCTGATGTAGCGCACCGTCGCGGTCAACCCAGGGATGCCCTGGGCGGCGAAGTTGTAGTCGTAGCGCAGCTGCCAGGAGCGCTCGTCGGTGTAGGCGAACTCGTAGGTCGGCACCTCGTTGCCCAGCGGCGAGATGTTGGCGAACACCCGGGGAAACGGACTGTCGCCGTAGATGCCCTGGTAGCCGACATGAAAGCCGTGTCCGCCACGCCGGGCAGTCAGCAGCGAGAAGAACGCCTGGTTGTCGATCCGCCCCAGCCGCGCGTCGCCTGCCTCGCGGGCGCTGAAATAGCCGAGGTTGGCGCTGAGCACCCAGTCGCCCACGGGCTTGCTGTGCTTGAGGCCGACGAAACCCTGCCGGTAGATATCCTGCAGTTGCCCATACCACAGGCTGACACTGCTCTGCCCGGCATTGAACCCGTAGTCGCCGCCCACATAGTCGAATGCATCGCTCTGTGCCTGGCGCATTGGCACATGGCCGAGCATGGCGCTCATCCTGTCGTCGCCGCCCTCGTTGCGCAGGTGCGTGCTGCTCAGGTGTCCGGCCTGCACGGTCAGGCCCTCCAGCTCGGCGGAACTGAGGCTGATGCCCTGGTAGGTCGGCGGCAGCAGGCGGATATCGCTGAAGGTGAGGACCGGCAGGTTGGGCTGCAGCTCGCCCAGGCGCAGCTCGCTCTTCGACCAGCGCGCCTTGAAGGTCGGCGCCAGTCGGCTGTACTCGGCCGCGGCGCGGCCATCGCCGTGCACCGGCAGCAGCCCGGTGTTGACCCGATCGGGGCTGCTGTCCAGGCGGATGCCCAGCAGGCCCAGGGCGTCCACGCCGAAACCGACGGTGCCGGGGGTATAGCCGGACTTGAAGTCGAGGATGAAGCCCTGGGCCCACTCTTCGGCCCGAGACTGTCGGTTGGCGCCGACGATGTCGCCGTAGTCGCGGCTGAAATAGTAGTTGCGGGCGCCGAGACTGGCTTTGGCGTCTTCAAGGAAGCCGCCTTCGGCGGCCAGCAGGGAGGGGCTGAGCAGGGTCAGGCCCAGAACGACGCAAGGGGTGTGGTTCATTCCGAAGCTCTCTGATCTTGTTGTTATGTGATGAACTGCTGGAACGGGGGAAACGCTGGTATGCCCTTCTCCTGGGCATGGCGAAACGGGGCAACACAGCACCTGTAGGAGCGGCTTTAGCCGCGATGCAGGCAGCGCGGTATCTGGCACCCGCTTCGCGGGTGATCGCGGCTAAAGCCGCTCCTACACAGCTCGAGTCAAATCAATGGGCCTGCTGCATGGCCCGTGGCCTCGCGCTGCGCTGCTCGGCCTCGCTGTCCTGCGCCTGCTGCAACTGGAAGTCGAAGGTCAGTTCGGCGACCCGCCCCTGCCCGCCATCACGGAACACCACCTCGCCCACCAGCCCTTCACGGGTGGCATAGGCGAAGTCGTCCCACAGGTAGCGGTCGCCGGCGAGGTTGATCTGGGTGGTCAGGTGGCGATGGCCCGGTGCCGAGATGAAGAAGTGAATGTGCGCCGGGCGCTGGCCGTGGCGGCCGAGCAGGTCCAGGCATTCCTGGGTCGGCCCCTGCGGGTCGCAGCCGTAGCCCGACGGCACGATCGAGCGGGCGCGGTAGCGGCCATCGGCGTCGGTAATGATGCGCCGACGCAGGTTGTAGGCGGACTGGCTCTGGTCGAAGAACGAGTAGGTGCCCCGGGTGTTGGCGTGCCACAGGTCGACCGTGGCGCCGGCCAGTGGCTGGCCCTGGGGGCCGAACACCTGCCCCTCGAGGAACATCAGCGTGGCCACGCCCTCCTCGCTGCCATCGTCCATTCGCGCCTCGCCCTCGGTGATCGGCGCGCCCGCCACATACAGCGGGCCTTCGATGGTGCGCGGGGTGCCACCGCCCAGGCCTGCCTGGGCATCCTTGGCGTCCTGCAGCAGGTCGAGGAAGTGCTCCAGGCCCAACCCGGCCACCAGCAAACCGGCCTCGCCGCGCCCGCCGAGGCGGTTGAGGTAATCCACGGCGTGCCAGAACTCGTCCTCGCAGATCTCCAGGTCTTCGATCAGGCGCGCGGCGTCCTGCAGCACTCGCTGGACGATACGTTTGAGCCGCGGACTGCCGTTGTCGTTGTGCAGGCCCGCGGCCTCTTCGAAGAACTGCTGCACCTCAGGGGTATGGGAAATCTTCACGGTCATGATCAGGTACCTCGCGTTGTTCTTGTCGTGTGGGTTCAGCGGTCGTCAGCATGGATCGACGAGGGATGGCGGCACAGGCCGGCGACCTCGATGTCCATGTAGGGGAACAGCGGCAGCTGCAGCAGGGTGTCGTGCAGCGCCTCGACGCTGGGCACGTCGAACACGCTGTAGTTGGCGTAGTGGCCGGCAATGCGCCACAGGTGGCGCCAGGTGCCCTCGCGCTGCAGGCGCTGGGCCAATTCCTTTTCATCGGCCTTCAGCTGCGCGGCCCTGGTCGGGTCCATGTCGGCCGGCAGCTTCACGGTCATCTTCACGTGGAACAGCATGGTGTCTCTCCTTGTCTCAGCGGCGGGCGAAGCGCGACAGTTGCGCCTCATCCAGGGTCAGCCCCAGGCCGGGTGTGGCCGGTACATGCAGGTGGAAATCGCGGTAGACCGGCGCTTCGCGGACGATGTCCTCGGTCAGCAGCAACGGGCCGAACAGCTCGGTGCCCCAGGTCAGCTGGCGCAGGGTGAGAAAGGCATGGGCCGAGGCCAGGGTGCCCACCGCCCCTTCGAGCATGGTCCCGCCGTACAGCGCGATGCCTGCGGCCTCGGCGATCTGCGCGGTGCGCAGCACGGCGCGGGGGCCGCCGTTCTTGGCAATCTTCAGGGCGAAGACACTCGCCGCGCCTGCGGCGGCCAGGCTGAAGGCGTCCTCCACGCTCTCGATGGACTCGTCGGCCATGATCGGCGCCGGGCTGCGCTGGTTCAGGCGGACCTGGCCGCCACGGTTGATGCGCGAGATCGGCTGCTCGACCAGGTCGACGCCGTTGTCGCCCAGCACCTGGCAGGCGCGAATGGCCTGGGACTCGTCCCAGTACTGGTTGACGTCGACCCGCACACTGGCGCGCTCGCCCAGTTCGCGCTTGATCGCCAGCACGTGCCTGAGATCCTGCTCCAGCGGGTTGGCACCGATCTTCAGCTTGAACAGCCGGTGACGGCGAATCTCCAGCATGTGCTCGGCCTCGGCGATATCCCGGGCGGTATCACCGCTGGCCAGGGTCCAGGCCACCTCCAGGCTGTCGCGTACCCGCCCGCCGAGCAGTTCGCTCACCGACAGCCCCAGGCGCTTGCCCTGGGCGTCGAGCAAGGCGCTCTCGATCGCCGACTTGGCGAAGGTGTTGCCCTTGGCCAACTTGTCCAGCCTGAGCATGGCGGCGTTGATGTTGCCCGCGGGCAGGCCGATCAATGCCGGCGCCAGGTGCGCGTCGATATTGGCCTTGATGCCCTCGGGGCTTTCGTAGCCGTAGGCCAGGCCGCCGATGGTGGTGGCCTCGCCGATGCCCTCGACGCCGTCGCTGCAACGCAGGCGCAGGATCACCAGGGTCTGGCGCTGCATCGTGTGCATGGCCAGCTTGTGCGGGCGGATGGTCGGCAGGTCGACGATGAGCGTCTCCAGCCGGTCGATGGTCGGGCTTGTCATGCAGGCTCCAGTTCAGTCAGGGTGGGGGTTCAGGCCGCCGCGGCCAGGGCGTGGCGCCGGCCGCTGGCCAGGTGCACGGCCATGGCCAGCGCGGCAACGGCGCCAGGGATGGCGAAGGCGATGAAATTCAGTTGCAGCGGCAGGTTGATGCCCATCAGCGCGCCGCCCAGCAACGGTCCGACGATGGCGCCGTTGCGGCCGATGCCGGAGGCCCAGCCCAGGCCCGTGGAGCGAACCGAGAGGCCATACAGCTGCGCGGCCCCGGCATACAGCAGGATCTGCGTGCCGATGGTGGTGGCGCCGGCGATGAAAATCAGCAGGTACAGCACCGGCATCGGGCTGTTCACCCCCAGCAGGCTGATCGACAGCGCGGCGGCGAGGAAGAACGCCACCTTGACCTTGACCAGGTTGTAGCGGTCGCCCAACCAGCCGCCGAAAATCGCCCCGGCCATGCCGCCGAAGTTCAGCGCCAGCAGGAACGACAGGCTCGAACCGAGGCTGTAGCCGGCGCCGGCCATCAGCTTGGGCAGCCAGGAGCTGAGGGCGTAGACCATCAGCAGGCAGCAGAAGAACGCCAGCCACAGGGCCAGGGTGCGGATGGCCAGGCCGTTGCGGAACAGTTCGAGCACAGATGAGGCTTTGCCGGCATCGCGGGGCAAGCCCGCTCCCACGACCAGGTCATCGTGCTCGGTGACATCGCAATGAGGGGCGAGACGCTTGAGCAACTGGCGCGCTTCATCGACGCGACCCTGGCGCACCAGGAAGCCGATGGACTCCGGCAGGTAGAACAGGATCACCGGCAGGAACAGCAGCGGCACGGCGGCGGCGAAGAACATCGACTCCCAGCCGAAGCGCGGCAGCAGGAAAATGCCAATGCCCGCCGAGAGCATGCCGCCCAGTGAGTAGCCGCTGAACATGATCGCCACCAGGGTACTGCGCAGACGCTTGGGCGCGTACTCGTTCATCAGCGCCACCGCGTTGGGCATCAGCCCGCCACAGCCGAGACCTGCGAAAAAGCGATAGAGGCCGAACTCGCTGGGGCTGCTGGCGAAGCCGTTGAGGATGGTCGCCCCCGAGAACAGCGCGAAGCACAGGGCGATGCCTTTCTTGCGCCCGATGCGGTCGGCCAAGCTGCCGAACGCCAGGGCGCCGAACATCATGCCGAACAGCGCGTAGCTGCCCAGGGCGCCGGCCTGAAGCGGGGTCAGCGCCCATTCCTGCATGATCACCGGCAGCACCACACCGTAGATGAACAGGTCGTAGCCGTCGAAGATCAGCAGCAGGCCGCACCAGGCCATGACCCTCCAGTGAAAGGGAGTAAAGCGGGCATTGTCGATGATCGCGTGGACGTCGAGTGTTCGCATGGCATCTGTCTCCGTTGTTCTTGTTGTGTGCAGAGAAACCTTGCCGGGGCGGCCTTCAGCCGAGGTCGCCACCGCCCACCGGCAGGGTCACGCCGGTGATGTACGAGGCCTCGTCAGAAGCCAGGAAGAGGATCGCGCCGACCTGCTCGTCGAGGCTGCCGTAGCGCTTCATCAGGCTGCTGGACAGGGTCTGGTCGACGATCTGCTGGTACCAGGCCCGCTCCTGGGCGCTCTGCTCGGCCTCGTTGCGCGGGATGCGTCGCGGTGGCGCCTCGGTGCCGCCGGGGGCGGTGGCGTTGACCCGGATGCCGCGCCCAGCGGTCTCGAAGGCCAGGCACGCGGTGAGCGCGTTGACGCCGCCCTTGGCCGCGCCGTAGGGCACGCGGTTGACGCCCCGGGTGGCAATGGACGAGACGTTGACGATGGCGCCGCTGCCGCGTTCGAGCATGTACGGCAGCGCGGCGTGGCAACACCACAGGGTGGGGAACAGCGAGCGGCGCACCTCGGCCTCGATCTGTTCGACCTGGTAGTGCTCGAAGGGCTTGGCCCAGATCGTGCCGCCGACGTTGTTGACCAGGATGTCGAGGCGGCCGAAGGTCTCGACGGCGCGGGCCATGACCTGGGCGCAGTCGGCATGCCGTTCGAGATCGGCGGTGAGGGTCAGCACGCCCTCGCCCGCCAGTTCGTGGACCAGCTCGGAGCGGTCCACCGCCACCACCTGCGCGCCCTCGGCCTTGAGCCGCCAGCACACGGCGCGGCCGATGCCCTGGGCAGCGCCGGTGACCAGGGCGACTTTGCCTTGGAATCGGTTGTTCATGTGAGTTTCCTATTCAACACAAGATCGTCGGGAGGGCTGCGCCCTCCATCGCGGCACAAGGCCGCTCCTACAGAAAAGCGTGCCCCCTTGTAGGAGCGGCCTTGTGCCGCGAAAGGGCCGCAACGCGGCCCCGGCGCTCTCGAAGTTCATGGATAAAAAGAGGCCACCCTCACCCGCACGATGCAGGCAGCCCCGTAAAACCTCAGGCCGCCGCGGCGAACTTCTCGTAGTAGAAATTGGCCGGGGTGATGCCCTGCTCGCGGATGTACTGGCTGACCGCCTCGACCATCGGCGGCGGGCCGCACAGGTACACATCGACATCGCCGTCGTTGAGGTGGCGCGGCTCGATGTGCTGGGTGACGTAGCCCTTTTGCGGGTACTGGCTATCGGGGTTGGCCACACAGGCGCTGAAAGTGAAGTTGGGAATGCGCGTGGCCAGGGCTTGCAGGCGGTCCAGTTCGACCAGGTCGAAGTCATTGGTCACCCCGTACACAAGGTGCAGCGGATGCGCGCTGCCCTGCTCGGCGATCTTCTCCAGCATTGCGGTGAATGGCGCGAGGCCCGTGCCGCCGGCCAGCAGCAGCAAGGGGCGCTGGATCGTCCGCAGGTAGAAACTGCCCAACGGGCCTGCCAGGCTCATGCTGTCACCAGCCTTGGCCAGTTGGGTGAGGAAGCTGCTCATCAACCCGCCCGGCACGTTGCGGATCAGGAAGCTGACTTCGCCGTCCTTGGGCAGCGAACTGAACGAGTAGGCGCGGCTCTGCTCGCTGCCCGGCACTTTGAGGTTGACGTACTGCCCCGGCAGGAATGTCAGGCGGCTGAGCGCCTCGCCCTTGATCGACAGGGCGATGGTGCTGGCCGACAGCTGGCGCACGTCGCTGATGGCCGCTTCAAAGCTGGCCTGCTCGGTCTTGCACACTTGCGACGAAGCCGGGATGCGCACCACGCAGTCGCTTTCGGCGCGCATCTGGCAGGTCAGCACGTACCCCTGGGCGATTTCCTCAGCGCTCAGGGCGTCCTCGATGAAGTTGTCGCCCAACGCGTATTGCCCGGACTCGGCCTTGCACTTGCAGGTGCCACAGGCGCCGTCGCGGCAGTCCAGCGGGATGTTGATGCCCTGGCGGTAGGCGGCGTCGGCCACGGTCTCGTGGCCGGCGGCCTCGATGAAACGGGTGACCCCGTCCTCGAAATTCAGTGCGATCTGGTAGCTCATGGTGCACCTCGCGGGCGAGCCTGTGCGCGGCGCGCCGTCAGGCACACCGACAGGCTCGGCGGTGAATCAGATGTGGTAGATGTCGATGACCTGGCGCACGTAGTCGTTCTTCAGGACCACCTTCTTGGCCTTGATAAGCGGCTGTTCGCCGCGCAGGTCGAGGGTGTAGAAGCTGGTGCCGAAGTAACTGTCGGTGGTCTTGTAGCGAAAGCTCAGAGTGTGCCAGTTGAAGCGCACCTGGCAGCTGCCCTCGTCCACCGCGACGATCTCGATGTTGCTGAGGTTGTGCGAGGTGCGGGTGTCCGGGACCGTGGCGCTGGAGCGCTCGGTCTTGATGCGGAACACCCGGTCCTCGAGGCCGCCACGGTTGCCGTACCAGATCAGCGAGATCTCGCTTTGCGGGTCCTCGGTCAGGGTGTCGTCGTCATCCCAGGACGGCATCCAGAAGGTGGCGTCGCAGGCGTACAGCTCCAGCCACTGGTCCCACTGGGCATCGTCCAGGTAGCGCGCCTCGCGGTAGAGGAAATCGCGCACGGTGTCATGCAGGCTCATTGCACGGCCTCCACGGGGATCAGCTGTTGTTCGTCCTTCAGGGCCTGGACCATGGTGTCCTGCCAATACTTGTGCTGCAGCACGAACAGGCCTTCATCCTCGGTGCGCACACCCGACAGCAGCGGCTTGAGCGCGATCTCGCTGGCCGCCGCGTCGGCGCCTTCGATCCAGTGCTTGGCGCCCCGGGACATATCGTTCCAGCCGGCACCTGCGCCGTAGCCGGTCTGGCAGGAGCGGAACTCTTCCAGGTCGTCCGGAGTGGCCATCCCGCTGACGTTGAAGAAGTCCTCGTACTGGCGGATGCGCCGGGCGCGGGCCTCGGCGCTTTCACCCTTGGGCGCGATGCAGTAGATGGTGATCTCGGTCTTGTTCACCGAGATCGGTCGGGCCACGCGGATCTGCGAACTGAACTGGTCCATCAGGTAGACGTTCGGGTACAGGCACAGGTTGCGCGAGTTCTCGATCATCCAGTCGGCGCGGGCCTGGCCGAAGTCGGCGGCCAGTTGCTCGCGTCGCTCATAGGCCGGGCGATCCTCGGGGTTGGCCCAGCGGGTCCAGAGCAGCAGGTGGCCGTGCTCGAAGGAGTAGAAACCGCCGCCCTGCTTGGCCCAGGCGCCGGCGCTCATGGTCTTGATCTCGTCGCCCGCCTCACGCTGCTTGCGCTGGTTCTGGGTGGCGGCGTAGTTCCAGTGCACGGAGCTGACGTGGTAGCCGTCGGCGCCGTTCTCGGCGGTGAGTTTCCAGTTGCCTTCATAGATGTAGGAGCTGGCGCCGCGCAGCACTTCCAGACCCTCGGGCGACTGGTCGACGATCATGTCGATGATCTTCGCCGACTCGCCCAGGTGCTCGACCAGCGGCTTGACCTCGGCATTCAGGCTGCCGAACAGGAAGCCCCGATACGACTCGAAACGGGCGACCTTGGTCAGGTCGTGGGAGCCGTCGCAGTTGAAGCTGTCGGGGTAGCCGGCGTTGCCCGGATCCTTGACCTTGAGCAGCTTGCCGCTGTTGTTGAAGGTCCAGCCGTGGAACGGGCAGGTGTAGCTGGACCGGTTGCCGCGCTTGTGCCGGCAGAGCATGGCGCCGCGGTGGCTGCAGGCGTTGAGGAAGGCATTGAGTTCGCCGTCCTTGTTGCGCGCGATGAAGATCGGCTGGCGCCCCATGGTCAGGGTGAGGAAATCGTTGTTGGCGGGGATCTGGCTTTCATGGGCCAGGTAGATCCAGTTGCCCTCGAAAATGTGCTTCATCTCCAGGTCGAACAGGCGCGGGTCAGTGAACATCTCCCGCTTGCAGCGGTAGACGCCCTTCTCCCGGTCATCCTCGAGCAAGGCATTGAGATAGTCGAATCCCAGGGACATGGCCAGGGCCTCCGTTGTTATTGTTCAGGCCGGGTCAGGTTAGGTCCCTGGGTAACGCGGTGATATCCGGATCGTGCAGAGTGCTATCCGTTTTGTGCAGGCAGTTTCATGCAGTGCCTGTAGCGACTCAGGAGCTCTCCCGCACCATCAGCTCGAACCCTAGGTCCTGCTGCCCGGTGGCCACCCGCTTGCCGTCCAGCAGCGCCAGCAGCGCCTGGGCCGCGCCGCGGCCGACCGCCGCGCGCGGGGTGCGGATCGAGGTCAGGCGCGGGACCATGTGCGCCGAGGCCGGCAGGTCGTTGAAGCCGACCATCGCCACCCGCCGCGGCACCTCGACGTCCTCGCGCAGCGCCTGCAGCACCGCGCCCTGGGCCAGGTCGTCGTTGCAGAAGAAGATGCCGTCGACATCCGGCGCCTTGGCCAGCAAGCGGCTAAACAGTGTGCCGCCCAGGCCGATGGACGACGGCTGCGGATCGAGCATTTCCAGCTCGGGCGCCTGCAGGCCGGCCTCGGCCAGGGCCTGGCGGAAGCCCTCGGCGCGCTGCATCACCCGCGGGTCGAGCTGCGCGGCGATGAAGCCCAGGCGCCGCCGGCCACGCTCAATCAGGTGGCGCGCCGCGGCGCGGCCGGCCTCGTGCTGGGAGAAGCCCACCGACAGGGCATCGGCCTCGCCGCCCAGCTCCATCATATGCACGCACGGCACCCGGCTGGCGGCGAGCATCTGCCGCGAGGCGTCGCTGCGCTCGAAGCCGGTGAGCAGCATGCCGCACGGTTGGTAGGCCAGGTAGTTGCGGATCAGGTTCTCTTCCTCGGCGATATCGTAGTGATAGTTGCCGATCAGCACCTCCAGGCCACGGGGGCGCATCACCTCGTGGATGGCCTCGAGGGTATCGATGAACAGCTGGTTGGACAGCGACGGGATCAACACCACCACCGACTGGCTGCGCGCCGAGGCCAGGGCGCGCGCCGCCGGGTTGGCGACATAGCCCAGGCTGCTCGCCGCGGCCATGACCTTCTGCGCCAGTTCCGGCGCGACCGTGCTGACGCCGCGCAGGGCGCGGGAGGCGGTGATGGGGGAAACCCCGGAAAGCCTGGCGACTTCCGCCAGAGTGGGACGACCGGTAGTGCGCGAGCCAGTGCGGGACATGAGTGTTGTAATTTTACCGCTTGCAGGAATGGGGAACGGTCACTAAGGTAGCGCTGTCTCTGAATGCAGGCAATGCAATCTTGGTAGCAGGCATGCGTTCAGCGTCCATACTGCCAAAGACAAGATCAATAACACCCGGGAGGGTGGCGCATAACCTTCGGCTCGTCCCGGCCAAGACAGCGCTATCTCACCCAGCAGGAGGTACAGATGAACCCTTCCCTGTCCGCGATCGTGGTCATGGGCGTAGCCGGCTGTGGTAAAAGCAGCGTCGGCGCCGCCATCGCCACCCGCAGCGGCGGCCGCCTGATCGAAGGCGATGCCTTCCACCCCGCCGCGAACATCGCCAAGATGAGTGCCGGCATTCCCCTGGACGACGACGATCGCGCCGGCTGGCTGGTGCGTCTGGGCCAGGAACTGCAAGACACCCTGGCCGCCGGCGAGCGCCCGATCCTGACCTGCTCGGCCCTCAAGCGCCGCTACCGCGACACCTTGCGCCAGGCCGTGCCCGAGCTGTGCTTCGTGTTCCTCGAACTGACCCCGCAGGAAGCGGAAAAGCGCGTGCTGGCCCGCCCCGGCCACTTCATGCCGGCCAGCCTGATCGACAGCCAGTTCGCCGCGCTGGAGCCGCCGCACGCCGAGCCCCTGACCCTGGCCCTGGATGCCACCCGCCCGCTGACGACGCTGGCCGAGGACGTGCACCAATGGCTAAAGCCCTGCGGTGAGCAGGCGCTGGCGCGGACTGCCTGATCCGGCGGTTTTTCCGGCTCACCAAAGACAGCGCTGTCTCCATGCTTCTCAAGACGCAATGACGCAAGACACGCGACACCAAAACAACAACGAAAAGACCGAGGTTCACGAACCATGTTCGGACTGGCTACCGATACCTTCCTGTTGCTCGACGCGATGGTCACCATCGTCGGGCTCATCCTGCTGATCACCCATTTCAAAGTTCACCCCTTCGTCGCCCTGACCCTGGCCGCAGGCTTTCTCGGCCTGACCTCCGGCATGCCGGTGGCCAAGGTGATGAAATCGTTCCAGGACGGCTTCGGCGGCGTGCTCGGCTTCGTCGGCATCGTCCTGGCGCTGGGCACCATGCTCGGCAAGCTGATGGCCGACTCCGGCGGTGCCGACCAGATCGCCCAGACCCTGATCCGCGCCTTCGGCAAGCAGAAGGTGCACTGGGCGATGATGTTCGCCGCCTTCCTGGTGGGCATCCCGCTGTTCTTCGAGATCGGCTTCGTGCTGCTGATCCCGCTGGTGTTCATCGTCGCCCGCCGCTCCGGCGTGTCGCTGGTGAAGATCGGTATCCCGCTGCTGGCCGGCCTTTCGGTGGTGCACGGCCTGGTGCCGCCGCACCCGGGGCCGCTGCTGGCGATCGGCATCTTCCACGCCGACATCGGCAAGACCATCTTCTACGGCCTGCTGGTGGCCCTGCCGACCGCGGTGATCGCAGGCCCCCTGTTCGGTAACTTCATCTCGCGCTACATCCCGGGCAACCCGTCCCAGGAGCTGATGGACCAGATCGCTCGCGAGTCGAACCAGCAGAACCTGCCGAGCTTCAGCGTGACCCTGATCACCGTGCTGCTGCCGGTGGTGCTGATGCTGCTGAAAACCTTCGCCGACGTGGTATTGCCGGCCGAGCACATCGTGCGCCAGTGGATGGACCTGATCGGCCACCCGATCACCGCCCTGCTCGCCGCCCTGCTGCTGGCCTTCTACACCTTCGGTTCGGCCCGCGGCTTCAACCGCCAACAGATCATGAAGATGCTCGACCAGAGCCTGGCGCCCACCGCCGCCATCGTGCTGATCGTCGGTGCTGGCGGCGGCTTCAAGCAGATGCTGGTGGACACCGGCGTCGGCAACGTGATCGGGCAGATGGCGGTACAGGCCGAGATCTCGCCGATCCTGCTGGCCTGGCTGGTGGCGGCGGTGATCCGCATCGCCACCGGCTCCGCCACCGTGGCGACCATCACCGGCGCCGGCATCGTCGCCCCGGTGATCGACCTGGTGCCGGGGGTCAACCGTGAGCTGCTGGTGCTGGCCACTGGCGCCGGTTCCCTGATCCTGTCCCACGTCAACGACGCCGGGTTCTGGCTGGTCAAGCAGTACTTCAACATGACCGTGGCCGAGACCTTCAAGACCTGGAGCATGATGGAAACCATCCTCTCGGTGGTCGGCATCATCTTCATCATGCTGCTGTCGATGGTGGTGTGACCGCTGGTCGCCGTCATGGCACCTTGCTGACGGGTCACAGGCCCAAGTGAGACAGAGGCCCTGCGCACGCTGGGCCGCTTTCTCCGTCGCAAAGGAGCCTGCCCCATGAAACACCCCTTCCTCCTGGCCGCCTTGCTCGCCTCGCCACTGGCCTTGGCCGCCGGTACCGGCGCCACCTACCCTGACGATCCGCACAATCCGGCGCCACAGCCGGGGGTCGACAGCACCCTCAACCCGATCGAGAAGCCCATGCCACGGGACACCGACCCGCGGATCAAGGGCAATGACCCGGACAGTCCGCCGGCCGAGCAGAATGATGATCGTGACCTACCGGGGATGGGCGACAGTGGATCGGAGGGGATGGGGCGTGACGGTGGTGGGTCAGGGACTAGCGGGAAACCTTGAGCCCATGACGCTACTCGGTCCCTGTAGGAGCGGCCTTGTGTCGCGAAAGGGCTGCAAGGCAGCCCCGGCGATATCAGCTTGATGCACGAATCCTGGGGGCGCTTCGCACCCCTTTCGCGACACAAGGCCGCTCCTACAGGGATCGCGTTGGGCTGGTCACCACTGGCGCTTGTCCGGGCGGGTCAGGCCGAGTTTCTCGATCTTGTAGCGCAGCATATCCCGCGACAGCCCCAGCAGTCGTGCCGACTTGGTGACGTTCCAGTCGGTGCGATCAAGCGTGCGGCAGACCATGTCGCGCTCCATGTCCGGCAGGCTGGCGGCGCCCTGTGGCTCATGACGCGGCGCTTCGAACGCCAGCACCTGCGCCGCTTGCGCCTGCGGCTCGTCGACCAGGGTCAGGCACAGGTTCAGCTGATGGGCGCCGATCACCTCGCTGGGGGCCAGCAGCACTGTCTGTTCGAGCATGTTGCGCAGTTCGCGCACGTTGCCCGGCCAGCCGTAGCCCAGCATCAGCGCCTCGGCCTCGGCCGAGAAACGCAGGTTGGGCTTGCCGTAGCGCCGCCCGTGGTGGGCCAGGAAATGCCGGGCCAGGCGCAGGATATCCTGCCCGCGCGCGTACAGGCGCGGCACCTTGAGGGCGATGATGCGAAGGCGGAAGAACAGGTCGCGGCGGAACTTGCCCTGCTGGACCATCTGCTCGAGGTTGCAGTTGGTGGCACTGATCACCCGCAGGTCGACCTTGCGCTCCTTGACCGCGCCGATCCGGCGGATGGTGCGGTCCTCCAGTAGCTTGAGCAGCTTGGCCTGCAGCACCAGGTCCATCTCGCCGATCTCGTCGAGGAACAAGGTGCCGCCGTCGGCCGCCTCGACCAGCCCCACGCGGCGCTCCTTGGCGTCGGTGAAGGCGCCCTTTTCATGGCCGAACAGCTCGGCCTCCAGCAGGTTGGCGGGGATCGAGGCGCAGTTGAACTCGATGAACGGCCCCTTGGCCCGGCTGCCGTCGAAATGCAGGGCGCGGGCCACCAGTTCCTTGCCGGTGCCGGTCTCGCCCTCGACCAGTACCGGCGGCAGGTCGCCGCTGGCCATGCGCTGCTCGGCGTCGAGCAGCTGGCGCAAGGTGTGCTTGAGCTCGAGCATGGCCGGCGACTCGCCGATCAGCGCCTGCAGCCCGGACTTCTGCGCCTCGCGTTCCTGATAGAACGACAGCGTGCGCTCCATGCGCTCGGCGGCCAGGGCCTTGTCCAGCATCAGCTTGAGCTCGGCCAGCACCACCGGCTTGGTCAGGTAGTGGAACGCCCCCTCCTTCATGGCCAGCACGGCGTCCTCGACGTTGCCGTAGCCGGTCATCATGATCACCTTGAGCTCCGGCGCCTGCGCCACCAGCGTGCGCAGCAGGTCGTGGCCGCTCATGCCGGGCAGCGAGTTGTCGGTCAGCACGGCGTCGGGCCGGGCGCGCTTGATCTGCTCCAGCGCCAGTTCCGCGCTGTGGAACACCGTGACCTCGAAGCCTTTCAGGCTCAGGTAGGTGCGAATGTTGTCGGCGAGGATTTCATCATCCTCGACCACCAGGATGCTGTGCTCCATGGTCCCCTCCCGCTGCAATGTTGAAAGTCAGGCTGACGCGGGTTCCTTCCTCTTCGCGGCTGGTCAGTTCGACCGCGCCGCCAAAGCGTTCCATGATCCGCTTGACCAGGGCCAGGCCAACACCCAGCCCGCCCTGCTTGGTGGTGAAGAACGGCTTGAACACCATACGCCGCTGCTGCTCGTTCATGCCCTTGCCGGTGTCGCTGAGCTGCAGCTGGGCCTGCTGGCCCTCCAGCTGACGCACCTCGGCGCGCAGCTCGCCGCCCTGGGGCATGGCCTCCAGGGCGTTGGCGAACAGGCTGTTGAGGATCTGCGTCAGTTGCAGCGGCTGGCTGGCCACCCATTGCGCCGGTGGCCCGTCGAAGGCGAAACGCACGCCGTTGCGCTCGATCTGCGGGGCGAAGGTCTGGCGCGTATCTTCGATGGCCGCCACCAGGTCCACCGACTCAGGCTCGTCGCTGGCCGGGCGCAGCGATACCAGCAGGTCGCGGACCCAGCGCGACATGCGGTCGACCTGGGTGATGATGTCGCCGATGTTCTTCTGCGCCGCCGGGCTGGCGATGTCCTGCGCCAGTTCCGCGCTGGAGCGGATGTTGGCCAACGGGTTGCGCAGGCTGTGGGCCACCGCCGAGGACATCTCGCCCAGGGCCACGTAGGTCTCGCTGGCTACCAGGCGGTCCTGCTGGTGGCGCAGCAGGCTGGCGGCGCGGCGCACGATCCAGAACAGGCCGAAGTAGATCAGCGCCCCGCCGACCAGGGTAGAGGCCCAGATCAGCACATAGCCGCGCTGGATGCGCCGAACCAGGTCCTGGGGTTCCTTGTAGATCTCGACCATCGCCAGCACCTGCTCGCCCTGGCTGTCGAACAGCGGGATGTAGTTCTCGATGAACAGGTGCCGGGGCTCGCGCTGGAACTTCTGCTCCTCACGATCCTCGTCGGCCTTGTGGTAGCTGGCCGATACCGACTGGCGCGAATGGAAGGCATGCTCCAGGTCGTCGTCCTCGTCGATGCGCTTGCCGATCAAGTTGGGGTTGGTCGACCAGACCACCAGGCGGTCGCGGGCATAGACATTGGCCAGCAGGGTGTCGGGCAGGTGTTCGACGTGGTCGAGGAACTCGACCCGGGTCGACTCGGCCAGTTGCGGGGTGAACTGCAGGTGCTGCTGGTCCAGGCGCGGGTCGAGCAGCTCGCCCATGGTGATGCCCGGCGGCAGCTGCGAATGGCGTACCTCGGCCTGGGCCATGGCCTGGATGAACTGGGCGGTGAGCATGGCGTCGCGCTCGACGCTGTCACGCACCACGAAACGCGTCGAGACGTATCCCAGCCCGCCGGCGACCGAGGCAATGATCAGCAGGCTGACCAACGAGAACCAGCGCAGCAGGTTGAACTCGCGCAGCGGCGCGGCCAGCCCGGTGGCGGAGGCGCCGGCCTTGTCAGGGGCATCGTTTTCGAGCGTCTGCATCGCGTCGCTCCCGCCTGGGGGCCGATGAGGGCTATCGGCATGCCCTTGCTACCGGTGGTAGCAAAATGACTCCATTAAGGCCGAGAGGACGGTACCGCCCCAGGCCTGTGTCAGGTCAAGCAAAAACTCAGCCAGCGCATTCAATATTGTATTTTTTGTTATATATCATGCACTTAAAGAAATTTATTAATTCTGAATCTAGAAAAATCCCCCGCTTTTGGGGAACCGTCACCCAAATTTCATAAAATACTTTTAAAACAATAAGTTAAGAAATATATCTACAGCTACACATCACATCGCTGCGACGCGAAAATTCAACAGCACCCGTGTCCCTATCCCCTCACGGCTGCTCAACCGCACCGAGCCGCCAAAGCACTCCATGATCCGCTTGACCAGCATCAGCCCCACCCCCACGCCACCTTGCTTGGTGGTGAAGAAGGGCCGGAAGGCCATGCGCTGCTGCTGCTCACTCATGCCCTTGCCGGTGTCCGAGAGGCGCAGGCTGAGGGTGCGCCGGTCGTGACGTATCACCTCCACGCGCAGCTCGCCACCCGCCTCCATCGACTCCAGGGCGTTGGCGATCAAGCTGCTGAAGATCTGCCCGAGCAAGGCCGGCTGGCCCAGCACCCGGACCGTCGGCAGCTCGGCCAGTACCAACCGCACGCCACCCTGTTGCAGCGCCTGACCATGGGCCTGGAGGCTGTCGCGCAGGGCCTGGGCCACATCCACCGGCACGGCTTCGTCGCCGAGCGGGCGCAGCGACTGCAGCAACTCGCGCACCCACTGCGACATACGGTCGACCTGGCTGATGATGTCGCTGATGTTCTTCTGCGCCGGGCCTTCGTCGAAGGCCTGGGCCAGTTCGGCGCTGGAGCGGATGCTCGCCAGCGGGTTGCGCAGGCTGTGCGCCACCGCCGACGACACCTCGCCCAGGGCGACGAAGGTTTCGTTGCCGATCAGCCGCTTTTGCTGCACCGCCATCAACCGGGCGGCGCGGCGCATGATGCCGTACAGGCCGACGTAGACCAGACCAGCGCCCACGGCGATGGCCAGCCAGATCAGCAGCAGGCCGTGCTCGATACGCACGATCAGGTCGTGGGGCTCCTTGTAGATCTCGACCATGGCCGTGACGTTCTCGCCGTCGGCATCGAACAGAGGGATGTAGTTCTCGATGAACAGCTGTTCGGGCGGGGTGACGAACTTCTGTTCGCTGCGCGCCTGCTCGAAGTCGTGGTAGCTGGCCGACACCCGCATCTTGTACTCGAAGGCTCGGTCGAGGTCGTCGTCCGACTCGATCAGCTTGCCGATCAAGGCCGGGTTGCTCGACCAGATCACCGTGCGGTCGGGGGCGTAGATGTTGGCCAGGAGCATGTCCGGCAGGTGGGCGATGTGGTCGAGGAACTCGCCCCGGGCCCGGCGCCGGGCCTCGGGATCGACGTCCGACAAGGCGTGGTCGGTACGCGGGTCGAGCAATTCGCCCATGGTCCGCACGTTGGGGATCGACACATGGCGCACTTCGGCGTCGGCGATGGAGGTGATGAACTGCGCGGTGAGCAAGGCATCGCGCTCGACGCTCTCGTCGATGATGAAGCGGCTGGAGATCAGGCCCAGCCCGACACCCACCGAGAGGATGATGGCCAGGCTCACCCAGGCGTACCAGCGCAGCAGGTTGAATGGCTTGCGCGCCGGGCCGGTGTCGGCAGGCAGCAGTGTGTCGGGACGGGGGGCGAGGTCCATGGCGGGCTCCGCGGCTGGGCACCTCTAGAGGTTATAGCCCAGAGTTGGGGGAAGCATGGGGTGTCGGGGGAGCTATTGATCGCGTGAGGGCTGCTGGTGCTCGGCGCTAGCCTTGCAGCGCCCCCCTCGAAAACCCACCCCACTCAAAGCGGCGCATCCTCGGCCAACCCACGCAACAACCGATACTCACGCAACACCGCCGGCACATACCGCCGCGTCTCGGCGAACGGCGGCACCACCCGCCCCCGGCTGAGCACCGCGTCAGGCCCGGCATTGTAGGCCGCCACCGCCAGGGTGATGTCATTGTCGAACAGCTTGAGCATGCGCTTGATATAGCGCGCCCCGCCCTGCACGTTGGACGCCGGATCCAGCACATCCCCGACACCCATCTCCTTCGCCGTGTCCGGCATCAACTGCATCAGCCCCGCCGCCCCCTTGGCCGAACGGGCCTTGGGGTTGTAGCCGGACTCGGCCTTGATCAGCGCATGCAGCAGCGCCGGCGACACATCATTGGCCAGGGCCGCGGCCGCCACCAGATCGGCATAGGGCCGCCCGGTGACCAACTGAGCGTTGACCGGCCCACCCGTCACCCCGCGCTCCTTGATCACCCGCTCATAGTGCCGTCCTGGCCGATGCACATTGGACAGCACAAAGCCGCCCTTGCCATCGCTGGCGATGTAGATGTCAGCCTGGGCGCCGAACGCCATCAGCCCCGCCGCCAGTCCCAGGATCAGTCCACGCATGTCGGTCGCCTCCCGCCGCAAAAGATCAACAGTGGCCCCCGATGTTGGGGGAAATGCCCCGTGGATCCGGGCTTTACGGCTATGACGCAAGCGCCGTGCCGCCCGCCAGCACGCACGGCGCCAGGGCCCGGCGCAGACGTGCACGGCTGTTGCATAACAGGGATAAACGCACTGGAGGGTTTCACCATGCAGCGCAACATCCACGCCCAACGTGGCTTCACCCTGCTCGAACTGTTGGTGGTGCTGGTGGTGCTGGGCCTGCTGGCCGGCATCGTCGCGCCCAAGTACTTCAGCCAGTTGGGCCGTTCCGAGGCCAAGGTGGCGCGAGCGCAGATCGAAGGCCTGGGCAAGGCCCTGGACCTCTATCGTCTGGAAGTCGGCCACTACCCCAGCAGCGAACAGGGCCTGCAGGCCCTGGTGGTCGCGCCCGGCGGCGAGGCGCGCTGGTCGGGGCCGTACCTGCAGAAAGCGGTGCCCCAGGACCCTTGGGGACGCCCATACATCTACAAGCAGCCCGGCGAGAACGGTGGCGAGTACGATCTGCTGTCGATGGGCAAGGACGGCCAGCCCGGCGGTGACGGGGAAAACGCCGAGATCACCAGCTGGCAGTGAGGAGCCCGGTCATGCGCTATCAGCTCAAGGCCCTGGGCAGCCAGGGCGTGGTGCAATTGCAGGTGGAGGCCGAGGACAGCGACCAGGCCCGACGCCAGGCCGAGGACCAGGGCCTGCGCGTGCTCAGCGTGCGCAGCCAGGGCCTGGTCCTGCGCCGCCGCCCGGCGGCGTTCGACCTGATGCTATTCAGCCAGGAGCTGGCCACCCTGCTCGGCGCCGGCCTGCCGCTGATCGACGCCCTCGAGAGCCTGGCCGAGAAAGCCCCGGGCGGCGCCACGCGCAAGACCCTGGAGCAGCTGGTGCGTCAGCTGTACGAGGGGCGCTCGCTGTCCCAGGCCCTGGCCCAGCAGCCACGGGTGTTCCCCGCCCTGTACGTGGCCCTGGTGCAGTCCAGTGAACGCACCGGCGCCCTGGGTGACGCCCTGAACCGCTACATCGGCTATCGCCAGCGACTGGACCTGGTACGCCAGAAGCTGGTCGGCGCCTCGGTCTACCCGCTGCTGCTGTTGCTGGTGGGCGGCGGCGTGGTGCTGTTCCTCCTGGGCTATGTGGTGCCGCGCTTCAGCCTGGTGTTCGAGGGCATGGGCAGCGAGCTGCCCTGGCTGTCAGGGGTGCTGATGCGCATCGGCCTGTTCCTGCATGCCCAGCAACTGCCCCTGGGGCTGGGCGCCCTCGCCGGCCTCGGCGCGCTGGTCGCCCTGCGTCGCCATCCAGCAGTACGTCGTGGCGCCGGCCGCGTGTTGCGCCGTATTCCAGCCTTGCACCAGCGCCTGGTGATGTACGAGCTGGCACGCTTCTATCGCTCGCTGGGGATCCTCCTGCAAGGCGGTATTCCCATCCTCACCGCCCTGGGCATGGCCCGGGGGCTGCTGGGCAGCAGCGCGGCCGAAGGCCTGGAGCAGGCCAGCCGGCGGGTCGCCGAGGGCCTGCCGTTGTCCGATGCGCTGCAGGCCGGGCAACTGGTGACGCCGGTTTCGCTGCGCCTACTGCGCGCCGGCGAGCAATCGGGCAATCTGGGCGAGATGCTCGAGCGCTGCGCGGACTTCCACGATCAGGAGATCGGCCGCTGGGTCGAGTGGTTCGTCAAGCTGTTCGAGCCCTTGCTGATGACCTTTATCGGCCTGCTGATCGGACTGATCGTGATCCTGATGTACATGCCGATCTTCGAGCTGGCGTCGAGCATTCACTGAGCAAGGTAGCAAATGGCCATGCGCATGGCTTAGCATCGCCGGTTTGCCCTTAGAGCCCTTGTATCGTGCCGCTTAGCCTGCCGACCCTGATCCTGGTCGCCGTTTTCATCCTGGCCCTGATGGGCATCCTGACCCTGCACGCCTGGCGGCGCTGCGCCAGCGACCCGAGCCTGGGCTACCTGGGCGCGATGCTGCTGATCTCGGGTCTGGGGGTGTGCCTGAACGCCCTGCGTGGGATTGGCGTGGACTACCTGGCCCTGGTACTGGGCAACATCGTCCTGCTGGTCGGCACCGGCCTGGGCTGGACGGCCATGCGCGTGCTCGGCGGGCGCAAACCGCACTGGCCACTGCTGCTAGCCGGCGCCGTGTTCTGGTGGCTGTTCAGCCTGTGGCCGGGTTTTCACGGCGATCTCGGCCTGCGGGTGAAGGTGTATTCGCTGCTGACCCTGGGCTACACCTGCCTGAGCATCGGCGAGTTGCTGCGTCCCCGGGTTCGCCTGCAGGTGTCCTATACCCCGGCGCTGATCCTGACCACCGTGCATGCAGTGCTCTACCTGATGCGCACGTTCATCGAGGAGGGTGTCGCCCTCGACCAGGCGATCAACAGCGGCGGCGCCAGTCCGGGATTCTTCGCCTTCATCCTGTTCGAGTCGATGCTGTTCGCCATCGGCATCTCCTATGTGACCCTGGCGATGGTCCGCGAACGCGCCGAGATCCTGTTGCGCGCCGCGGCCTACAGCGATCCGCTGACCGGCGTTGATAACCGCCGGGCGTTCATGGAGCGCGGCGCACGGTTGCTGCAGGACTGCGCGGCAAGCCAGGCGCCAGTGGCGCTGCTATTGTGCGACCTGGACCACTTCAAGCGAATCAATGACCGTTTCGGCCACCCAGCCGGGGACGAGGTGCTGTTGGCGTTCGCCCGGGAAACCGCTCGCCACCTGCGTCGGGACGACCTGTTTGCACGCATCGGTGGCGAGGAGTTCGCCTGCCTGCTGCGCGGCGCCAGCGAAGCCGAGGCCGAACAGGTGGCACAGCGGATCTGCGCCGGGTTTTCCGGGCTGGCGCTGCTGGAGCCGGGGCTGCTGGGCGTGAGCATCGGCATTGTCAGCCAGCCGGCCGCGCAAGGTGATCTGTCGCGGCTGCTGTCGATGGGCGACCGGGCGCTGTATGCGGCCAAGCAACAGGGGCGTGGCCGGGTGTTGCGCTATGCCGAGGTGTCCTGACGCCCTCGGACCCTTTCAGTAATCGAAGCGCTCCACCGCCCGCCGCCGCTCGTTGTCATCGCGCCGGTCATAGCTCGCCGTGGTCTGGATGTTGGCATGGTGGGCGAGCTTCTGCGCGATCGACAGGTCGTGCTCCTCGATCACCCGGGTGATGAATGCCCGGCGAAAATCATGGGGCATGATCTTGGCCCCCACCTGCGCCCCGCGCTGGCGGGCGATGTAGTAGATCGCGTGCTTGGTGATGCGCGCACGGGTGATATGGCTGCCACGGCGGATGCGGTTGAACAGGAAGCTGTCATCGCGCTCGCCGGCGGGCAGGTGCTGGCGACGCAAGTCGAGCCAGGCCTGCAGCTTGTCGAAGGCCCAGGCCGGGGCGTACTTGACCAGCTGGCGGTTGCCCTTGGCCAGCACCTGCACGCTGCGCTCCTGGAAGTCCACCTGGTCCAGGTCGACGTCCACCGACTCCGACTTGCGCATGCCGGTGCCGTAGAGCAGCGCCAGGATCGCCGCGTCGCGCACGCCCTGGGGGCGCGGGTCGGCGGCGCATACGTCCATCAATTCGCGGATCAGGTTGCGCCGCAGATTGCGCCCCGGCGGCAGGCGGCTGCCGCTGGCTGGCTTGACCTCGCGGATCATCAGCAACTGCTCGTGGTCGATCAGCCCCTGGCGCCAGGCCTCGTTCATCACCCCGCGCACCGCATTGACGTACAGCGACGAGGTATTGGGCGCGTAGCCATCGGCGCGCAGCGCCGCGACCAGGGCGATCACATGGCCGGGTTCGAGTCGGTGCCAAGGTACCTCGGCGATATCGACATCGGCGAAGCCCAGGCGGTCGGCGGCATCCTGCAGGATGTAGCGCATGGTCAGCTGGCTGGACGGGGCCAGGCGGGCAAGGTACTGCAGCAGCGGATTGCGCAGGAGGTCGGTCACAGCGGGGATCCTGTAGCAAAGCCGAATGCGCGGCGGGCGCAAGACGGCGTAAAGCGAGTCATTTCGACCCTGATCAAGGTCAAAACGACTACAAACAAAAAGAGTCATAATGACTTCACGCAGTGCCATCACCTTGATATTCAAGGCCTTTGAACGCTGGCATGGTTCGTGATGGTACCCCATTCAACCGCTCCGATCGAACCAAGGTCCCCGCCATGCTCGTCCAGCCGATCACCGCTCGCCCACGCCAGGCCCTCTGGGCCCTGGGTTTCCGTCCGTTCTTCCTCGGCGGCAGCCTGTTCGCCCTGCTCGCCCTGCTGCTGTGGGCCGGCGTGCTGGCCGGCGCGTTCCAGCTCAACCCTGCGGGCGGCGTGCTCGCCTGGCACCGCCATGAAATGCTGTTCGGCTTCGCCGTGGCCATCGTCGCCGGCTTTCTGCTCACCGCCGTGCAGAACTGGAGCGGCATCCCGGGCCTGAGCGGCCGGCCGCTGCAGGGGCTGTTCCTGCTCTGGCTGCTGGGCCGAGTTAGTTGGTTCCTGCCCTTGCCGACCTGGCTGCTGGTCCTGATCGAGGGTACCTTCCTGCCCCTGGTGGCGCTGGCACTGGCCCGGCCGATCATCCAGCGGCGGCTGCGCAACAACTACCCCATCGTGGTCCTGGTGCTACTGATCGCCGCCTGCCAGTGGCTGACCCTGGCCGGCGAGCTGCTGGGCAACGAGGTGTGGCAACGCCGCGGTGTACTGGCCGGGCTCTGGCTGGTGGCGGCGATGATGAGCGTGATCGGCGGCCGGGTGATTCCGTTCTTCACCCGTCGCGGCCTGGGCAACATGAACCCGGCGCAGGCCCGGCCCTGGCTGGACCGCGCCTGCCTGCTGGGCAGCGTGGCGCTGCCGCTCACCTACGTGCTGGGCTTCAACGATGCGCCGCAGCCGCCGATGGCCTTGCTGTTCGCCGCCCTGGCGATGCTGCACGGCGTGCGCCTGGCGCTGTGGCATGACCGTGGCCTGTGGCGGGTGCCACTGTTGTGGTCGCTGCACCTGGCCTACGCCTGGCTGATCCCGGCCTGCCTGGGCCTGGCGCTGTGGCATACCGGGTTGGCGATCAATCCGAGCCTGGCCGCCCACGCCCTGACGGTCGGCGCCATGACCGGACTGATCGTGGCGATGATGGCCCGGGTCAGCCTGGGGCATACCGGGCGGCCTCTGACGGTGCCGCGCAGCATTGGCTGGGCGTTCGCGCTGATCCAGCTGGCGGCGCTGGCCCGGGTCGTGGTGGTGCCGTTCACGGCGCTGGGGCTGGGGTTGTCGGTGCTGTTCGGCAGCGCCGCGCTGCTGCTGTTCCTCTGGCACTACCTGCCGATCCTGCTGCGGGCACGGGTGGATGGCATGCCGGGCTGAACGCCCCGCCTCGGCTGTCGCGCATTGCGTGGGAGCGAGCTTGCCCCGCGATAGTCTACAGTTCAACCCACGCCCATCCGCCAAGGGACCGCATGGCCTTCCACCATCTCACCCGCACCCACCCTCGTCTCAGTATCGCCACCCTGGCCGGCCTGCTCGGCGGCTGGCTGATCCCCGCCGGCGACACCGTGCAGCATATCCTCGCCGGCTGGAACCTCGGCGTCTGGCTGTACCTGGCCATGGTCCTGTGGCTGAGCCTGCGGGCCAATGCCGAGCGAGTGCGCAAGGTCGCCCGGATCGAGGATGAAAACGCCGGCCTGGTGCTGATCACCGTCTGCGTCTCGGCCATCGCCAGCCTGGCCGCCGTCACCCTGCAACTGGTGTCCAGCCGCGGCCTGGAGGGCGGCGCCCTGGCCCTGCACTACCTGTACACCGGGCTGACCGTGGCCGGCTCATGGCTGCTGATCGGCTGCATCTTCAGCCTGCACTACGCCCGGCTGTTCTACACCGGCGACCGCCATGAACCGCCCCTGCGCTTCGCCGACGGCGAGCGCAACCCGGACTACTGGGACTTCCACTACTTCTCGTTCACCATCAACGTTGCCGTGCAGACCTCGGACATCGGCGTCGCCGGTCGGGCCATGCGCCGGGTGGTGCTGGCGCACTCACTGGTAGGTTTCGTGTTCAACACGGCGATCCTCGGTTTTACCATCAACATCGCAGCCGGATTGCTCGGCTAGCACCCGCAACGCGCAGGCGGCGATGCGCCGGCACACCTGCTCCAGCACAGCGGCTTCCAGCACCAGCCCAAGGCGCAGATGCCCCGCCGCGCTTGGCCCGAAACCATCCCCCGGCAGCAGGGCCACGCCCTCCTCGTCCAGCAGGCGCTGGGCGAACGCCTGGGCGCCGAGCCCGCTACCGCGAATGTCGAGCATCACGAACATGCCACCGGCCGGCCGAAGGGCATGAATGCCCGGGCAACCCTCCAGCACCGCGCAAACCCGGTCACGCCGCTGCCGGTAGACCTCGCGCATCCGCCGCACATCATCCCGCACCTGATCCAGGGCCACGCAAGCCGCGTGCATGACGAACTCCGGCAGGCCGAACAGCATGCTCATCACCAGCGTGCCGAGGTGCCGGGCGAACAGCGGCGGGCCGATCACCCAGCCGACCCGCCAGCCGCTCATGGCATGGGACTTGGACAGGCTGCCGATGGACACGCAGCGTTCGGCCATACCTGGCAGACTCAACGGACTGGGCGCCTCACCCTCGTACAGCAGCGACTGGTAGACATCGTCGCAGACCAGCCACAGATCATGCTCCCGACATAACTGCGCCAGGCGCTCCAGGTCGGCCTGGGCGATCACCGCGCCCGTCGGATTGTGCGGACTGTTGAGCAGCAGGCCCCGAGTACGCGGGGTGATCGCCCTGGCCACCGCAGCCGGATCCAGGCGGAATCCCTGCTCCGGCCGCACCGCGACCTGCACGGCCCGCGCACCGCAGGCGCCGAACACACCGTGATAGGTCACGTACATGGGCTCAGCGACGATTACCTCGTCGCCGGCCTCGAACAGGCACTGAAAGGTCGCGAACAGGCCGCACTGGGCGCCGGCGGTCACCACGACCTGCGCGGGATCCAGTGGTAGCTGGCTGTGGCGCACCACAGCCTCACGCAAGGCGAGACTGCCGCGCACATCGCTGTAATGGGTGTCACCGCGCCGCAGGCTGGCCACGGCAGATTCGACCACCGGGGCCGGGGTATCGAAATCGGGGTCGCCCACTGACAGCAGGATAATCTCGCGCCCCTGCCGGCGTTGCTCCAGGGCCTGGTAGTGAATATCCCAGGCAGCGACTGCGTGACCGGCGATACGTTGGGTGAGCGCGGAATAACGCATGACTGTCTCCCTGTCTGCCGGTCGGCACCGTTGGTCCGAAAAGCGCTGCCGATAAACATAGCAGAGCAACCCTCACTGTCAGCCGCCGGCCCACGGGGAAAACGTTTGCCCTGGGAAACATTCAGCCACCGTTCATCGTGACAGCACTGTGACCGCCGTCATGCATTAGTACATCTGCCATATTTTCCGGCGATTGCTGCCATGGCAGGTGCTATGGTTAGAGTCCCGACTGGCCAGGACGGCCACAGTGCGACTGCTACGGAATCACCGCGTTCAGGACACGAACAAGGAGGCTGGCATGAACAAGATGACGTTCCCCAACGCCTGCCAGGTGATGCGCTGGCATTTCCATCCGCTGGGCTTCGAGGCCAGCATGGATGCCCCGCGCAGCATGGTCGCCCGGCTATTTGACCGGGCCACTGGTGAAACCCTGCTGGCGATCGCCGGCATTCCCTGCGCCACCATCATGCCTGCCGCCGATGTCGAGCGGATCATCGAGGCGGTCGAGGCTGAGATGGAAACCTTCGACCTGATCGCCGGCCGCCTGCGCAGCGCTGTCTAGATTGCCTGCTCCTGGCGCGCCTTCAACACCTGCAAGCCTTTCATGAACTGCTCGGGCGGCACCGGCTGGCCAAGCAGGTAGCCCTGCAGCGAATCGCAGCCCAGGCGGGTCAGGAAGTCCTGCTGGCGGTCGGTTTCCACCCCTTCGGCGACAATCCGCAAGCCCAGCGCCTGGCCCAGGGCGACGATGGCCGAGACGATCGCCGCGTCGTCGCTGTCCTGCTCCAGATCGCGCACGAAGCCACGGTCGATTTTCAGTTCGTTGGCCGGCAGGCGCTTGAGGTACATCAGGCTGGAATAGCCGGTGCCGAAATCGTCGATGGAGAGGTCCACGCCCATGTCCGACAGGCGCTGCAGCACATGCAGGCTGGCGTCGGCATCGCGCATGGCGGTGGTTTCGGTGATTTCCAGGGTCAAGCGGTTGGCCGGCAGGCCGTTTTCGTTCAGCGCCTGAGCCACGCTGTCGACCAGCCCGGCATGGCAGAACTGGATGGCCGACAGGTTGACCGCGATGCGCCAGTCATCGTTGCCCTCATCGAGCCACTGGCGCATCTGCCGGCAGGCTTCGCCCAGCACCCACTCGCCGATCGGAATGATCAGGCCGGTCTTCTCGGCCAGGCCGATGAAGCGGTCCGGCAGCATCAGGCCATGTTGCGGATGCTCCCAGCGCAACAGGGCCTCGGCGCCGATGGGCTGGCGCTGCACGGCGTCGAACTTGGGCTGGTAGTGCAGGCGGAACTGGTTGTGCTCCAGGGCCGTGCGCAGGTCCTGCAACAGTTGCAGTTGCTGGCGGGCGTTGCTGTTCATCGAGGCGTCGAAGAAGCTGTAGCCGTTCTTGCCGGCGCTCTTGGCGTGATACATGGCCGCATCGGCGTTGCGCAGCAGTTCGTGCTGGTCCAGGCCGTTGCCCGGATACATCACGATGCCCAGGCTCGCCGACAGTTGCAGGTCGTGCTCGGCCACGCGGAACGGCCTGGCCATCAGGTTGACCTGCTTGACCGCGACGTTCATGGCGTCGTCCGGTTCGTCCAGTTCCACCAGCAGCACGAACTCGTCGCCGCCGATCCGCGCCAGGGTGTCCTGGCTGTGCAGGTGGCCGCGCAGACGGGCCGCCACGGCCTTGAGCAACAGGTCGCCGACATGGTGGCCGAAGGCGTCGTTGACCGGTTTGAAGCCATCCAGGTCGATGAACATCAGGGCGAAGCAGCCGCCCTGCTCCGCCACCCGGCCCATGGCCTGGTCGATACGGTCGGCCAGCAGCGTGCGGTTGGGCAGCCCGGTCAGGGTGTCGTGCAGGGCCAGCTGGGTCAGTTCCTGGTTGGCCAGGGTCAGCGAACGTGCCAGCTCCGCCGTGCGCGCCTCCAGGCGGGCGTCCAGCACCGAGGTCAGCAGGGCCACCGCCAGCACCGCCAAGGTAGTGATCAGCACCAGGTAGTCCAGGCCATCGCCGGCCAGGCCCGTGGTCAGCGCGCCGCAGAAGCTGCCTGCCGGGAAGTTGGCCGCGGCCATGCCGGTGTAGTGCATGCCGACGATGGCGATGCCCATCACCACCGCCGCAACACCGCGAATCTGGCGCACATAGGGGGTGTGCTGGCGCAGGCGGAAGGCGATCCACAGCGCCGCCGCCGACGCCCCCACGGCGATGGCCAGCGACGCGCCGAACAGCGTCGGGTCGTAGTCGATGCCCGGCTGCATGCGCAGCGCGGCCATGCCCATGTAGTGCATGCAGGCGATGCCGGTGCCCATGATCAAGGCGCCGAACACCAGCTGCAGCCACGGCAGTTTCGGCTGGCTCACCAGCCACAGGGCAAAGCCCGAGGAGGCCACCGCGATCAGCAGCGACAAGGCCGTCAGGGTGGTGTCGTAGCCCAGCTCGATCGGCAAGCTGAACGCCAGCATGCCGATGAAGTGCATCGACCAGATGCCGATGCCCATGGCGAACGCCCCGCCGCCCATCCACAGGTACACCGCCCGCCCCTTGGCCGTGGTGATGCGCCCGGTGAGGTCCAGGGCCGTATAGGAAGCCAGGATGGCCACGCACAGCGAGATCAACACCAGCGAGGAGGAGTAACTACCGATCAGCATTGGTACTTCCAGGAACAGGCCGAGGAACGGCCCGGGAAAAGCCGATGATTGTACTCAAGCTTTGGCGAAACGCACGGGGTTTTCGCGGACCTGAATGGATCCAATGATCGACGCAAGGCACCGCAGGGACTGGGCTAGAGCGTATTGCCCAGCAATTGAAGGCATATTGCCATTGGTCGTCTCGGGCCACATCGCGGGGCAAGCCCGCTCCCACGCTGTGATACACGCCTGAATGATTTGGAAGATGGCGTGGGAGCGGGCTTGCCCCGCGATGGCGTCACGACGAAACCCACGCCAAGGGCAACGACTCCAGCTAATATCAATAGGCCGATACCCCAGGAGCTCGCAATGGCCACCCCATCCCGCCAGGCAGCGTTGCTCACCCTGCTCGCCCTCGCACTGTCGCTGTCTGGCGGCTGTTCGAACAAACACGCCACCACTCGCTACGCAGCCCAAGGCTCCAACTGTTACGCCAAGGCCCTGCCCAGCAGCGGCGAGGGCGGCCTGGCCTTCGGCCCCACCCTCGCCATGGCCAGCAAGAAATCACTGGCCAGCTGCGTGCGCTACGCCGGCAGGTCGGGCGGCACGCCGCACACCTGCCAGGTGGTCGTGGCCAAGTGCAAGGGCTGAGCTAGCCCAGCGCCTCCTCGATCAACGCGGCGACTTCCTTGGCCCTGGAGGCCAGCGACGCGTGGCTGGCGTCCAGGGTGATGACCTTGCGTGCCTTCAATCGCGCCGCCATCGCCTGCTGGTTGACCGGCGCGATCATGTGATCCTGGCTGGAGACTTGGTACCACGACGGTTTGTGCTTCCACGCAGGATCAACGATGGTGTCGCCAAAGGTACCCGCCAGCGGCGCCTTCTGGGTCACCGCCATGACCAGCGCCTCGTCCGCCGACAGGTCCTGGCAGAAGCTCTCGTGGAACTTGTCGGCCTTGATCCACAGGTAACCGTCGCTGTCCGGCGCCAGGTTCGGTGCCGCCAGGGGTGGATGCTGCTGGGTCAGTGCGCCCGGGCTTTCGCCCGCATCGGGTGCGAAGGCCGCGATGTAGACCAGCCCCGTCACATTGTCCTGGTTGCCCGCCTGGGTGATCACCGCCCCGCCATAGGAATGCCCGACCAGCAGTACCGGCCCGCCAACCTGCGCCACCATCTTGCGCGTGCGCTCGGCGTCATCCGCCAGGGAGGTCAGCGGCAGCTCCACGGCGCGGACATCCTTTATGCCCTTGCGCGCCAGCTCGACGATCACCTTTCCCCAATGGGCGGCACCGCCCCAGAAACCATGTACCAATACGACAGTAGGCTTGCTCATGAATGAACACCTTCGCTAGGGAAACAGGGATGTGGTTCGCCGCAACAGCATAGGCCATCGGCTGCCACGCCTTAGATCAAAGGCCTTGGACGGCAAGCGCGCAAATGACGCAAAGCCTATTGGCCGGCCTGCTGGCGCTGCCAGCGTTGCAGATTCTCGGCCACCAGCTGCTCGGGCAACGGTCCCGCAACCAGCGCCCTCATCTTGCGTGCCAGCTGTTCGCGCAACGCCGGCTTGTTGCAGCCGGACTTGTGCGACAAGGCCAGGTACAACCCCTCGCTGGAGACCGGCGGTTCGAGCACTTCAAGCGCCTGTTCCTTGCCCAGTGTGCGGGCCAGGGCCAGACCGGGGTAGTGTTCGAAGATCACATAGTCGCTGCGCTTGAGCAGCAGCTTCTGGAAGGCCTGGGTGACGCTGGGCACGGCCTCGAGGTTGAGCTGCGCCCGAGCGTAGTCATCGAAGGCCTGACCGTGGCTGTTGTTGACCAGCGTCCCGCCGCGCCGTCCCTTGAGGTCGGACCAGTCGCTGTAGGCGAAGCCCTCGCCCTTGCGTACCCAGACCACGCTGGAGTTGAACAGAAAAGGCGGACTGACGAAATCCACCAACTGCTCCCGCGCCTGGGTGCGGAAATACCCGGCCAGCATGTCGACGCGCCCACTGCTCACCTCTTCCTGGGCCCTCGACCATGGGCCGACATACACCACGTCCACCACCAGGCCGAGCTCCTTGGCCACCTGCTTGAGCAGGTCGGCATTGGCGCCGATCAGGCGCTCGGGGTCCTGCGGGTCACGCCAGAGGTAAGGGGGGTATTCCGGATTGCCGGTGGCGGTGAGGTGCTGGCAGGCGTCAGCGGCGACGGTGACCTTGGGCACCGCCGCCAGGGCGAACGACAACAACACAGACAGGCCCAGACAACGTCCGTTCATTGCGTTCCTCGTGCTATGGATTACGCCACTGACAACGTGGCCTTACACAGTGTGCACGAGAAATGGCCGAACGCCACGTGCGCTGTCGCGATCCGTACTGCGGTACGTCGTCACGCCAGCTGCGCGATGGCTCAGTAGCGAATGGACAAGGCGATCGCCTCGCTCGGGGTCTGGTGTTTCTCCAGCAGGCCCAGCACTTCTTTCTTCAACTGCTCCTGCCTGTCGATCAGCGCCAGATCGCGGAACTTGTAGTCCAGGTCGGCGTAGCTTTCCGACACGCCGGCATTAAGGTGGTTCTTGCCGAAGGTGTGCACGATGTGCTTGGACTTCCAGATGTCGTACTGGCTGAACACCTGGTCCTGCGGCAAGTGCCTGGCGACCGAGAACGGCACCCGGGTCAGCAGGCAGTAGTTCATCTTGTACTTGTGGAACTGGTAGTGCTCCAGGGAGTGGACGAACGACACGTACCAGATATAGGTGGCGATCACTTCGATGTTGAAGGCCTTGTCGCCGGGCTGGCACGGCAGGTTGACATAGCGGCACAGCTCGGCGACCCAGTTGTTGATGTAGGGCTCGGAGCTGTCGCGCAGCAGGTCGTCGTAGCTGGCCGAGACGAACTTCAGCACCGCCGCGTAGTAGTCGCGGTACTGGGCATTGAGCGCGTGCTGGCCATTGAGGTACTGGTCGAACGGGATGGCGAACCTGATCTCGAATTTCTGGGTCAGTGCCTGATCCTCGGTCTCGCGCTTGTTGTACATGTTCAGGGCGTTTTCATAACCGACCTTGTAGAAGGTCTGCGCCGAGTAGTAGCCGATGCAGCTGTAGAGGAACTTGTCGGCGATGCCGGTGGTTTCGCGCAGCGACAGCGGCGACTCCTTGAACTGGTGGTTAAGCATCAGGATGTAGGCAGTGTGCGGGTCCATCAGCTTGTGGAAGTTCGACTCCCTGGGCACCAGGTTGAACAGGAACGCCGCGCCCATTTCGGCGAAGAACAGGTGGTGGTGCAGGTGCGCGCCGAGGATGAAGAACACCATGGTGTTGGACATGAAGTACACCTTGGCCAGGTCCCAGTGCGGCTCGCCCGGGCCGACGCTGAAGCCGTCACGCAGGGTGATGCGCATGCTGTCGGCGGCAAAATCCTCGGCAATGGCGATGCTGGCCACGTCGAACACCGAGCTGGACAGGCGAATCTCCCGGGTGAAGTCACGCATGTCGAAGGTCGACACGCCATCGACCGTCTGCAGATAGTGGGTGATCTGCGACGACATCAGGAACACCCGGAGGTCCTCGTCCGAGATGGCCGTCGGCTGCGGGAACTGCCCCAGCGGCACCTTGTAGTAGTCGCGGTTGGCCTTGATGATCGACTGGATGTAGTTGTGGTAGACCTTGTCCTTTCTCCAGCGGTAGACCAGTTCGGCTGGCAGCTTCTTGGGGATGTATCCCATGTGGTAGTCGGTGCCCGGGATCGGCGTGCTTTCCATCGAGATGGAATCGCGGTTGTAGTGGCGATAGCCGAAGTAGCGAGGCAGCAGCCATTTCAGCTGAACCCATTTCCAGGCCAGGAAGCTGGTGCCGAGGTTGACCGCGTACAACGCCAGCAGCAGCGGCACGAACTTGACGTAGTACAGGCCCACGTACACATGCTTCAACGGCTCGGCGCGGGTCTTGCTCATCAAGATGATCACGGGGCTGACGGTAATGAAAAACGCCAGCAAGATGACTTCCAGCATGCTTCAAACTCCTTGTTCGATCGCTTTGTTCTTGTTGCGGCTTGCGCCGTAGCTGTACAGGCAGGCGCCTGTGAAAATCACGTTGACGACGCTCCAGGCGAGCGCCGCGTCGGGGCTGTACCAGCTCGTCAGGTCGAAGGCCGGCAGGTTCATCAGCGGTGTGTCGCCGGCCAGCGTGCGCACGAACAGGTAGAAGCCGAAGGTGTAGGCGCGGGCCTGGAAGTACAGGTCCGAGCGGCGCAGGAGCAAGGCATAGGCTACCGGCGCCAGCAACAGCGGCAGGGCGTAGCCGAAGGTGGTGATCCGCGCCGAGTACAGGAAGCACAGGTTCCAGGTGGTGTAGAGGTACGGCCAGTAGGCCGGGACGCGCACCACGAAGTCACTGTGGCGCCCGGAAATCTGCCAATGCTTGCGCGAGTACGGCAGGCAGACGATCAGGCCCACGGCGGCAATGATGTTGAGGACGTTGCCGGTCTGCCAGTCGATCACCGAGGCCTCGATGATATTCAGCACGATCACCAGGTAGATGAGCTTGTAGATGAAGCCCTCGATCCTTGGCTTGTAGCGGGCATAAGCCAGGAAGCACATGGGCAGCAGCACGCTGATGGTCTTGATGCGCATGAACAGGTTGGCGTTGGGCACCAGCAGCGCCGGCAGCGACAGGACGAAGAAGGTCAGGCCCACCAGGCGGTAGCGCCTGAGCAGCTCGGCGACCAGCAGGAAGGCGGCGAAGAAGGCCAGCATCAACAGCAATGTGTTCGGCATGAAGTGTTTCCCTACTCATTCATGGATCGACGTGCGGCGCGAACGCCGGGCACGGCAAAGCCTGCCGCGCACGCCCGGGCCAGAGGCCGGGGACGGTGGAGCAATGGACAGGCTGCGGTATCAGGTGGCTGGCAAGGGGGCCGCGGCGCGGCCTGGCTCAGGCCTTGCCGAGGACGTGCGCTTCAGCCTCCAGCCATTTTTTCACGGCTTCGGGCATCGGCGCGGTGGTGGGTTGGACCTTGAGCTTCTCGGCGATCACCGCGTTGGCGACCAGGCCCTTGCGGCCAACCCAGGCGCCTTTGGAGTAGCCGGTCACGACCACGTCGCCTGCGCTGTTGAAGAAGCTGTACTGGAAGTAGGTCCAGTTGTCGTCGAGGCAGCAGATGCTGAATTCAGCCGTGTACTTCTCGAACATTGAAAGTTGCTTTTTGTAAACGACCAAGTTGCCGCCGAGCATTGGCTTCCAGCCCAACTTGAAGGCCGGAATGAGGATTTTAGCGCGCAGGCAAAGTTCCAGCATGAACAAGTCGGCGATGGTCATGTAACGACCATTGTTCATGTGTTTATTGATGTCGATATCGTTCGGCCAGACCCGTAGCGTGCGGTGCAGCGTATCGGTCAGAGCCATGGGCGGTTTGAAGAAACCACGCAGGACAGCGAGCAACAGGCGGATGTACAGATTCATCCGGTTATCCCTCCCTAGGATTTTTTATTATCGTTCCCTGTTCAGCCAACCGTTGATTAATCGGTTGGCGGCAAGCGGCGCATTGCAGGCCTGCTTGTTTGCTTCTCAGCGGTGGCGAAACTAACAGCTTTCGCCGGGAGCAACCAGTGGCCAACACCGTAATTGCTCTAAAAACGCCAACTGAATAACCGGTCACGTTCGGACTTTATATCCAATTGATGCTGAAACGTTTGTTCTTTTATTGGAAAACTATTCGTCACGGTGTTCCGCTAGTCCATGTGCTCGCACAAGGCCTGGCGCAATGCCTCGGGCACTGCAACCGGCTGCCTGCTCTCGGGGCAGACGCACACCTGGGTCAGGCTGGCGCGAAAGCAGACCTCGCCACCGGAGCCACGCGCCTCGACGGCAAAGCTGAATGATGTGGTACCAGGCTCACCACTGCTGACCTGCACGCTGATCAGGTCATCCCAGGTCATCGGCGCCAGGAACTCGATGGACAGTGCCCGCGCCGGCGGCATCACGCCCATGGCGAACAAGGTGCGCAGGCCTTCACCGCCGAGGCGGTGGGAGAGAAACTCGTGGATTGCCTCGATGACGAAATAGGAGATGCGAGGCGTATAGACGATCCCGGCGGGATCGCAGTCGCCAAAGAGAATTTTCCGGGTGGTGATGAAAGGCATGACGAACGATGCTCCCTGCGGTGGATGCCTGGCCGCTCATACTAGCGTGCCAGCGCCTTTGCTGCCCCACCGCTCTCAAGCCATGCACCAAGGCGGACAAGGTAATGGCACAGGAGAAACTGGCCCGAAACAGATGTAGGAGCGGCCTTGCGTCGCGATGCGCCGCGCGGGCGGCGCTCGATCTGATAGGCGCTGAAACTCCCCCGCCGAGCGGTGCTCGATCTCACAGGCGCTACAACTCCCCCGCCGAGCGGCGTTCGATCTCACAAGCGCCCCCCCCGCCGAGCACCTTGAAATCCCCCCTGCCGCCCAGCCAAGTGCATTTCCCCACCCTGATCCCTTATGATGCTGAATGGTTTCTCCACCCTCAGGATGCCCGATGCTGACCGCCCTGCTGTTCGACCTCGATGGGACCCTCACCGATACCGACACCTTGCACCTGCAAGCCTTCCGCAAGCTGCTGTTCGACCATGACGGCCGCGAGCTGACCCAGGAGCAGTTCAACACCCAGGTCAGCGGTCGCTCCAACGGCCTGTTGTTCGCCGAACTGTTCCCCCAGGCCGACGCCGCCAGCCGCCAGGCCCTGGCCGAACGCAAGGAAGCGCTGTTCCGCCAACTGTCACCGACCTTGGCGCCGATGCCCGGCCTGCTGCGCCTGCTGGAGCACGCCGCACGGCATGGCATCGGTATGTGCGTGGTGACCAACGCGCCGCGCCTGAATGCCGAGCACATGCTTGGGGCCATGGGCCTGGTGGCGCGTTTCGAGCATGTGCTGGTGGCGGACGAACTGGCCCGGCCCAAGCCCGACCCCCTGCCCTACCTCACCGGGCTGCAGCGCCTGGAGGCCAGCGCCGGGCAGGCGCTGGCGTTCGAGGATTCACTACCGGGGGTCAAGGCCGCCGTCGATGCCGGGATCTTCACCGTGGGGCTGGCCACGACCCAGCCTGCCGAGCGGCTGCTGGCTGCCGGGGCAAGGCTGGTAATCGAGGACTACGACGATCCACGGTTGTGGGAGCTGATCGAGCTGATGCAAGCGAGCGCCTGACGGGCTGCCGGCATCCTGGGCCTGCTTCGCGGAGCAAACCATTCGTCGGTAACGGCAAAGATGCTGTCGAATCCCCTGGAGCTCACTCGACCACCTGGTGAACCCCAAGCGTGGAGTCACGCCCATGAGCCCTACCGCCCCCAAGCACGCCGTGGTCACGCGCAGCCAGTGGCTCGCCGCCCGCCGTCAACTCTGGCTGCACGAGAAAGCCTTCACCCACCAGCGCGACGAACTCGCCGCGGCCCGCCGCGCCCTGCCCTGGGTGCTGGTGGACCAGGACTACCGCTTCCAGGGGCCGCACGGCGAGCAGGGCCTGGCTGAGCTGTTCGCCGGGCGCAGTCAGTTGCTGGTCTATCACTTCATGTTCGCCGAGGGCTGGAACGAAGGCTGCCCAGGCTGCTCGTTCCTCGCCGATCACTTCGACGGCGCCAACCTGCACCTGGCCCACCATGACGTGGCCCTGGTGGCGGTGTCACGGGCGCCCTATGCCGAGTTCCAGGCGTTCCGCCAGCGCATGGGCTGGCGCTTCCCGTGGTTCTCCTCGCACGGCAGCGCCTTCAACCAGGACTTCGGGGTCAGTGTCGCCACCGACGGCAGCGCCCAGTACAACTACGAGCCCTATGCCGGCAACGAGGCAGAGCTGCCCGGCCTCAGCGCGTTCTATCGCGATAGCGAGGGCAACCTCTACCACACCTACTCCACCTATGCCCGTGGGCTGGACATCCTGGTCAACGCCTACAACTTCCTCGACCTGGCGCCACTGGGGCGCAATGAGGAAGGGACCATGGACTGGGTGCGCCACCATGATCGCTATGAAGGCGCGCAGGACAAACCCCACTGCTGTGGGGACTGAGGAAGCACCATCGTGGGACAAGTCGCATCGGCGGTCCGCCGATGCGACTTGCCCCACGATGGCCGTGTCAGATCGCCTGCACCGCCAGCAACTCCGTCAACACTTCGGCCAGCGCCTTGACCATGACGTCTGCCGTTGGCCGGTGCACGATCACGATCTCGTAGCTGTCCACTTCAGGCAGCCCCTGCCCGGCCCCCAGCACCCGGTGCTCGCCCAGCGCCGCCCGCGGCGGCAGCAGGCTGATGCCCATGCCGTCGGCCACCGCCGCCTGGATCCCGCTGAGGCTGGAACTGGTAAAACTGATGCGCCAGCGCCGCCCCATGCCTTCGATCGCGCTGATCATGTCGTCGCGGTACAGCCCCCGTGGCGGAAAGGTCACCAGCGGAATCGGGTCGAGCTCGAACGACGGTGTGCGCGCACTGTCGATCCATTGCAGTCGCTCCGGCCAGCAAGCCACGCCTTCGCGGCTGTTGCGCCGCTGCTTGAGCAGCACCAGGTCGAGCTCGCCATTGTCGTAGGCCTGGCTGAGGTCACGGCACAGGCCGCTGGTGACCTCCAGCTTGACCTGCGGGTGGCGCCGGCTGAACGCGGACAGCGCGTTGGTGGTGCGTCCGCCGACGAAGTCCTCCGGCACGCCCAGGCGCACGGTGACGCCGACCATGGCCCCGGCCAGGGCTTCGAGCATCTGGTCGTTGAGGGCCAGCATGTGCCGGGCATAACCGAGCAAGGTCTGCCCGGCATCGGTGGGCAGCACGTCGCGGTTGCCGCGCACCAGCAGGCGATGACCGACCATGTCCTCGAGGCGACGGACCTTCTGGCTGATGGTCGACTGGGTGGAGTGCAGGCGTGCGGCAGCGGTGGTGAAGCTGCCACAGTCGGCCACCACGACGATGGCGCGCAACAGGTCGAGGTCGAACAGGGTCCTATTCGGTTTTACGCTGGAAGACATCTCGGTATTCGACTTCTGAATGATAAGCCTGGTTTCTACCATGGGTGCCGATACCCGGCAACATGCGCAAATACACTGGCTTGCATCCAGATAATTCACTTCTGCTACAAGCATGAGCCCCCTAGGATGAAACTTCGTCACATCAGGAGCCGACGCCCATGCGCCTGCCGCTCGCCGCCTTGCTGTTGAGCCTGAGCCTTGCCACCCATGCCGAGACCACGACCATGAACAGCGCCTTGCTAGATGCCAGCCTACGGGGTGACGCCCCTGCCGTGCGCCAGTTGCTCAACCAGGGCGCGCAACCGGACACCCGCAACGACCAGGGCCAGACCGCCCTACTGGTGGCGACCCACGCCAACCGTGTGGACGCGGCCAAGGCGTTGATCGAGGCCGGTGCCGACGTCAACGCCAAGGACAACATCCATGACAGCCCCTACCTGTATGCCGGCGCGCGAGGCCTCAACGATATCCTGCGCCTGACCCTCGCCCATGGCGCCGACCTGAAGAGCACCAACCGCTACGGTGGCACCGCGTTGATCCCGGCGGCCGAACGCGGCCATGTCGAAACCGTGCAATTGCTGATAGATGCCGGCGTCGATGTAAACCACCTCAACCGCCTGCACTGGACCGCGTTGCTCGAGGCGGTGATCCTCGGTGATGGCGGCCCGCGTCATGTGGAGATCGTGCGTCGGCTGCTGGCGGCCGGGGCGGACCCGCAGATTGCCGACAAGGACGGCGTGACCGCACTGGAGCATGCCCGCCAGCGCGGGTATCAGGAGATGATGACCCTGCTGGAGCAGTAACGCGCCTCTGGTGGAGTGAACACGGGGCGCTACTTCGTGTGTCAGTAACAGGCAAGATTCCCGTATACAAAAAAATCAATTTCTGTTTACACTGCCCCGCGCCTACGACAACGGTCATCGCCGTTGCGTATTGCGACAGGCTCAAGCCATGCAACATTCACTACTGCCCACCTTCATCGGGCACCCTTCTCGAACGCCGTGCGTCCAGTACGCCGCATCCGCCCTGCTTCCGTCTGCCCACACGCCCCCTGCCCCCTCACCTGGGCTGCGCGTGTGCGGTGCACCGTTTGCCCAAGCCCTCGACACCCGGCTTCGCCACGGCGCCTGACGACACAGTCGCGCTCGGCTCGAACAGCCGACGCCACCCTACAATCAGAAAACACACCCCGAACGGGAGGGGACTCTCATGCCCAAGACGCTACTGGTCAAGAACGCCGAACTGCTGGTGACCATGGACGGCGAACGCCGCGAGATCAAACGCGGCGGCCTCTACATCGAAGACAACGTGATCAGGCAGGTCGGCCCCAGTGATACGCTGCCGCAACACGCCGACGTGATCCTGGACATGACCGGCAAGGTGGTCATTCCGGGCCTGGTCAACACCCACCACCACATGTACCAGAGCCTCACCCGCGTGGTGCCGGCCGCCCAGGACGGCGAGCTGTTCAACTGGCTGACCAACCTCTACCCGATCTGGGCACGGCTGACCCCGGAGATGATCTCGGTGTCGACCCAGACGGCCATGGCCGAGCTGATCCTCTCGGGCTGCACCACTTCCAGCGACCACCTGTACATCTACCCCAACGGCTGCAAGCTCGACGACAGCATCCACGCCGCCGAGGAGATCGGCATGCGCTTTCACGCCGCGCGCGGCAGCATGAGCGTCGGCCGCAGCCAGGGCGGCCTGCCGCCGGATTCGGTGGTGGAGAAGGAAAGTGACATCCTCAGGGAGTCCCAGCGCCTGATCGAGGACTACCACGATGCCAGTCACGGCTCGATGCTGCGCGTGGTGGTGGCGCCGTGCTCGCCGTTCTCGGTCAGCCGCGACCTGATGCGCGAGGCGGCGGTGCTGGCCCGCGAGCATGGCGTGTCGCTGCACACCCACCTGGCCGAGAACGTCAACGACATCGCCTACAGCCGCGAGAAGTTCGGCATGACCCCGGCCGAGTACGCCGAGGACCTGGGCTGGGTCGGCCACGACGTGTGGCACGCCCACTGCGTGCAACTCGACCAGCACGGCATCGAGCTGTTCGCCCGCACCGGCACCGGGGTCGCCCACTGCCCGTGCTCGAACATGCGCCTGGCCTCGGGCATCGCGCCGATCCGCAAGATGCGCGACCACGGCGTGCCGGTGGGCCTGGGGGTCGATGGTTCGGCGTCCAACGACGGCGCCAGCATGATCGGCGAGGTACGTCAGGCCCTGCTGTTGCAACGGGTCGGTTTCGGCCCCGATGCGATGACTGCCCGCGAGGCGCTGGAGATCGCCACCCTGGGCGGCGCCAAGGTGCTCAACCGCAACGATATCGGCGCCCTCGCCCCAGGCATGATCGCCGACTTCGTCGCCTTCGACCTCGGGCATGTGGCCTATGCCGGCGCCCTGCACGACCCGCTGGCGGCGCTGGTGTTCTGCACCCCGACCCACGTCGACACCAGCGTGATCAACGGCCGTGTGGTGGTTCAGAACGGGCGCATCACCACCGTCGACCTGCCCCGGGTGCTGGAACGGCACAACCAGTTGGCGCGTCAGTTGGTCAGCGGCGAGTGATGGCAGCCGAGCGCTGCCGGTAGCGGGTGTGGTGTTTTGCACCGTCGACCCATCATTCGCGAATGATGGCCGTCATGTGTGAAACACCACACGGGCACTCATGGAGTGCCCCGCCCGTTCACTCCACCACCAGGTCCCGCTGAACATCCCAGCCGCCGCCAAGCGCCGCAATCAACTGCACGCTGGCCACCAGCCGCCCTTGCAACAACGTCAACACACTGCGCTCGTTGCTGAGCGCCGTGGTCTGCACATTGACCACATCCAGATAGCCGATCAAGCCCGCCTTGTACTGGTTCTCGGTCAGGCGCAAGGATTCCCGCGCCGCATCCAGCGCTTCCTGGCGCACCACCGCCTCGTCGCCGTACACCTTGAGCTGCACCAGGTAGTTCTCGACCTCCTTGAACCCGTCGAGCACCGTCTGCCGATACTGCGCCACGGTCTGGTCGTACACCGCCACAGTCCGGTCAACCTCGGCACTGCGTTTGCCGGCATCGAACAGCGTCAGCGCCAGTTGCGGCCCGACCGACCAGTAACGGTTGGGCAACTCGATCCAGTTGTTGAAGCTGCTGCTGGAGTACCCGCCGTTCATGCTCAAGGACAGATCCGGGAAATACGCCGCCCGCGACACGCCGATGTTCGAGTTGGCCGCCATGACCTTGCGCTCGGCCGAGGCGATGTCGGGACGCCGCTCGAGCAGCTGCGACGGCAGCGACAGCGGCACCTGCGGCAATGCCGGAATATCATCGCTCGCCGCCAGGGCAAAGTCGGCCGGCGCCTTGCCCATCAGCACGGCGATGGCGTTCTCGTACTGCGCCCGCTGCCAGGCCAGGTCGATCAGGTCGGCCTGGGTGCTCTTGAGCTGAGTACGCGCCTGGGCCACGGCATCCGGCCCGGCAACCCCGGCGCGGTATTGGTTCTCGTTCATCTTCAGCGACCGCTCATAGGCCGCGACCGTGGCTTCCAGCAGGCGCTTCTGCGCGTCGATCACCCGCAACTGCAGATAGTTCTGCACCAGTTCCGACTGCTGGCTCAGGCGGATGGCCGCCATGTCGGCCAGGCTGGCCTCGGCGCTGGACTCGTTGGCATTCATGGTTTCACGCAACTTGCCCCACAGGTCGATCTCCCAGCTCACCCCGAGCTGCGCGTTGTAGGTGTTGCGGATACCGCTGCTGTTGTTCGACAGGCTGGAGCTGGAACTGCCGGTGCCCTGGGCCGAACGGTTCTTGCTGGTGGTCAAGTCCAGCGAGGGAAACAGCGAGGCACGGCTGCTGCGCACCAACGCCTGGGCCTGGCGGTACTGCGCCTCGTACTGCGCCACGGTCTGGTTGCTGCGGTTGAGCTCCTCCACCAGGGCGTCGAGCCGCTTGTCGCCATAGATCTCCCACCACGCCCCACGAGCGATGGCGTCGGACGGATTGGCCTGGGTCCAGCCTTCGGCCTGCTTGAACTGCGCCGGGGTGCTGACCTCGGGGCGGTGGTAGTCCGGGCTCAGGGTACAGGCGCTGAGCATGGCCACGCACAACCCGGCGCTGACCAGGCGCGAACCACGCCCCTGGGTCAGCAGCTTGAGAGCACGGTGGATTCGGGTGTGGGCAAAGTTCATAGCGGGGTATCCAGGGCAGCGTCGGTGCGCACGCCGCGCCAGCGGTTGAACCGGTGGCGCAGGCGATCGAGGTACAGGTAGACCACGGGCGTGGTGTAGAGGGTGAGGATCTGGCTGAACACCAGGCCGCCGATGATGGTCAGGCCCAGTGGCTGGCGCATCTCGGCGCCCTCGGCGCGGCTGAGCAGCAGCGGCAGCGCGCCGAGGATCGCGGCCAAGGTGGTCATCAGGATCGGCCGCAGGCGCAGCAGGCAGGCACGGCGGATCGACTCCTCCGGCGACAGGCCGTCGTGACGCTCCAGTTGCAGGGCCAAATCGATCATCAAAATGGCGTTCTTCTTCACCACGCCGATCAGCAGGAACAGCCCCAGCAACGAGATCAGGCTGAACTCGCCACCGGTCAGGTACAGCGCCAGCAAGGCGCCGACCCCGGCCGAGGGCAGCGTGGAAAGGATCGTCAGCGGGTGGATGTAGCTCTCGTAGAGAATGCCGAGCACCAGATACACCAGCACCAGGGCGCCGAGGATCATCAGCGGCTGGCCTTCGGTGGTCTTGGTAAAGGCGTCGGCGTCGCCGCCAAGCTTGGCGATCACCGACTCGGGCAAGCCAAGCTTGGCCACCGCGCGCTCCAGCGCGGCCATGGCCTGGTCGGGGCTGTAGCCTTCGGCGACGTCGAACGAGATGTCCTCGGAGGCGAACTGCCCTTCGTGGCTGACGCGGTCGTTGGCCAGGCTGTTCTCGTAGCGGGCGAAGGTGGACAGCGGCACCCGGGCGCCGTCGGCGGTGATCACCTGCACCTGCTCGAGGGTGCTCGGGTCCCAGGCGTATTTCGGGTTGATCTCCAGCACCACCTGGTACTGGTTGAGACTGTCGTAGATGGTCGAGATCTGCCGCTGGCTGTAGGCGTTGTTCAGCACCGCGGTGACCATGTCCATGTCGATGCCCAGGCGCTTGGCCTGGTCACGGTCGACCACCAGGGTCACCTGCTGGGTGCCGGCGCCGTCACGGGCGTCGATGGCGGTCAGCTCGGGCAGCTTGCGCAGCTCGGCGGCCACCTTCGGGAACCACTCGCGCAGGGCGGCCAGATCGCCGCTCTGCAAGGTGTATAGGTACTGCGAAGTGCTCTGGTCGCGACCACCGCCGCCCAGTTGCAGGTCCTGGTCGGCCATCAGGTACAGGCGCCCGCCGGGGATCTTCGGCAGGTCCTTGCGCAGGCGGTCGATCACCTTCTGCGCGTTCTCCTTGCGCTCGGCGATCGGCTTCAGGCGCACCAGCACGAAGGCGTTGTTGGTGCCGCTGTTGCCGCCGATGAAACCAGCGACGCTCTCCACCGCCGGGTCCTTGAGCAGGGCGCGGCGGTAGATCTCCATCTTCGGCTGCATCACGGTGAACGACAGGCCGTCATCGCCACGGATGAAGCCTTGCAACTGGCCGGTGTCCTGCTGCGGCATCAAGGTCTTGGGCACCACCACGTACAGGGCGATGTTCAGCCCGATGGTGGCCAGCAGGCTGAACAGGGTCAGACGCTTGTGGCGCAGCGCCCAGCCCAGGCTCTTGTCGTAGCCGGCGACCATGCGCTGGTGGATGCGGTCGCTCCAGCGCTGCAGGCGGGTCTGCTGCTGCGGGCCGTGGACCTTGAGCCAGCGCGAGCAGAGCATCGGCGTCAGTGTCAGCGACACCAACAGCGAGACGATGATCGCCGCGGCCAGAGTGATCGAGAACTCCTTGAACAGCCCACGGACGATGCCGCCCATGAACAGGATCGAGACGAACACCGCCACCAGCGAGACGTTCATCGACAGCAGGGTGAACCCCACTTCCTGCGCGCCCTTGTAGGCGGCGCGCATGGGATTTTCGCCGTTCTCGATATGCCGCGAGATGTTCTCCAGCACCACGATGGCGTCGTCCACCACCAGGCCGGTGGCAAGAATCAGCGCCATCAGCGACAGGTTGTTCAGCGAGAACCCACACAGGTACATGACCGCGAAGGTGCCCACCAGCGACACCGGCACCGCCAGGCTCGGGATCAGCGAGGCGCGCAGGTTGCCGAGGAACAGGTAGACCACCAGGATCACCAGCACCACCGCGATCAGCAGGGTGTGCTCGGCCTCCTTCAGGGTGGCCTTGATCACCGGCGAACGGTCCATGGCTACGTTGAGCTTGACGCTGGCCGGCAGCAGCGACTGCAAGGCCGGCAACTCGGCCTTGATCTGCTCGACGGTCTGGATGATGTTGGCGTTGGTCTGGCGGTTGACCACCAGCAGCACCGCGCTCTCGTCGTTGAAGAAGCCGCTGTTGTAGCGGTTCTCCACGCCATCGCTGACCTTAGCCACGTCGGACAGGCGCAGGATCGCGCCGTTCTGCTGGCGGATCACCAGCGGCTTGTAGTCCTCGGCGGTTTCCAGCTGGTCGTTGGCACGCACCTGCCAATTGCGCTCATGGTCTTCGACGAAGCCCATGGGCCGGCGCTGGTTGGCGTTGGCCACGGCGTTACGCACATCGTCCAGGGACAGGCCGTACTGGTTGAGCAGCTGCGGTTCCAGCTCGATGCGCACCGCCGGCAGCGAGCTGCCGCCGATCTGTACCTCCCCTACGCCGCTGACCTGCGCCAGGCTCTGGGACAAGATGGTGTCGGCCAGGTCGTAGAGCTTGCCCTTGGACAGCACGTCCGAGGTCAGCGACAGCACCATGATCGGCGCCTGGGACGGGTTGATCTTCTTGTAGGTGGGCATGCTGCGCATGCCGCTGGGCAGCAGGTTGCGGGTGGCGTTGATCGCCGCCTGCACCTCGCGCGCCGCGCCGTCGATGTCGCGGCCCAACTCGAAGCCGATGATCACCCGGGTCGAGCCCTGGTTGGAGCTGCTGGTCAGCGTGGTAACGCCAGCGATGGCGCCGAGCTTGCGCTCCAGTGGCGTGGCCACGGTGGAGGCCATGACCTCCGGGCTGGCGCCGGGCAGGCTGGCCTGCACCACGATCACCGGGAAATCCATCTGCGGCAGCGGCGACACCGGTAGCAGGCCGAAGCTCACCCCGCCCAGCAGCATGATCGCCAGGCTCAGCAGCATGGTGGCTACCGGCCGGCGGATGAAAGGTCCGGACAGGTTCATGCTTCGGCCTGCCGCGCACCGTCAGCCGGGCGCCAGCGGCGCGCCAGGCGGTCGAAGTACAGGTAGATGACCGGCGTGGTGAACAGCGTCAGCACCTGGCTCACCAGCAGGCCGCCGACCATCACCAGGCCCAGCGGCTGGCGCAGCTCGGCGCCGGAACCGGTGGCGAGCATCAACGGCACGGCGCCGAACAGCGCGGCCAGGGTGGTCATCAGGATCGGCCGAAAGCGCAGCAGCGCCGCCTGGTAGATCGCGTCGCGCGGGCTCATGCCCTGGTGACGCTCGGCCTCCAGGGCGAAGTCGATCATCATGATCGCGTTCTTCTTGACGATGCCGATCAGCAGGATGATGCCGATGATGGCGATCATGCCCAGGTCGTTGCCGCTCAGCAGCAGCGCCAGCAAGGCCCCCACCGCCGCCGAGGGCAGCGTGGAGAGGATGGTCACCGGGTGGATGTAGCTCTCATAGAGCACGCCCAGCACGATGTACATGGTCACCACCGCGGCCAGGATCAGCAACAGGGTGCTCGACAGCGAGGCCTGGAACGCCTCGGCGGCGCCCTGGAAGCGGGTCTGCACGCCGATCGGCATACCGATGTCCTGCTGCACCTGCTCGATCACCTTGACCGCCTCGCCCAAGGATGCGCCGTGGGCCAGGTTGAACGACATCATCACCGCCGGGAACTGGCCGATGTGCGAGATCGCCAGCTGGGCCTGGCGCTGCTCGATGCGCGCCAGGGCCGACAGGCGCACCTGGCCGCCGTCGGTGGCCTTGACGTGGATCGACTCCAGGGCCTGCGGGCCGAGGCTGGCCGCGGTCTGCGACTGCAGCACCACGCGGTACTGGCTGGCCTGGGTGTAGATGGTCGAGATCTGCCGCTGGCCGAAGGCGTCGTACAGCGCGTTGGTGATCTGCGCCACGGTGATCCCTAAGCGGCTGGCCATGTCGCGGTCGATCACCAGGAATACCTGCAAGCCCTGGTCCTGCAGGTCGCTGGCCACGTCCTGCAACTCGGGGCGGTCCTTGAGCGCCTGCACCAGCTTGCCGCTCCACTCGGCGAGCATGTCGGCATCCGGCGAGCTGAGGCTGAACTGGTACTGGGTGCGGCTGACCCGGTCCTCGATACTCAGGTCCTGCACCGGCTGCATGAACAGACGGATGCCGACCAGCTTGTCGAGCTGCGGCTGCAGGCGGTTGATCACCTCGGAGGCGGTGACATCACGCTCGCCGTGGGGCTTGAGGTTGATCAGCAGGCGGCCGCTGTTGAGGGTGGCGTTGTCACCGTCGACACCGATGTAGGAAGACAGGCTCTGCACCGCCGGGTCCTGCAGGATCACCTGGGCCAGGGATTGCTGGCGCTCGCTCATGGCGGCGAACGAGGTCGATTGCGGCGCCTCGGAGATACCCTGGATGACCCCGGTGTCCTGGGCCGGGAAGAAGCCCTTGGGCACCATCAGGTACAGCACTACAGTCAATGCCAGGGTGGCCACGGCCACCAGCAGGGTCAGCGGCTGGCGCTCGAGCACCCAGGTCAGGGTGGTGCCGTAGTGCTTGATCAGCCAGTCGATCCAGGCGCCGCTGGCGCGGTAGAAGCGACCCTGTTCCTCTTCCTTGGGTTCGCGCTTGAGCAGGCGCGCGCACATCATCGGCGTCAGGGTCAGCGACACCACCAGGGAAATCAGGATGGCCACCGCCAGGGTGATGGCGAACTCGCGGAACAGCCGTCCGACCACATCGGCCATGAACAGCAGCGGAATCAGCACCGCGATCAGCGAGAAGGTCAGCGAGATCAGGGTGAAACCGATCTGCTTGGCGCCCTTGAGCGCGGCCTGCATGGGTGTTTCGCCCTCCTCGATGTGCCGGGAGATGTTCTCCAGCATGACGATGGCATCGTCCACCACAAAACCGGTGGCGATGGTCAGGGCCATCAAGGTGAGGTTGTTGACCGAGAAGCCGGCCAGGTACATCACCCCGAAGGTGCCGATCAGCGACAGCGGCACGGCGATGGAGGGAATGATGGTGGCGCTGAAGCGGCGCAGGAAGACGAATGTGACCATCACCACCAGGGCGATGGCGAACAGCAACTCGTGCTGCACGTCGCGCACGGCGGCACGGATGGTCTGGGTGCGGTCGGTGAGCACGCTGACATCCAGGCCCGCCGGCAGGTTGTCGGTGATCGAAGGCAGCAGCTCCTTGATCCGGTCGACCACCTCGATGACGTTGGCGCCGGGCTGGCGCTGGATGTTCAGCAGCACCGCCTCGTTCTGGTTGGCCCAGGCGGCCAGGCGTTCGTTTTCGGCGCCGTCGACAATCTCGGCGACATCCTTCAGGCGCAGCGGCGCGCCGTTGCTGTACTTGAGGATGAGGTTGGCGTATTCCTCGGGCGAACGCAGTTGGTCGTTGGCATCGAGCATCGACACCCGGGTCGGACCGTCGAAGTTGCCCTTGGGCTGGTTGACGTTGGAAGCGCCGATCAGGGTGCGCACGTCGTCCAGGTTGAGGCCGTTGGCGGCCAGGGCGTCGACGTTGACCTTGATCCGCACGGCCTGGCGCTGGCCGCCGGCGATGCTGACCATGCCGACGCCGCTGATCTGGGCGATCTTCTGCGCCACGCGGGTGTCGACCAGGTCGTTGAGCTTGGGCAGCGGCATGGTCTTCGAGGAAATGGCCAGGGTCAGCACCGGGGTGTCGGCCGGGTTGACCTTGTTGTACACCGGCGGCGCCGGCAGGTCGCTGGGCAGCAGGTTGCTGGCGGCGTTGATCGCGGCCTGCACCTGCTGCTCGGCGACATCCATGTTCATGTCGAGGTTGAAGCGCAGGGTCAGCACCGAGGCGCCGCCGGAGCTGGTCGAGGCCATCTGCTCCAGGCCCGGCATCTGCCCGAACTGGCGTTCCAGCGGCGCGGTGACGGCGCTGGTCATCACCTGCGGGCTGGCGCCGGGGTACAGGGTCATGACGCGGATGGTCGGGTAGTCGACCTGGGGCAAGGCCGCCACCGGCAGCAGCTTGTAGGCGATCAGGCCGGCCAGAACGATGGCCAGCATGCTCAGCGTGGTGGCGACCGGCCGCAGGATGAACAGGCGCGAGAGGTTCATGCGCCCGCCTTGGTGCCTGGTTCAGCGGTCTGGGCCGAGTCCTTGGCGCCCTGCCCCTGCAGGTGCTGGCCGGGGGTGGTGGGGACCTGGGAGCTATCCTCGACCACATCGACCTTGGTGCCTTCGCGCAGGCGGTCGGTGCCTTCCAGCACCAGGCGCTCGCCGGCGGCCAGGCCCTCGACGATCACCGTGTTCTCGCCATCGCTGGCGCCGACCTTGAGCTTGCGCACGTTGATGGTGTTCTCGGCGTTGACCACATAGGCGAAGGTGCCGTCGTTGCCGAACTGGATCGCCGCGGCCGGTGCCAGCACCACCTGCTTGAGGGTGTCGGCCAGCAGGCGCACGTTGACGAACTGGTTGGGGAACAGCGCGTGGTCGCTGTTCTGGAAGGTGCCCTTGAACTTCAGGGTGCCGGTGGCGACGTCGATCTGGTTGTCGAGGCTGCCCAGCACGCCGGTGGACTGCAGCTTCTGGTCGCCCCGGTCCCAGGCCTCGACCGGTAGGCTGGCGCCGCTGCGATAACGGGCCAGCACGGTGTCGAGCTGGGTTTCCGGCAAGGTGAAGGCGACGCTGATCGGCTGGGTCTGGGTGATGACCACCAGCGCCGTGGTGTCGTTGGCCGCCACCAGGTTGCCCAGGTCCAGCTGGCGCAGGCCCACGCGGCCACTGATCGGTGCGCGGATCTGGGTGAACTCGAGGTTCAGGCGGGCGTCGTTGACCTGGGCCTGGTTGGTCTTGACCAGCCCCTGGAACTGACCGACCTGAGCTTCGGCGGTGTCCAGGGTCTGCTTGGCGATGCTGTCCTCGGCGTACAGGCCTTTATAACGGGCCAGGTCGACCTGGGCGTTCTTCAGTTGCGCCTGGTTCTGCGCCAGGGTGCCTTCGGCCTGCTGCAGGGCGATGCGATAGGAACGTGGGTCGATCTCGGCGAGCAGATCGCCGGCCTTGACCTGCTGGCCTTCCTTGAAGTGGACCTTGACCAGCTCGCCGGCGACCCGGCTGCGCACGTTGACCGTGTTGGTCGCGGTCACGGTGCCGAGGGCCTTGTAATAAAGCGGGAAGTCTCCGACCCGCACCGGCTCGACCCGCACCGGCACTGCCTCGGTGGAGGCGCCGAAGCCCGGCCGGCCGCCCATGCCCAGGCCCTTGCCCGGACGGTGCCCGTCGCCTTCCTTATGGACGGTCGCCGCGGGCCACAGCCACCAGGCCAGCAGGGCCACCAGCAGCAGGATCAGCAGGCCGAACAGCCAGCGACGAGGGGAACGGGAGTTGGAGGCTTGCATGGGTCGAACGAACCTTGTTCAGAGAAAGACGGCGTGGAGAGCGTGAACGATAAGCACTGGCATCGCTTTAGCAAAGGGGCTTTACCAGTGCTTTACCTTCGGCTGACGTTGGCAAAGGGGTGAACTTTAAATGAAAACGGCCTGGAACAGGGTCCAGGCCGTTACAGGGTGTAACCCCTGGGGGTGCTTCGCCCCCTTTCACGGCACAAGGCCGCTCCTACAGCAGTCAGCGCTTTCTGTAGGAGCGGCCTTGTGCCGCGAAAGGGCCGCAAGGCGGCCCCAGCATCACTTACTTCAGGACAGCCAGCGCCGCCTCGTAGTTCGGCTCGTCGGCGATTTCGCCCACCAGCTCGCTGTGCAGCACCTTGTCGTTTTCGTCCAGCACCACCACGGCGCGGGCGGCCAGGCCGGCCAGCGGGCCGTCGGCGATGGCCACGCCGTAGTTTTCCAGGAACTCGCGGCCACGCAGGGTCGACAGGTTCTTCACGTTCTCCAGGCCTTCGGCGCCGCAGAAGCGCGCCTGGGCGAAAGGCAGGTCGGCGGAGATGCACAGCACCACGGTGTTGGCCACGTCATTGGCCTGGGCGTTGAACTTGCGCACCGAGGTGGCGCAGGTCGGGGTGTCGACGCTCGGGAAGATGTTCAGCACCTTGCGCTTGCCGGCGAAGTCGGCCAGCGACTTGTTCGACAGATCGCCAGCGACCAGGGAGAAGGCAGGTGCCGCAGCGCCTTGCTTCGGCAGTTCACCGCTGACCTGAACCGGGTTGCCTTTGAGAGTCACTTGAGCCATGGCGGAAATCCTTATACGGGGTTGGAAAAGGATTCAGAGTTAACCATGAAGGGGCGCAAGTGCCTATGGGTAAAGATGAAATTGTCCTACGTTCGGGCAATTCCTGTAGACAAACGCCCGGGTGACTGGCGTCGACCCGGGCGTTTTTCCTACATAACGGGGGCTCAGGCCAGCAGGCCGTACACCACCGAGGTCAGGGCCACCAGGCCGACGACCACCACGAACAGGTTGGACAGCGCGCCGCTGTACTTGCGCATCGATGGCACGCGACGGATGGCGTACATCGGCATCAGGAACAGCAGCACGGCGATGATCGGGCCACCGAGCGATTCGATCATGCCGAGGATGCTCGGGTTGAGGGTGGCGACGATCCAGCACACCACCAGCATCAACGCGGCGACGATGCGGTCCAGGGCCTTGGCGCCCGGGCGCATGCCGGACTTGACGATCATGCCCTTGAGGCCCTCGCTGGCACCGATGTAGTGGCCCAGGAACGACTTGGCAATGGCGATGAAGGCGATCAGGGGCGCAGCGAAGGCGATGGCCGGCTGCTCGAAGTGGTTGGCCAGGTACGACAGGATCGACAGGTTCTGCGCCTTGGCCTCGGCCAGCTGGGCGCTGCTCAGGGTCAGCACGCAACTGAACACGAAGAACAGCACCATCAGCACCATCAGCAGGTGCGCGCGACGCAGGATCTGGCCGCTGCGCTCATCAGCGTGCTCGCCGTAGCGGCGCTTCTGGTCGACAGCGAAGGCCGAGATGATCGGCGAATGGTTGAACGAGAACACCATCACCGGGATCGCCAGCCACACGGTGTGCAGGAAGGCCGAGCCGGACGGCACCTGGGTGGCGGTGTCGAGGATGCCGCCGGTCCAGTGCGGCACCAGGTACAGGGCCAGCAGCGCCAGGGCGACGATGAACGGGTAGACCAGCAGGCTCATGACCTTGACCGTGGCCTGCTCACCGCAACGCACGATAGCCAGCAGGCCGAGGATCAGCACGAACGACAGAATCGCCCGCGGTGGCGGCGCGATGTGCAGCTGGTGCTCCATGAAGCTGCTGACGGTGTTGGTCAGCGCCACGCTGTAGATCAGCAGGATCGGGAAGATGGCGAAGAAGTACAGGACGGTGATCAGCGCGCCGGCGGTGATGCCGAAATGCTCTTCGACCACTTCGGTGATGTCGCCGCCCTTGCTGCCGGAGAGCACGAAGCGGGTCAGCCCGCGGTGGGCGAAGTAAGTCATGGGGAAGGCCAGCAAGGCCAGGACCAGCAGCGGCCAGAAACCGCCAAGGCCGGCGTTGATGGGCAGGAACAGGGTTCCGGCGCCGATGGCCGTGCCGAACAGGCCCAGCATCCAGGTGGTGTCTTGACGCGACCAGCTGCCGAGGGTGGCGGGGGTCGATTCTACAAAGCGTTGTTCAACGCTTGGGGCCTGCTCATTCATTCCGGGTGACGCTCCACTCGCAAGACTGCAACAGGCTGAGAATGGCGAAATAGACGATTCGCCCAACTCAACCGGGGAAGAGGGGCGCGATTGTGCATGCAAAGGTTGCACTTGGGGAAGCCCCGCCCGAGGGACGGTTGCACTTGTCTTTACAAGCGGGTTGTGCTGGAGGGGCTGCTATGCAGCCCTTTCGCGGCACAAGGCCGCTCCTACAGGGGCTTGCGTTTCTCTGTAGGAGCGGCCTTGTGCCGCGAAAGGGCCGCCAAAGCGGCCCCTGGCAGATTACCGCTGAACGGCGGCAAACGCCTCGGCCACCTGGCGCAGGTTGGCCGGACGCAGCCCGGACATGCACACCCGGCCACTGTCGATCAGGTACACGCCGAACTCGTCACGCAGGCGACGCACCTGCTCGACGCTGAAGCCGGTGTAGCTGAACATGCCGCGCTGGCGCAGGAAGAACTGGAAGTCCTGGCCCGGCAGCAGCTCGCCGAGCAGGTCGACCAGGCCCTGGCGCATGTCGAGGATACGCTTGCGCATCACCTCCACTTCCGCCGCCCACTGGGCATTGAGCGTGGCATCGCCGAGCACGCCGGCCACCAGCTGGGCGCCGAACGCGGGCGGGCTGGAGTAGTTGCGGCGCACGGTGGCCTTGAGCTGGCCGAGCACGCTGGAGGCGGTGGCGGCATCGTCGCAGACCACCGACAGGCCCCCTACCCGCTCGCCGTACAGCGAGAAGATCTTCGAGAACGAGTTGCTGACCAGGCACGGCACGCCGGCACGGGCCATCTCGCGGATGGCGTAGGCGTCTTCCACCAGGCCTTCACCGAAGCCCTGGTAGGCGATGTCGAGGAACGGAATCAGCTGGCGCGCCTTGACCACCTCGACCACCTGCTGCCACTGGTTCTGGTCCAGGTCGACGCCGGTGGGGTTGTGGCAGCACGGGTGCAGCAGGACGATGCTGTTGGCCGGCAGGGTCTGCAGGGTCGCCAGCATGCCAGCGAAGTCGACGCCACGGCTGGCGGTGTCGAAGTACGGATAGCTGTGCACCTTGAAGCCCGCGCCTTCGAAGATCGCCCGGTGGTTGTCCCAGGTCGGGTTGCTCACCCACACCTCGGAGCCCGGGAAGTAGCGCTTGAGGAAGTCGGCGCCGACTTTCAGCGCGCCGGAGCCGCCGACGGTCTGCACGGTGGCCACGCGGCCATCGGCCACAGCCGGGTGATCTGCGCCGAACAGCAGCGCCTGGATCGCCTGGCGGTAGGCGGCCAGGCCTTCCATCGGCAGGTACAGCGAGGCTTCATGGGGCTGGCCGGCCAGGCGCTTCTCCACCTCGCCCACCGCCGCCAGCTGCGGCACCACGCCAGCTTCGTCGTAGTACAGACCGATACTCAGGTTGACCTTGTCGGCGCGCGGGTCGGCCTTGAAGGTTTCCATCAACGAGAGGATCGGGTCGCCGGCATAGGCATCGACATGTTTGAACACAGCGTGCAGCTCCTTGGAAATCAGGACAGTTCAGGGAAGGCTCCAGCGAGGATACCCGCAGTGGGGCGTGAGGAACATCACCGATGTGCAAGGAGTCGATGCAGGGGTGCAAGAGCGAGCGTTACGACGCAAAGACATTTCCCACATCAATTACGGAAACGGATGAATAGGCACCCTCTGCATCGGCCTGCCATTGTCCCGCTCACACGAATTACATGTATAAAAAAGAGAGGGATTGATACAGCCGGACAGGACGTACCAGGTCATTGCCCATCATGGAATTGCCTTCGATATCAGCGAGTTCACCGTCCAGCCAGGTGAGCACTGTCAATTGCGCAAGTTGGCCTTACCCTTCGTGCACAAAGGGCATTACCAAATCGTGGAGGCCGTGGCCCAACTCTATGACCGCATGCTCGCAGGCAATCTGCCATGCCAGATGAAAGTTGCAGTATCACGCCCACTCACACGTCAGCAGGGGGACGTGCTGAATGATCAACGGAGCGATGTGCTCACCCTGGTCGGAGCAGCAGTGGGTAAAGCGGCAGGAACTACCGTTGTCGGAATCGCGGGTACGATGGCCGCTGGCTTAGTGGCCTCCGCTGCAGGATTTGCAGCCTCGAGGCTGGCAAAGGGAGCAATACCAACATTCCATGCCGGCGATGTTTTGGTATCGCTTCAAGCCCAGGTCAACGGGGGAATTGGCCCTCAACGTAGCGCGCTGCTGCTGATTCTCTGAGGACGGGTATACACAATGTCCTATATCTACCTGACTCTGTGTACTGCACTGACAGGCTGGTTCCTCGACTGGATCTGTAAACCGACGCTGGTACGCAGATGGCTCTACCTGGTTTTCCAGATCACAGGCATCACCGCTTGCACCCAACTCGGTGCCCAGGAGGTTCTTTACTGGGATGGAGGGGCATGGGGCCTGTTCTTTTCACTCGCCGGATTTCCTCTGCTGTTCGAACGCTCGAGTTGGTATGAGCGAAACCGATAGAGGAGGCATTCATGAACATGCTTTACCTGCTGATCTATCTACCGGTCGCAATCCTTCTGTTCGACTGGCTTTGCAGGTCAGTACTGCTTCGCAGAATCCTGTACATCGTCTTCATGGTGGCGGGCATCAGTACCTGTTCACAGCTGGGACAACGCGAGTTCATGAATCTCGATGGTGGGCAATGGGCTCTATTCTTCGTCGTGCTCGGCACGACCTTGCTGTTTGATCGCTCGCACTTTTTTGATCGTGATCGGGATTGAGGACCTGCGCCCCATCCCGATCCAGATGGGGCCAGTTCAGCCTGCCAACCCCTGCAACTCCACCCACTCCCGTTCACTCAACGCCACCCCTTCCCGCCCGGCCACTTCACGCTCGCGATAACGCCGCTCGCCCGGCATCCGCGTCAACCCGACTGCCTGCATCTGCTCCACCAGTTCGCGGCTGCGCAGCGCGAAACGCTCGCCCTCGGCCTTGCTCGGGTCGATCACGATGATCAACTGCCCGGTCCAGGGGGTCTTGGCTCCCGGATGCCCGGACCAGTCGAACTCCCAGGAGAAATTGCCGCCCGTCAGCGCCGCCGCCAGCAGCTCGACCATCATCGACAGCGCCGAGCCCTTGTGCCCGCCGAACGGTAGCAAGGCGCCGCCCTCGAGAATCGCCTTGGGGTCGGTGGTCGGCCGGCCCTCGGCATCCACGCCCATGCCCGGCGGCAGTTGCTCGCCCGCCCGCGCGGCGATCTGCACGTCGCCATGGGCCATGGCACTGGTGGCCATGTCGAAGACGATCGGATCATGCCCGGCGCAAGGCGCGGCAAAGGCGATGGGGTTGGTGCCGAACAGTGGCTTGCGCGCACCGTGTGGCACCACGCAGGTCATGCTGTTGACCACGCTCAGGGCCACCAGGCCTTCGTCGGCGAACGGCTCGACATCCGGCCACAGCGCGGCGAAATGGTGCGAGTTGTGGATCGCCAGCACCGCGATGCCGGCCGTGCGCGCCTTCTCCACCAGCAGCGGGCGGGCTGCCGCCAGTGCCGGCTGGGCAAAGCCGCCCTTGGCATCGACTCGCACACAGGCCGGCGCAAGGTCGCTCACCTGCGGCTCGGCGCGGCCATCGACCCAGCCGCTGGCCAGGGTCGAGACATAACCGGGAATACGGAACACCCCATGGCTGTGGGCACCGTCGCGCTGGGCACTGGCGCAATTGTGGGCGAGCACGGCGGCCACCGCCGCGCTGCAGCCATGACGCTCGAAGATCGACTGCAGCAACGCCCGCAGTTCGTTAAAAGGCACGCGCACGACAGGGCCGGTGGAAGGTGAAGACATCTGGAGCTCCTTTCTTGGAATTGGATTCGCTACAGCGCAACTGCACAGACTTTCCCGCCAATGACAGCTATCTGTCAAATATTGACTTGATGACAGAAAACAGCCATTTTGGCTTCCACGCCAGAAATCAACCGGGACCGACCATGAGCCAATCGATCAAGCAACGCCTGGAAAGCAGCCTGCACACCGCAGCCGCCTCGGGCCGCCAGATCGCCAGCTACATGCTCGCCAACCTCCACGAACTGCCGTTCCAGACCTCGGCCAGCATCGCCGCCAAGCTGGGCGTCAGTGAATCCAGCGTCGGCCGCTTCTGCCGCTCGCTGGGCTACGCGCACCTCAAGGCGCTCAAGCAGGACCTGCAGAACGACCTGGGCGACGGCCCCTGGCTGGTGGGCGACCGCCTGCAGGAGTTCCGCCAGCAACCCGAGGACGACCAGCGCTCGGGCAGCCTGGAGCTGGAAATGGCCGCGCTGGTGCGCGTGCACGAATACAGCCGCGGCGAAGCCTGGCAGCAGGTGGCCCGGCGCCTGGCGGAAAAACCACGGGTGTTCGTCGCCGGCTTTCAGACCGAACGTGGCGTGGCCATGTGCATGAGCCACCTGCTGCAGTACCTGCGCGACGGCGTGCAACTGGTCGACGGCAGCGCCGGGCACTTCGCCGAGGTGCTGCTGGGGCGCCCACAGGACTGCGCGCTGGTGGTGTTCGAGGCGCGCCGCTATTCCCGCCATGCCCTGCAGCTGTGCCACAAGGCCCGCGCGCTGGGCATCCCGGTGACCCTGGTCACCGACACCTTCTGTGACTGGGCCGATGCCAACGCCGACGAGGTGTTCCGCATCCCCACCGAATTCAACCTGTTCTGGGAATCCACCGCGACCATGCTGTCGTGGGTGCACCTGATGGTCAACGAGGTCTGCAAGAAGCTCGGACCGGATGTTGAAAGACGCTTGGAAGCAACTGCCGCTCTACATAACGAGTTCGTCGGCTACACCTCGTGGCCGGCGGGCAAACAACAATAGCAAGAGTGCAACTACCGAGGTGCGAGATGAAAGGAACCATGGCTGTGGTGGGTGCGTGCGCCCTGCTGCTGGCGGCAGGCGCCAGTGCCGAGACCCTGCGTTTTGCCACTGAAGGCGCTTACCCGCCGTTCAACTACGTCGATGCGAACAACCAGCTGCACGGCTTCGACATCGACATCACCCATGCCCTGTGCGAGCAGATGAAAGTCGAGTGCACCCTGGTGGCCCAGGACTGGGAAGGCATCATCCCGGCGCTGATGGCGCGCAAGTACGACGCCGTGGTGGCCTCGATGATCGACACCGAGGAACGGCGCCGCAAGATCGCCTTCACCGACCGCTACTACCGCACCCCGCTGACCGTGGCGGTCGCCAAGGACAGCAAGATCAGCGACGCGCAGACCGACTTCAAGGGCTACACGGTCGGCGCCCAGTCCGCCTCGACCCAGGCGATCTACGCCGAGGACGTGTACGGCAAGGCCGGCGCGGACGTGAAGCTGTACCCGACCCTGGACGAGGCCAACGCCGACCTTGCCGCCGGACGCCTGGACGGGGTGATCGCCGACAAGTTCCCGCTGCACGAATGGCTGAACAAGAGTGGCAAGGACTGCTGCAAGATCCTCGGTGACGTCGACGGCACCAAGGCCGATGCGGCGATTGCCGTGCGCAAGGATGACGAGGCTCTGCGCGTGCGGCTGAACGAGGCCCTGGCGGCGATCGTGGCCAATGGCACGTACCAGAAGATCGCGAGCAAGTACTTCGCCTTCGATATCTACCAGTAATCTCGTGGGAGCGGGCTTGCCCCGCGATGGCGTCCTTCGTCAATCAGGTGCTATCGCGGGGCAAGCCCGCTCCCACGGGGTCGCCTGTATCCCGGGGGTTACCCATGCTCGATCAACTCTCCCTGCTTTCCTTCGCCAGCGGCGGCTGGGGTCAGGCGCTGCTGGCCGGCGCCCTGGTGACCGTGTCGCTGGCCCTGGCCTGCCTGCCCATCGGCCTGCCGCTGGGCCTGCTGGTGGCGCTGGCCGCGCGCTCGCGCAAACGCCTGCCGCGAGCGTGGGCCACCACCTTTTCCACGGTGTTCCGCGGCCTGCCCGAACTGCTCACCCTGCTGATCATCTACTACGGCTGCCAGATCGCCGCGCAAAAGATCCTCGCCGCACTGGGCTACGAGGGCGAGGTGCTGATCAACACCTTCCTCGCCGCCATGGTTGCCTTCAGCCTGGTGTTCGCCGCGTTCTCCAGTGAAATCTGGCTGATGGCCTTCAAGACCCTGCCCAAGGGCCAGTTGGAGGCCTGCGCAGCCCTGGGCCTGGGCAAGCGCACCGGGTTCTTCAAGGTGGTGCTGCCGCAACTGACGCGCATCGCCCTGCCGGGCCTGTCGAACAACTGGCTGAGCCTGCTCAAGGACACCTCGCTGGTTTCGACCATCTCGCTGATCGACCTGATGCGCCAGACCAACCTGGCGGTCAGCGTGACCAAGGAACCGATGCTGTTCTACGGCGTCGCCTGCCTGGTCTACCTGCTGTTCTCGGCGCTGTCGGGCAGGGTCTTCGCCCTGCTGGAGCGGCGCAGTAACCGCCATCTGCAAGGAGCCCGCCCATGAGCCCGGAGCAACTGCTGGCCTACGTGCTCGACCCAGACCTGCTGGAGCGCTACGGCGCGCGCTTCGTCGATGGCCTGCTGGTCACCGCCAAGCTGGTGGCGATCTCCTTCACCCTCGGCGCGCTGCTGGGCATGTTCCTGGCCCTGGCGCGGATGTCGCGGAGCCTCGTGCTGCAACGCCTGGCCGCCGGCTATGTGTACTTCTTCCGCGGCTCGCCGCTGCTGGCGCAGTTGTTTTTGCTGTACTACGGGCTCGGCTCGCTCAAGGGCTTCTGGCAGGACCTGGGGCTGTGGTGGTTCTTCCGCGAGGCCTGGTACTGCGCCCTGCTCGCCTTCACCCTCAACACCGCCGCGTACCAGGCCGAGATCTTCCGCGCCAGCCTGATGGCCGTCGCGCTAGGCCAGTACGAGGCCGCCAAGGCCCTCAACCTCAAGCGCTCTACCACCTTCTTCAAGGTGGTGCTGCCACAGTCGCTGCTGGTCGCCATCGGCCCGTTGGGCAACGAGCTGATCATGATGATCAAGGCCAGCGCCATCGCCTCGCTGGTGACCCTCTACGACCTGATGGGGGTGACCAAGCTGGCCTTCTCGCGCAGCTTCGACTTCCAGATCTACCTGTGGGCGGCGGTGCTTTACCTGCTGATCGTCGAGGTGGTCCGGCGCACCCTGAAACACCTGGAGGCCCGCCTGGGCCGCCACCTGAACTGATTGAAGGAATCCTTTCATGCATTGCCAGACCATCGTCCTGGGCGCCGGCATCGTCGGCGTCAGCACCGCCCTGCACCTGCAGGCCCGCGGACGCCAGGTGATCCTCATCGATCGCGACGAGCCGGGCAGCGGCACCAGCCATGGCAACGCCGGGCTGATCGAGCGCTCCAGCGTGATCCCCTACGCCTTCCCGCGCCAGTGGAGTGCCTTGCTGCGCTACGGCCTGAACCGTCAGCCCGACGTGCGCTACAGCCTGCCCCACCTGCCCAAGGCCGCTCCCTGGTTGCTCAGCTACTGGCGCCAGTCCGCCCCCGGCCGCCTGGCCAAGGCTGCCGCCGACATGCTGCCGCTGGTACAGCGCAGCGTCGAGGAGCACGATGCACTGATCGAAGCCGCCGGTCTGCAGGGGCTGGTACAGGCCAAAGGCTGGATCGAGGTGTACCGTGATGCCGCGCTGTTCGAACAGGCCAAGGGCGACCTGAAGGGGCTGGCCCGCTACGGCCTGCAGTACGAGATCCTCGAACGCGAACAACTGCAGGCCCGCGAACAGCAACTGGACGGTGGCGTGATCGGCGGCATCCACTGGCTCGACCCGAAGACGGTGAGCAACCCCGGCGGCCTGACCCGTGGCTATGCGGCGCTGTTCGTCCAGCGTGGCGGGCAGTTCCTCCACGGCGACGCGCGCAGCCTGCGTCAGGTCGAGGACGGCTGGCAACTGGACACGCGTCGCGGCAGCGTGACCGCCGACGAAGTGGTGGCCTGCCTCGGTCCGCAGTCGGCCGACCTCTACGAGCGGCTGGGCTACCGCTTTCCGCTGGGCATCAAACGCGGCTACCACATGCACTACACCACCCGCGACGGCGCCGAGCTGGGGCATTCGATCTGTGACACCCAGGGCGGCTACGTCCTGGCGCCAATGGCCCGTGGCGTGCGCCTGACCACCGGCATCGAGTTCGCGGCGAGCGACGCCGCCGCCAACGAGATCCAGCTGCGCCGCTGCGAAGCCCTGGCACGCAGGCTGTTCCCGGCCCTGGGCGAGCGCCTGGACGACAAGCCCTGGCTGGGCCGCCGCCCCTGCCTGCCGGACATGCGCCCGGTGATCGGCCCGGCGCCCCTGCACAAGCACCTGTGGTTCAACTTCGGCCATGCCCACCACGGCCTGACCCTGGGCCCGGTCAGCGGCCGCCTGCTGGCGGAGCTGATGACCGGCGAGCGCCCCTTCACCGACCCTGCGCCCTACAGCGCCGCGCGTTTCGACTGAACCTTGAGCGGGAGAACAACAAGATGACCGCCCCCCTGAGCCTTGCCAGCCTGCACCCTGCCCCCGATCCACGCCCGGAACTGATCCGCATCGAGGGCCTGAACAAGCACTACGGCGCCTTCCATGTGCTGCATGACATCGACCTGTCGGTGCGCGAGGGCGAGCGCATCGTGCTCTGCGGCCCGTCGGGCTCGGGCAAGTCGACGCTGATCCGCTGCATCAACCGCCTGGAAATCGCCCAGCAGGGCAGCATCCATGTCGCCGGCATCGACCTGGCCAGCAAAGGCCGCCAGGCCGACCAGATGCGCAGCGAGATCGGCATGGTGTTCCAGCACTTCAACCTGTTCCCGCACATGAGCGTGCTCGACAACTGCCTGCTGGCGCCAATGAGCGTGCGTGGCCTGTCGCGCCGTGAGGCCGAGGAACGGGCGCGGTTGTACTTGAGCAAGGTCGGCATCGAGAACCAGGCGCACAAGTACCCCAGCCAGCTGTCTGGCGGCCAGCAGCAGCGGGTGGCGATCGCCCGGGCGCTGTGCATGAAGCCGAGGATCATGCTGTTCGACGAGCCGACCTCGGCGCTCGACCCGGAGATGGTGGCCGAGGTGTTGGATGTGCTGGTGCAGTTGGCCGGCACCGGCATGACCATGCTCTGCGTCACCCACGAAATGGGCTTCGCCCGGCAGGTGGCTGAACGGGTGCTGTTCCTCGAGGGCGGGAAGATCATCGAGGACAGCCCGCCGGAGGTGTTCTTCGGGCAGCCCAGGACGGCGCGGGCACAGGCGTTTCTGAAGCAGATCCTGCATTAGCGATTGGCGATTATGGGCGCATTCATTTGCAAGGTGTTCACCGTTAGAGTCAGCCCTTTCAAGGTGCTGAAAATTGGCGTCCGACTTGGAATTGCCGGGGCTGCTTTGCAGCCCTTTCGCGACACAAGGCCGCTCCTACATGTGACCGCGCCCCTTGTAGGAACGGCCTTGTGTCGCGAAAGGGTCGCAAAGCGACCCCGGCAATCTTGAGTTGGAACGGTCATATCTCAAAAATCGCAAGACCTTGAAAGGGCTGACCGTTAGAGTGGCAGCGCCGAACACTATGCATCGACATCACAAATGAATGCGTATGCAACTTTCAAAACAATCAACATTTAACACAGGTAACCCAGAACAAAACCTCACCCAGAAACCACCGGTTCACACCGCACTTCAGTCTTCACTGAATTGGCAATAAAACACTCCTCATGGGCCAGATGATGCAACCGCTCCAGTTGCTCAAAACTAGGCCGTCGCTCCCCGGAAAACTCGACCGCCGGCCGCAAGGTCACCACGGTCATGGCCATGCGCCCTGCCTCGTCAACGGCCATTACCCCCAAGGCATCATCAACATACCGCTCGACACAAAACCGCTGCTTGGCCGCCAGGGACAGGAACCACAGCATATGGCAACTCGACAACGCCGCGACGAACGCCTCCTCCGGGTCCACCGCCGAGGCATCCGACATCGGCAAAGGTACCACATGGGGCGAGGACGAGCCCGGCACCTCCACCCCGCCATCGAAACGCCACAAATGCCGACGACTGTAGCGGTTACCGAGAAAATCCTGCCCGTCACGATTCCAGGTCACTTGTGCGGTGTACTGCGCCATCCGATACCTCCTTGATCAAATAAACACATTGTTCAGCGCTTGCGCGCCCAGATGCCAAAGGCCATGTCGCCTATGTAGATGCCCCGCGACTGAAGCCGCTCGACCTCCAGCCGCGCGTGCAGCGTATCGATCCCGACCTGCCTGGCCGTAGCCACGCCATGACCGATGATCCGCGGCAAGCAGGCGCGAATGATATCGGCCAGGGGATAAGCGCTGTCGGGTGTCTGCACCAGGCCTTCGGCCCGCAGATCTTCGACCGCCAGCCCCGCCTCGCTGAACAGCCGATGCAGGTTGAAGCCGATATGCAGGTCGGCCCCCTCATGGGCCAGCATACGTTGCAACCACTGTTGGGCCTTGCGATGCAGCGCAAAGGGTTCCAGGCTGGCCGGGGTCAGGCTGCTGTCGTGTTCCTGAAAAACCATCAGCCCACCGGGCAACAGATGCCGGGTCAGCAGACGCAAAGCCTTGACCGGTTCCGCCTGATACATCAGCACCCGCCGCCCGACGATGGCATCGAACAACCCCAGGGACTCGGGCAGTGCCTGCAGGTCAGCCTGGACGAACTCAGGTATCGCCGCGCCCTTGGGTGTCTCACGCTTACGTGCAAGCTCCAGGGCATCAGCCGCCTGGTCAACCCCGACCACCGCGCCATCGCCATCCACCAGCCGGGCCAGCAGCCAGCTGACATCGCCGCTGCCACACCCGACGTCGAGCACACGCATGCCGGGGCCGATACCGGCATCGACCAGCAGACGCGTGGTGAAATCCGCTTTCGCAAGTGCCATGCCATGCTCCTTCGCAGGTGCGCCAGTGTGCAGAGCAAAGGGCCCCGGACACAAGACTGGCCTATGCTAGTGTGGTGTTTCACAAATAACGACCATAACTCGCGGCGCTTTTTGCACTCATGCAGCGTTGTCGGACCTGACCATGCCCACCACCACCGATCCCCTGCTGGACAGCTGGCGGCACAACGCCCAGTCCTGGATCGAAGCCGTACGCTCCGGCGCCATCACGTCCCGTCGCGAGGTCACCGACCAGGCGATACTGCTGGCCGTGCTGGGCCGTCAGCCTGCGAGGGTGCTCGACCTGGGTTGCGGCGAGGGCTGGTTGCTGCGGGCCCTGGCGGCACGGGGCATCGACGCGGTCGGCGTGGATGGCGATGCGGCGCTGGTCGCCGCCGCGCACTCGGCGGGCTCGCCCCAAGTACACCTGGCCAGCTACCAGCAGCTGGCCGAAGGTGCGGTGGACATCGGCCAGGACTATGGCCTGGTGTGCGCCAACTTCGCCCTGCTGCAACGGGACATCATCCCCCTGCTCTGCGCCATGCGGACCTTGCTGCTGCCCGGCGGCACGCTGCTGATCCAGACCCTGCACCCGTGGACGGCGGCTGCCGGACACTACCAGGATGGTTGGCGCGAGGAGACCTTTGCCGGCTTCAGCGGAAACTGGCGCCCCATGCCCTGGTACTTCCGCACCTTGGGCAGTTGGCTGAAGGCCCTGGAGCTGGCCGGGTTCGGCCTGCTGGAGCTGCAGGAGCCGCAACATCCGCAGAGCCAGGTGCCGCAATCCCTGCTGTTGGCAGCGCACAGGCTGGACTGACACCCCTGCGGCCACTCGTCGCAGCCTTTTCCTACTTGGCAAATCCTGCACAGGCCTTAAAATCCCGCCTCCTTTTCGCCCGTCGCCCCAGCCGGTGGCAACCGCCCGCAAAGACAGCGTCCGTGCCTCATCACATCGCGCATGTGCCACAGGCTCAACCGCCCCCGCCCGACCTGCCTGCATCAGGTCCGCGGTTGAATCTTGCCAAGGTCGCAGCCCGCCCAGGCCGCACTGCACGCCGCCCATCCAGGTCCGTGCAGCCGAGAAGGCGCATCTGAGCTCTTTTCAACCTTGAGGTAACTATGTCTGTGCGTTTGCTGGCGATGGCGCTGGCACCCCTGCTCGGTCTGTTCATCATTGCCCTGGGCAATGGCGTGCTGTCTTCCCTGACCACCCTGCGCCTGGGCGCCGCCGGCGAATCGGCGACCACCATCGGCGTGGTCTCCTCGGCCTACTTCATCGGCCTGACCCTCGGAGCGATCTTCAACGACCGCCTGATCCTGCGCATCGGCCACATCCGCGCCTACAGCAGCTTCGCCGCACTGATCGGCGCAACCATCCTGCTGCAGGGCCTGTTCTACGACACCACCTGGTGGTTCGCCCTGCGCCTGATCAACGGCTGGGCCGCGGTCGGGGTGTTCCTGGTGATCGAAAGCTGGCTGCTGCTGGCCGGCGACGCCAAGATCCGTGGGCGTCTGCTGGCGCTGTACATGATCGCCTTCTACGGCGCCGGGGTAATCGCCCAGGCCGGCCTGGGCGAAGTCACCGGCTGGGGCGAGACCGCGCCGTTCATGGTTGCCGGCATGCTCGCCACGCTGTCGGTGCTGCCGATCGTGATCCTACCGCGGGTGTCGCCGCTGCTGGATCAGGTCGAGCCGCTCAAACCTCGGCAGTTGCTGGGCGTGGCGCCGACCGGGCTGGTCGGCTGCTTCGGCTCGGGGGTCGCCATCGCCGGGATCTACGCCCTGTTGCCGCTGTACCTGCAGCGCATCGGCCTGGATGTGGGCAAGGTCGGCGACATGATGGCCTGGGTGATTCTCGGCGCCATGCTGCTGCAGTACCCGGTCGGGCGCTGGTCGGACCGCAAGGACCGCCAGGACGTGCTGATCGCCCTGGCCGCCCTGTGCACCGTGCTGTCGGTGCTGATCGTGCTGCTGCCGGCCGACACCGTGCTGCTGCCGGCGCTGCTGTTCCTGCTCGGTGGCGGCGTGTTCGCGCTGTATCCGGTGGCGGTCAGCAGCGCCGCCGACCGCGCCCCGGCCGACGCGCTGGTGCCGATGATCCAGGGGCTGCTGCTGATCAACTCGCTGGGCTCGGCCATGGCGCCACTGGCCATTTCGCCGATGATGACCGCCTACGGCGAGGCCGGCCTGTTCTGGGCCTTCGCGGTGATCAACCTGGCCATGGTCGGCTTCTTCCTCTGGCGCCGTGGCAAGCGCCCGGCACCGGAACACCCGGCGCCGTTCGCGCCGACCGCGACCTTCTCGCCAACCGGCGCGGAACTGCGGGTGACCGAGGACCTGATGCACGCGGCCCAGGAGCACCCTACGCTGGACGCGATGGATACCACGCACGGTCAACAGGCGTCGCGTCCCGACGCGCACTGAAGGCTCACAGCAAGGACCGCCCGTCGCTTGACGGGCACCTTGGCACCACCGTGGCAGCCCAACCATGACAGGTCATCCGACAGGAGATTCATCATGGTCAATCCACGTCCCCTCGCCTTGATGCTGGCGCTGCTGCTCGGTGGCGGCACCACCCTCAGCCTTGCCGCGACCGACATCAATGGTGGCAACAGCCATAGCGGACACGCCACAGACCAGGGCAAGACCGCCGGTGAAGACGGCAGCATCAACAATCCCGGTGGCAGCAAGGATAACGACAGCAGTGATACCGGTAGCGATTCCGACGCCGCCGATGGTGCTGCCGGTGGCTCCAACAGCACCGGTGAAGCCACAGGCTCCGGGGCCGGGGCGTCAGGTGGCAGCGCCGAGGATCAGGATAGCCGTTGACCTGGCTGTACCGGCCTTGCCGCCAGCCCGTTCAAGGTGATGATAATTGGCACCCGACCTGGATTTGCCGGGGCTGCTTTGCAGCCCTTTCGCGGCACAAGGCCGCTCCTACAGGGGTACGCGCTCGCCTGTAGGAGCGGCCTTGTGCCGCGAAGGGGCCGCAACGCGGCCCCGGCAATCTTGAATAGGAGCCCAAAACTTTATAAAGGCCTTGCCCGCGATATGTGTCAGCGCCAGTAGCGAGGCTCATCCGCCACCCGCTGATGCTCGGCAAACAGCAGCGGCAGTTGTTCCTTGAGAAAATCCAGCCAGGTGCGCACCTTGGCGTCCAGGTAATGCCGCGACGGGTAGATCGCGTAGATTTCCCGCTGACGCAGCCGGTGCGGTGCCAACAGCCGGCATAGGCGCCCCTCTTGCATCGCCTGGCTGGCCGAATAATAGGGCAGCAGCCCCACGCCCATCCCCAACTCGGTAGCCTTGAGCATGGCGTCGGCGACGTTGGTGAGAAAGGTGTCCTGGGGCACGATCACACAGCTGTCGGGCTGGCCCTCGAACGACCAGTCCTCCTCGAACAGCGGGTCGACCGTGCGCAGGCAGACGTGGTCGTGCAAATCCTCAGGCCGCTCGGGCACGCCGTGGCAGGCCAGGTACTCGGGGGAGGCGCAAAGGATGCTATGGATGCTGCCCAGCGGGATGGCGATCAGTTGCGAGTCCGGCAGGCCCTGGCCGATGGTGATCACCACATCGTGCCCCTCGGCCAGCGGGTCGGGGTTGCGCTGCGACAGGGTCAGTTCCATCACCACTTCCGGGCAGGTAGCGTTGTAGCGCGCCACCAGCGGCATCATCAGCAAGCCCAGGCCATGGGTGCAATGAAAACGCAGGTGGCCACGAGGCGTGAGATGGGCGCCACGGGCCTCGTCCACTGCCTCCTCGGTAAGCAGCATGATCTGCCGGGTGCGCTCTAAAAACCGTTCCCCCGCCTCGCTCATGCGCAGGCGCCGGGTGGTGCGGTGCAGCAGGCGGGTCTGCAGCTGGTTCTCCAGCTCGGCAACGATCCGCGACACCTGCGCCGCAGAGATATCCAGGGCCTGTGCCGCCGCGGCGAAGCTGCCGCACTCCACTACCCGGGCGAAGGTTCGCATCGCATGCAGCATGTCCATGAGCCGGCACCCTCATTCATACATGAAAGGCAGCAATCTATCACGGGATAGCCCATTTATTGTGAAACGCAAATGAATGGATCATTAGCTATCCGCAATAAATGAGGAGCCTGTCATGAAACGTTCGATCGCCCTGCTCGCCCTGAGCGCCACCCTCGCCTCGTTTGGCGCACTGGCCGACACCACCGCCAGCACTTACGAATACGGCATGCCGCTGGATATCGCCAAGGTCATCTCGATCACCCCGGCCAGCAACGACGCCGACTGCCAGGTGGGCACCGCGCACATGGTCTATGTCGATCGCCAGGGCCAGACCCGTGAAGTCGACTACCGCCAGATGGGCAACTGCTCGCAGCTGTAAGCCCTGGGAAAAATACCAGCCATCTTGCTGAAAGTGCATTTGCCTGCCCGCGACACCGCCGCATGATCTGCCGGGACAACAACAAGAACGTCCCGGACCATGAATACGATCGATACCTCCACGGCCACGCCCGTGCGCGCCTGCGACGCCACCCATGCCCGCATTACCTGGCGGCTGATGCCGCTGCTGCTGGTGTGCTACCTGTTCGCCCATCTGGATCGCATCAACATCGGCTTTGCCAAGATGCAGATGAGCGCCGACCTGGGCTTTTCCGACACGGTCTACGGCCTGGGTGCCGGCCTGTTTTTCATCGCCTACGCGCTGTTCGGCGTGCCCAGCAACCTGGCCCTGGAGCGAGTCGGGCCGCGGCGCTGGATCGCCACCCTGATGGTGGTCTGGGGCCTGCTGTCCACCGGCATGATGTGGGTACAGGACGCCGCCGGCTTCTATGCCCTGCGGTTTCTGCTGGGGGTGGCCGAAGCAGGTTTCTTCCCCGGCATCCTCGTGGTGCTCAACCGCTGGTACCCGGCCCGGCGCCGTGCCCAGATCACCGCGCTGTTCGCCATTGCCGTGCCTTTGGCCGGCGTGGTCGGCGGGCCGTTGTCCGGTGGCATTCTCCAGGCCTTCCACGACCAGGGCGGCCTGCGCGGCTGGCAATGGATGTTCCTGATCGAGGGCCTGCCGGTGGTGCTGCTCGGGCTGGTAGTGCTCAAGTGCCTGCCGGACAGCTTCGAGCAGGTCGCCTGGCTCGACGCCGGGCAGAAGCGGGCGCTGCGCGAGGAAATGGCCGGCGAGGAGCGGCACAAGCCGATCAGCTCGCTGCGTGGCCTACTCGGCAACGCGCAGGTCTGGCTGCTGGTGGCGGTGTATTGCGCGGTGATGCTGGCGGTCAACACCCTGGCCTTCTGGATGCCCAGCCTGATCCATGGCGCCGGCATCGGCAGCGATGGCCAGGTCGGCCTGCTCAGCGCCATTCCCTACCTGGCCGGGTGCCTGTTCATGCTCGGTTGTGGGCGCTCCTCCGACCGCCAACGCGAACGCCGCTGGCACCTGTGCGTGCCGCTGCTGATGGCCGCCGCCGGTATCGCCCTGGCCGGGTCGGCGCCGGGCAACGCCACACTGGTGATGGCCGGGCTGGTGATCGCCGGCATGGGCGCCAGCGCCGCCCTGCCGATGTTCTGGCAACTGCCGCCGGCGTTCCTGGCGGGTGGTACCCAGGCCGCCGGCATCGCCATGATCAGCTCGTTCGGCAGCATCGCCTCGTTCGCCGCGCCCTACCTGATCGGCTGGATGCGCGACAGTACCGCCAACCCGGGCCTGGCCCTGCAGGTGCTGGCGGTGGCCATCGTGCTCGGTGGCATGCTCGTGCTGAAGGTGCCCGCCAGCGTGGTCAACCCGAAATGAATGGGCTCAGGCCAGCAGCTCGCGGATCCAACCGGCCTGGCGGGTGATGTCGCGCACCTTGTCCTCGGGCACCGGCTGGCGTGCCCGGGCGAAGTTGTCCAGGCTCTGCTGCTTCTGGCGCAGCATGCGCTGCCACTTGAACAGAAAAGCCGGGCTGCGTGCCTGCATCAGCAGCGGGCCGAAGTACAGCTGCTCGGCCGTGTAGGCGACCGCCTCGGCACGTTCGGCGACGATGATCTCGTAGTCGAAGCGGTTTTCCCGCAGTACTTCCTCGCCGACGATCCGGTAGCCGTTGCCCATCAACCACTGGCGCAGCGCGGGCTCGCCGCCGTTAGGTTGCAGGACCAGGCGCTCGTGCCCGCCCAGGTGCTGCTTGCCGGCCTCGAGAATATCGCGGATGGTCTCGCCGCCCATGCCACAGATAGTGATCGCGGTGATGCCGTCACCCGGTTCGATGGCCGCCAGGCCACTGGCGTGACGCACGGTGATGCGATCCTCCAGGCTGTTTTCGCGCACGGTGCGCCGTGCAGCCTCATAAGGCGTGAGCGCCACCTCGCCGGCCACCGCCGCGACAATCGCACCGCGACGCACCAGCGCCACCGGCAGGTAGCCATGGTCCGAGCCGATATCGGCCAGGCGCGCCCCGGCCGGCACATGGGCGGCCACGCGCTCCAGGCGCATGGACAATGTGTGTTCGTTCAACGCAAGCCTCTTCTGACAACCTGGGCCCGGCGCCTGTGGCCGGGTCGGGGCGCGATTCTGACCGCCCGCGCCACGCATTTCAAATGCCCGCGACCGGCCGCCGCGCCTCGACCTGCCCGACCCGCTCGCGTAGGCTTGGCGGTTTCCTTCCGTTGCAAGGCGAAATCCCATGGCTAACAGTGACATCATCTACACCCCCGACCCGGACGCCGACTCGATTTCCTCGGACGTTGCCGAGTACAACGGCATCCTGGTCAGCACCCAGATCCCCGTGCAGGCCGACGGCAGTCTCGAACTGGGCGACATCACCACCCAGTGCGAATGCACCCTGCAGGCGCTCAAGGTCGCCCTGGAACGCGCCGGTAGCTCGATGGACCGGGTGCTGCACCTGACCATCTACCTGACCGACATGGCCGACCGGGCGGTGTTCAACGAGGTGTACCAGCGGTTCTTCAGCAAGCCGTGGCCAGTGCGCGCGGCGGTGGGCGTGGCTTCTCTGGCGTTCGAGGGAATGCGTGTGGAAGTGACGGCGATGGCGGCCAAGGGCTGAGATCTGTTCATGGGCCGCCTTCGACGCGGCCCCATGACGACTGGCTCTTCATCAAACGCTGCTTTCTTGTGGTCCATCGCGCAATGCCGCATTCAGCGTCTCACCAACACCTATTGCCACCTGGCCCATAGGTGACGTCTGAGCTCGCACCCTTTTCTCTTGGTACATACGGTTGATATCAACCTGCAACTCCTTTGCCTTGGCGCCAAAATTGACTTCTTGGCTGGAGGAGACCATGTCAGAAACCTTGGAAACCGCAGCGGCAGCGACGACCCCGACAAGCAACCCCAAGTCCGTCGCCCAATTACCGCCCCCCTCCTCCGTGGCACCCAGATAGACGCCTGCGCCCCATCCAACTAGAGCTGAAGCTGTACTAGTCATTGCTCCAAAACCATGGGTAGCCCTCTGCATGAATGTCACGGGTTGACCCGCCAGTCCCTCAAGCTTGTTGTCTATCAGTATTTGTCGATTTTCCGAGTAGACGGACATATCCCATAACTGTTTTAAGTGATGGGGCGCCTCGTTCGCACCAGCCGTGCCTACAGCCGACGCCGCCGTGGCCAGGAGTGATCTGACAAATGTCCTCTCAGTACCCCGGGAGTCATGGAAGTTGATCGGATCACCCTGACAGTACGCATAAGCATTGATCCCTCCGGCCCCAAACGGACTCAACCGATCAGGCGAGTTGAACCGCATCAGCAATGGATTGAAGGTCCGATGCCCGTTGCCCAAGTGATAATGGCCCGTCAGCGAGTCATGGGGCTGGCCGCAGTAGGCCAACAGAGCACCACGCTTATCGGAAACGGCCCCATAAGGCGTGTAAGCCCTGGGCAGGCTGGAGCCTCCCAGCACCGATCGCTGCTGGTCGATCACGGCCAAACGGCTAGAAGTCATCGCACAACCTTTCGCAGAAAGATATTGGACCCGACGCTATCACCACCGCACCGCACGCATAACTGACAAAAATACCAGGCCCGCTACCACCGTTTGGGCGAGTTCATCGGTTATGGATGCCCCCGCCCCGTTTCACCGCTACAATGCCCGCCTTACCGTGACAGCCCGAACCTATAACGACATGTCCCTTCCAAAGCATCACCTGGAACTGCTCAGCCCTGCCCGTGACGTGAGCATCGCCCGCGAGGCGATCCTGCACGGCGCCGACGCCATCTACATCGGCGGCCCGAGCTTCGGCGCGCGCCACAACGCCTGCAACGAGGTCAGCGATATTGCCGAGCTGGTGGAGTTCGCCCGGCGCTACCACGCCCGCGTATTCACCACCATCAACACCATCCTCCACGACAATGAGCTCGAACCTGCCCGCAAGCTGATCCACCAGCTGTACGACGCCGGTGTCGATGCGCTGATCGTGCAGGACCTGGGAGTGATGGAGCTGGATATCCCGCCGATCGAGCTGCACGCCAGCACCCAGACCGACATCCGCACCCTGGAGCGGGCCAAATTCCTCGACCAGGCCGGTTTCTCCCAGCTGGTGCTGGCCCGCGAGCTGAACCTGCAACAGATCCGCGCCATCGCCGCCGAGACCGATGCAGCCATCGAGTTCTTCATCCACGGCGCGCTGTGCGTGGCCTTCTCCGGCCAGTGCAACATTTCCCACGCCCAGACCGGGCGCAGCGCCAACCGCGGCGACTGCTCCCAGGCCTGCCGCCTGCCGTACACCCTCAAGGACGACCAGGGCCGCGTGGTGGCTTTCGAGAAACACCTGCTGTCGATGAAGGACAACAACCAGACCGCCAACCTGCGCGACCTGGTCGATGCCGGCGTGCGCTCGTTCAAGATCGAGGGCCGCTACAAGGACGTGGGCTACGTGAAGAACATCACCGCCCACTACCGCAAGGAACTCGATGCCATCCTCGAGGACCGCCCTGAACTGGCCCGCGCCTCCAGCGGCCGTACCGAGCACTTCTTCGTGCCGGACCCGGACAAGACCTTCCACCGCGGCAGCACCGACTACTTCGTCAGCGATCGCAAGATCGACATCGGCGCCTTCGATTCGCCAACCTTCACCGGCCTGCCGGTGGGCGTGGTGGAGAAAGTCGGCAAGCGCGACCTGCTGGTGGCCACCGATGTCCCGCTGACCAACGGCGACGGCCTCAACGTGCTGGTCAAGCGCGAGGTCGTGGGTTTCCGCGCCAACATCGCCGAGCTCAAGAGCGAATCCGAGGAAGACGGCCAGAAGCGCTACCGCTACCGCGTCGAACCCAACGAGATGCCCGAGGGCCTGTACAAGCTGCGCCCCAACCACCCGCTGTCGCGCAACCTCGACCACAACTGGCAGCAGGCACTGCAGCGCACCTCCGCCGAGCGCCGGGTCGGTGTCGAGTGGCATGCGGTACTGCGTGAACAGCGCCTGATGCTCACCCTCAGCAGTGAAGAGGGTGTCAGTGTGCAAGTGGCCCTCGACGGGCCGTTCGGTGCCGCCAACAAGCCACAGCAGGCCCTGGACCAACTGCACGACCTGCTTGGCCAGCTGGGCACCACGATGTACCACGCCACGGCCATCGAGCTCGATGCGCCGCAGGCGTACTTCATCCCCAACTCGCAGCTCAAGGCCCTGCGCCGCGAAGCCATCGAGGCTTTGACTGCGGCACGGGTCAAAGCGCACCCACGGGGCGGACGCAAGGCCGAGACCACGCCACCGCCGGTGTACCCCGAGTCGCACCTGTCGTTCCTGGCCAACGTCTACAACCAGAAGGCCCGCGACTTCTACCACCGCCACGGCGTACAACTGATCGACGCTGCCTACGAGGCCCATGAAGAGCACGGCGAAGTGCCGGTGATGATCACCAAGCACTGCCTGCGCTTCTCCTTCAACCTGTGCCCCAAGCAGGCCAAGGGCGTGACCGGCGTGCGCACCAAGGTGGCGCCGATGCAGCTGATCCAGGGCGATGAAGTGCTGACCCTGAAGTTCGACTGCAAGCCCTGCGAGATGCACGTGATCGGCAAGATGAAGAGCCACATCATCGACCTGCCGACCCCGGGCAGCGCGGTGGCCCAGGTGGTCGGGCACATCAGCCCGGAAGACCTGCTCAAGACCATCCCGCGCGCGCCGCACTGAAAGACGACCCGCCGTCGCTCCACAGGATTTCACCGGCGGCGGGTCTAGACTGAACAGGGGGCTGCCACACGTGGAGGTGTGAGATGAGCCAGTTCAAGCGTTTGTTGGTCATGCTCGGTCCGCAGATGCGCCATACGCCTGCCCTGCAGCGCGCCGCGGCGCTGGCCGAATCCAGCGGGGCCCTGCTGGACCTCAATGTCTTCGTCGACGATGTCGACACCTTCGGCCTGATGAGCGACGGCCGCGAGCGCGAGCGCCTGCTCGAGGACAACCGCCAGTGGCTGGCCGACGAGGCCGAGCAACTGCGCAACGCCGGCCTGGATGTCTCCACCGAACTGCTGCTGACCCGCGACCCGCTGGGCAGCGTGCTGGAGCAGGTCGAGCGCCTGGGCTGCGACCTGCTGGTCAAGGACGTGCAGCACGAGCCCATCCTCAAGCGCCTGCTGGTCACGCCGCTGGACTGGCAATTGCTCAAGGACAGCCCGGTGGCGGTGCACCTGGTCAGCGATATCCGCCTGCCCCTGCCCCGACAGATCGCCGCGGCGGTCGACCTCAACAGCCATGGCGCCGGCGAGCATCTGGACGACCAGGTGATCCGCAGCGCCCATGCCCTGGCCCTGCAGTGCAACGCCGAGCTGCACCTGTTGCATGTATGTGATGCGGCCAGGACCCATATCGCCGACTTCGGCGCCGGCACCGTGACCATGCCCGGTTTCGACACAAGCGTGCGCACGGCCCAGCGCACGGCGTTCAACCGCCTGGGCGACCACTACCAGATAGATCTGGAGCGCCGCCACTTCCTCGAAGGGCCGGCGGTCAAGGCGATCACCCAGTACATCGCCGCCCACCGGGTCGATGTGATCGTCATGGGCAACCACCGGCACGATGCCTTGCAGGCGTTTCTCGGCGGCACCACGGCGCATGTGCTGGAGCACCCGCTGTGCAATGTGCTGGCGATCAAGGCCGTGCGTTAAACGACAAAAGCCCGCTCCCACGCTGCGGGAGCGGGCTTGTCCGGTTCAGAAGCCTTTGCTGTAGAACAGCGAGTACGACTCGATCCCGTCGTTGGGCTGCTTCAGCCCGGCGTTGGAATAGTGCATGGCGCGAATGCCGATCTTCTGCTCCGCCGGCAACTTCAGGCCGAAACCGATCCGGTCCTCAAAGTTCACCGACGAGCCCAGGCGCTGGTCGCCCACGTCGGTCTTGGAGAATGCCGCCAGACCGATACCGGCCTCGATGAACGGGGTGTAGGTGAAGCCACTGAACTCGTAGACGAACACAGGGCTGAACGACAGCGAGTGGGCGCCGCTGGCCTCGCCACCTTCCCAGTAGGTGTAGGCCGCGTCCCAGTAACCGGTCAGGTGGCCGGTGCTGCTTTCCAGCCATTTCTTGTCCCAGTCGAACGACATCCCGATACGGTAAGTCATGTCGCCCTGGCCAGTGGCGCCCACGGCACCGGATATCTGGGCGGCCTGGGCCAGGTTGGCGCCTGCGAATGCCAGCACGGCGGCAGCCACCGTAGTGGCGAGACGGGTCTTCATCAAATGACTTCTCCTGATGGTCTTCACGGGCAGGCCCGCGACCTGGCGCGTGCCTGCGGGCAAGTGGGGGCTGCGCCCCTCGTTCTGCACCGGCGACCCGGCACATCCAACCGGGTTACAAGTGGTAATACTTCCTCGATTATTGTCCGAATATTCCGATAGTGAAAAGTGATTTGCCACTATTGGCTAAGGACACTGCGTTCCATTCAAGGGTTCAGTCGTATTCCGCCTCCTCGTGCTCGCCCAGCAGCCGGCGCTGGCGGGGCGTGGCCTGGGCCAGCACCTGCGGGTTGAACTGCCAGTGCAGGTAGGGCGAGAACTTCTGCGCCACCATGCGCCGACCGTAGTGCACCTGGAGCATGTCGCGCACCTGTCCGACGCTGCGGTTGGTGCCGCCGCCATGCCAGGCATCGCTGCGAAATATCAGCGCATCGCCGGCCCGACAGAGCACCGCCACCGCGTCTTGCCCTTGCCAGGCCTGTTCGCCCTCGCCGGGGCGCCGCCCGGCGCGATGGCTGCCGGGCACGATCCAGGTCGGTCCTATCGCATCGTCGATATCGCAGAGGTATAGCTGCGCCGTGAGGATCTGCACGGGCAGCGTGAAACCCGCATTGCCTGGCAGCTCGAATGGCAGGTGATCGAGGTGCAGGCCCATGCCCGGATAGCCGGGGTGACTGCGCCAGGCAGTCTGGCCGATGATGTGGCAATCGCTGCCCAGTGCCGCCTCGGCCAGTTCAATCAGCGCCGGCAGGTCGAGAAACGGCAGCCACAGCGGATCGCGGTTGAAGACGCACTTGTAGTGCTCCAGCAGGCCCTGGTAGTCCCAATGGATCGGCTGCAGGTCGTCGATGGCGCTGCGCAACAGGGCGACCTGCAAGGGATCGAGCACCTCGGGGATTAAGGTGTAACCCACCTCATCCAAGGCCTGCAGACAGTCCTGAAGATGCATGGCGCCCCTCTACCGCCCTCTTGGGAGCGGGCTTGCCCCGCGATCGCGTTCCTCAGCGCCAGTTGAGATCGACCCGCGCCGGCGCCTTGCCGTCCACCGTTACCTGCTGTTGCACGGTCCGGCCATCGGCATTGCCGATCACCCGGTAGTGCCCTGGAGGCAACTGCACGAAGATCAGCGGCCCGACGTCCTGCAACGCCAGCACCGATTGGCCCTGGACTGACTGGATGTCCAGCGCGGCGCCGCTCTGGAACTTGCCGTCCGCACCGGTCGACAGGGTGATATGCAGGTCATAGCCGGGCGTCCGGCGCAGAGCATTGGCCTCGTCCTGGCCGATACCACCCTGCAAGTAGCGAATGCCGTTCTGCTCCTGGGGCTGCAGTTGCACGCCCTGCGGATCGATCGGCGCGTTCAGGTCGGCGGCCGCCGCCAAAGTCCAGGGCATGGCCAGCACCAGCAACAGCGCCGCGCACAGGCCGTAATGATGGGTACGCATGGTGCATTCCTCCCGCATGGGGGATGGTCTACACAGTTTTGAGGCTTTTCCGAGGCCGGGGTTCGCATCCCGGCACACCGTTAGTCCGCATGACGTCACCTTTCAGGACGTGGGCAGCTCACGACGCTCCTCCAGCAGCTTGATGAACATGCTCAGGCTGCGCGACACCGTGCCCCGCCGCCACACCAGCCAGGTCTTCAGGTAGCGGAAGTCCTCGGCCATCGGCCAGGCGCTGACCGTGCTGCACCCCGGCATGTTGTCGAGCATGCTGCGTGGCATCATTGCCAGGCCAGCCCCGGCACTGACGCAGGCAAGCATGCCGTGGTACGACTCCATCTCGTGGATCTTGCCCGGCACCGCCTGGTCATGGACGAACCAGCTCTCGAAATGGTGGCGGTACGAGCAGTTGGCGCGGAACGCGTAGATGCTCGAACCGTTGACATCGCGGGCGCGGGTGACCGGTGAGTGGTTGAGCGGTGCAATGACCATCATCTCCTCCTCGAACACCGGCATGCCCTCGAGCGTCGGGTGCAGCACCGGGCCATCGACGAAGGCCGCCACCAGGCGCCCGGACAGCACGCCTTCGAGCATGGTCCCCGACGGGCCGGTGGAGAGGTCCAGGTCGACCTTGGGATAGCGCTGGTTGTAGGCCGCCAGCAAGGCCGGGATGCGCACCGCCGCCGTGCTTTCCAGCGACCCCAGGGCGAAGGTCCCCTGGGGATCCTCGCCCGCCACGGTCAGCCGCGCCTCGTGCACCAGGTCGAGGATGCGCCGGGTGTACTCGAGGAAGTTCCAGCCGGCCGGCGACAGGCGCAGGCGGCTTTTCTCGCGGATGAACAGCTCGACGCCCAGGTCTTCCTCCAGCTGCTTGATGCGAGTGGTCAGGTTCGACGGCACCCGATGGATCTGCTGGGCGGCGGCGCTGATGCTGCCGTGCTCGGCCACGGCCTTGAACATCTCGAGTTGCACCAGGTCCACGATCATTCTCCAAACGTGAATGTTTCACTCATTATTATTCAGTTTTCATTAAAGCACGCTACCCCTAGTCTGGGCTCACCCGATCAAAACAATGAGAGTCCTGCCATGAGCGAGATCAGCAGCCTGACCCACGCCATCTCCGTCGACCCCTACAGCGGCGAACGGATTGGCCACTACGCCTTCGACACCGACGCCGCACTGGACGCGGCGCTGCAACGCGCCAAGGCGGGCTACAACCAGTGGCGCAACGTGTCGCTGGGTCAGCGCAGCGAGTACCTGGTCGCGCTCGGGCAGGCCCTGCAGGCCAACGCCGAGGCCTTCGCCCAGATGATCGCCCGCGAAATCGGCAAGCCGATCAGCCAGGCCCGCGGCGAGGTCAGCAAGTGTGTCGGCCTGTGCCAGTGGTACGCCGAACACGGCCCGGCCATGCTGGCGCCAGAGCCGACCCAGATTGAAAAGGCCCGCATCGAATACCGCCCGCTGGGCCCGATTCTCGCCGTGATGCCGTGGAACTTCCCAATCTGGCAGGTGCTGCGCGGCGCGGTACCGGCACTGCTGGCGGGCAACACCTATGTGCTCAAGCACGCGCCCAATGTGATGGGCAGCGCCTACCTGCTGGCCGACCTGTTCAAGCGCGCCGGCCTGCCTGAAGGCGTGTTCGAGGTGCTCAACGTCACCCCCGAAGGCGTCACCCGGGCCATCAACGACCCGCGCATCGCCGCCATCACCCTTACCGGCAGCGTGCGCGCCGGCATGGCCATCGGCGCGCAGGCCGGCGCCGCGCTGAAGAAGTGCGTGCTCGAACTGGGCGGTTCCGACCCGTTCATCGTGCTGGCCGACGCCGACCTCGATGCCGCAGTCAAGGCCGCCGTGATCGGCCGTTACCAGAACACCGGGCAGGTCTGCGCCGCCGCCAAGCGCCTGATCGTCGAGCAAAGCATCGTCGAGGCGTTCACCGAGAAGTTCGTCGCGGCCACCCGTGCGCTGACCGTGGGCAACCCGCTGGACGACGCCACCTATATCGGTCCGATGGCGCGCTACGACCTGCGCGATGAGCTCGACGGCCAGGTCCAGGCGACCCTGGCCGAAGGCGCCACCCTGCTGCTGGGCGGCAGCAAGATCGAAGGCGTGGGCAACTTCTACGCGCCGACGGTGTTCGCCAACGTCACCCCGGACATGACCGCCTTCAAGCAGGAGCTGTTCGGCCCGGTAGCGGCGATCATCAGCGCCCGCGATGCTGAGCACGCGGTGGAGCTGGCCAACGACAGCGAGTTCGGCCTGGCCGCGACGATCTACACCGCCGACTATGCCTTGGCCGAGCGCATGACCACAGCCTTGGACACTGGCGGCGTGTTCATCAACGGCTACTGCGCCTCCGACCCCCGCGTGGCGTTCGGCGGCGTGAAGAAGAGCGGGTTCGGCCGTGAACTGTCGCACTTCGGCGTGCGCGAGTTCACCAACGCCCAGACGGTGTGGCTGGATCGCAACTGATCCACTGGCTCAAACCCTGCGCCATCCCTGTGTAGGAGCGGCCTTGTGCCGCGAACGGGGCGCGTAGCGCCCCCAGGGTCTGCGCCACAAGACAGATCACCAGGGCCGCTCTGCGGCCCGTTCGCGACGCAAGGCCGCTCCTACACAGGGCTGGGCTGCAAATCAGCCCGAGTCTGTATCTTGAATCCGCGCCACGCGAACGAATAATCGAGCACCTCCCCAGCACTCCGGAGGTACCGATGAGCACCCAAACCAGCAGCCAGCGCCTGACCGTTCCTGATCTTGCCGCCATGAAGGGCCGGCAGAAGATCGTCGCCCTCACCGCCTACAGCACCCCGATCGCGCGCCTGATCGATCCCTTGGTGGATTTCATCCTGGTGGGCGATTCTACCGCCATGGTCGCCTACGGCAGGCGCTCCACCCTGGCCATGCGCCTGGAAGAGACCATCAGCCACACCCGCGCCGTGGTCGACTGCACCCAGCATGCCTGCGTGATTGCCGACATGCCGTTCGGCAGCTATCAGGAATCCCCCGAGCAGGCCTTGCGCAACTGTGCCCAGGTCCTGTCCGCTACCGGCTGCGACGCCGTGAAGCTGGAGAGCAACCGGACGTTGGCCTCCACCGTGGCCTTTCTGGTCGATCGGGGCATCCCGGTCATGGCCCATGTCGGCCTGATGCCGCAATTCGTCAATATCATGGGCGGTTACAAGGCCCAAGGGCTTACCGAGCACAGCGCCGCGACCCTCCATGAGGACGCCCGCGCCAACCTGGGCGCCGGCGCCTTCAGCCTGCTGCTCGAAGGCGTGGCCGAGCCGTTGGCCCGGCGTATCAGCGAGGAAAGCCGGCAGCCGTGCATCGGCATCGGCGCCTCCCCGGCCTGCGATGGCCAGATTCTGGTGACCGAGGACCTGCTGGGGCTGGGCGGGCCGCGCAAGCCGAGGTTCGTCAAGCAGTATGCCGACGTGGCGGCGGTGATCCGGGTCGCCTGCGCCCGCTACGCCAACGAAGTGCGCCAGGGCGAGTTCCCCGAACGCGAGCATTGCTACGGCTGCTGAGGCGCCCGACGTATCGCCTGGGCCAGCAATACCAGCGCACCCTCGATATCCTGCTGCCAGTCGACGGTGAAACTCAGGCGCAGATGGTCGCGCCAGTGTCCGGCCTGGCTGAACACCGTGCCCGGCACGATGACGATGCCCTGCCCCAGCAACTGCTCGCAGATGGCCTGCATGTCCACGGGGCGGGTTGCCTGCAACCAGAAGGTGGCGCCCGCCACCGGCATCGTCAGGCGCAGGCAATCGGCGGCATGGCGCTGCAGTAACCGCGCCATGCGTTGTCGGCTGTGCGCCAGGAGTCGCGCCAGTTGCGCCTGGTGCCGCGCCAGGCGCCCGGACACCAGCAGGCGGGCCACGGCCTGCTGACGATAGCTGGGCAGGCGAAAGCCCTGGGCCAGGAAGGCCGCCACCAGGCTACCCGCAGCGCCACGGCACAGCAGGTAGCCGAACGGCGCCTCGGGGCCGATGCACTTGTCGAAACCGGCCAGCACCAACAGGCGCTGAGGATCGGCATGTTCCCGATAGCGTGAGCATCCCAGGTCGTCGCACAACGCGCCGTAGCTGTCATTTTCAAACAGCCACACCTGATGGTCGGCCAGCAGCGCGCACAAACGCTGCTTGTCCTCGAGCGGCATCACGCCGCCCTGAGGAATGTTCACAGTCGATGACAGCACCGCCGCCTGCACGGGCTTCTCTGCCAGCAGCCGCGCCATCGCCTCCAGATCGAAACGGCCGCCCGCGCCGAGTGGCGCCTCGACAATGTTCAGCCCCGCCGCTTGCAGCAAGCGCAGGACAAGCCAGGAGCAAGGCGACTCGACCAGTACCCAGGCGCCCGGTGGCAAGAGCGTGCGCACGGCCAGTTCGAACACACTTCGCCAGTCGGCGCCGATGAACACCTGGTCGGCCTGCCAGTGATCATCCACGCTACGGCTGTAGCAACGGGCCAGGGCCTCGCGCAGCGCCGGCTCGCCAAAGGGCGAAAACGGCGGCGCCTCGGCACGGGGCAACTGGCGTAGCAGCTCACGCTCGACGGTCAACAGCGGCCCTTCGAGTGAGGCGAGCATGGTCGGCGAGTCGCTGCTAAGGGCCAGCATGCCTGGCTGCCGGGCATTGGCGTACAGGCGGTCGATCAGGCTCAGCGAAGACGGCAATTGCCCGACCGAGGTCTGGGCCACGCTGAAGTAGCCAACCTTGGGCCGGGCCTGGATACGCCCTTGGGCCTCCAGCATGGCGAACGCCTGCTTGCTGGTCGACAGCGAGACCTGCAGATACCGGGCGACATCGCGCAGCGAGGGCAACCGATGCTCCAGCTCCGGCGCGCGGGCGTCGAGCCAGTCGCTCAGGTAGCGGTGGACTTTCTGGTAGGTGAAACGCGGTGCCCGCTCGGTCTCCATGCCGATGCTCCCAGGGAGTTCGGCGGGCACCCTAGCAAGTTTTGCCGCACCGTCCTAGTTTCCCCGGCCTCGCCTGAGCGTCTCGCTGGGCAGCTCGCGGAACAGCTGGCGATAGCTTTCGGAAAACCGCCCCAAATGCCAGAACGACCAGCGCATGGCCACCTCGGCCACGGTCGCGTCGCCTGCCAGCAGGTCGCGCCGCGCGCCATTCAGCCGCCGCAGGCGCAACCAGTGCGCCGGCGGCAGGTTGGTGAAGCCTTTGAAGGCTTGCTGCAACTGACGCACGGAAACCCCGGCGACCTTGGCCAGCTCCACCAGGTTGAGGGTTTCGTCGGGGCAATCGGCGGCCCATTCGCTGACCCGGCGCATGATCGCCCGCTCCTCGTCGCGCCGGCCCAGCGCCTCGCCCTGCAGGCGCTGACCGGCGTTGTCGAGGATGAACAGGCAGTCTTCCAGTAATTGCTCGGCCAGCGCCCTGCCCTCCAGCGGGCAGTCGGCCTGGCCCAGGCGGGTCAAGGTGGCGCTCAGCCAGTTGCCGAACAGCGCGTTCTGCTGGCAGGTCAGCGGCACCATGAACAGACCGCGCAGGCACTCCAGGTCGAGGCCGTGGCTGGCCAGGAACGGCTGCTCGAACACCACCGCCACTTCCTGGTAGTTCTCCGGGGTGATCCAGATGTTGCGGCTGTCTTCGTTGAGCAGGTAGAGGCTGTTCTCGCTGCGGTCGAAGCAGAACGCCAGGGCGCCGCTGGGGGCGCGGAAGAACTGCTCGACCCGAGTGTTCAGGCGCTCCTCGTACACCTCGACACCGTCGAGGCCCAGCCAGCGCAGCTGGCCGTTGAAATGCCCGGGGGACATCTGCCGGTACTGCTGCTGCCAGCCTGGGGTGGCGCGGGTCTGTTCGGTCACATCGGTGGTACGGAAGTCCTGGACCTGCAAGGCGGTTGGCGTTGTCACGCGCTGTCCTAGTTGCACTCTTTTGGTGCATTGATTGCCGGAGAAAGTGGATAGATCACCCCGGGGGGCAGCGACCAAGATAGTCCTCAGCGTCACCTGTGGGAAGTGCCCTGCGGCGATGAACGCCTTGCGTCCCACCACAACTACCCAACCAAGAGGTTTGTATGAACGCCCCCTTCGATCAGCTGTCCACCTGGCTGAAAGAACACCGGATCACCGAAGTCGAATGCGTGATCAGCGACCTGACCGGCATCGCCCGTGGCAAGATCGCCCCGACCGCCAAGTTCCTCCACGAGCGCGGCATGCGCCTGCCCGAGAGCGTGCTGCTGCAGACCGTCACCGGCGACTACGTCGATGACGACATCTACTACAGCCTGCTCGACGCCGCCGACATCGACATGGTCTGCCGCCCCGACCCCACGGCGGTGTACCAGATCCCCTGGGCCATCGAACCGACCGCGATCGTCATCCACGACACCTTCGACAAGCAGGGCAACCCCATCGAGCTGTCGCCGCGCAACGTGCTGAAGAAGGTTCTGAAGCTCTATGCCGACAAGGGCTGGCAACCGATCGTCGCGCCGGAGATGGAGTTCTACCTGACCCAACGCTGCGAAGACCCGGACCTGCCCTTGCAGGTGCCACTGGGCCGTTCCGGCCGCGCCGAGAGTGGCCGTCAGTCGTTCTCCATCGACGCCGCCAACGAATTCGACCCGTTGTTCGAGGACGTCTACGACTGGTGCGAGATCCAGGGCCTGGACCTGGACACGCTGATCCACGAGGACGGCCCGGCACAGATGGAAATCAACTTCCGTCACGGCGACGCCCTGGACCTGGCCGACCAGATCACCGTGTTCAAGCGCACCCTGCGCGAGGCGGCGCTCAAGCACAACGTCACCGCCACCTTCATGGCCAAGCCGATCACCGACGAGCCGGGCAGCGCCATGCACCTGCACCAGAGCGTGGTCGACATCGCCACCGGCAAGCCGATCTTCGCCAATGAGGACGGCAGCATGAGCGAGCTGTTCCTGCACCATATCGGCGGCCTGCAGAAGTACATCCCCAAGTTGCTGCCGATGTTCGCGCCGAACGTCAACTCGTTCCGTCGCTTCCTGCCCGACACCTCGGCGCCGGTGAACGTCGAGTGGGGCGAGGAAAACCGCACCGCCGGGTTGCGCGTGCCGACTTCCAGCCCCGAGGCGATGCGCGTGGAGAACCGCCTGCCGGGCGCCGACGCCAACCCCTACCTGGCCATCGCCGCGAGCCTGTTGTGTGGCTATATCGGCATGGTCGAGAAAATCGAGCCCAGCGCCCCGGTGCAAGGCCGTGCCTACGAACGACGCAACCTGCGCCTGCCGATCACCATCGAAGATGCGCTGCAGCACATGGAAGACTGCGAAAAGGTCCAGCAGTACCTGGGCCAGCAGTTCGTCCAGGGCTATGTCGCGGTCAAGCGTGCCGAGCATGAGAACTTCAAGCGGGTGATCAGCTCGTGGGAGCGGGAGTTCCTGTTGCTGAGCGTTTAAGCCCCCTCGGGGGCGCTTTGCGCCCCTTTCGCGGCACAAGGCCGCTCCTACAGGGGCTGCGCGCGTTCAGTAGGAGCGGCCTTGTGCCACGAATGGGCTGCGCAGCAGCCCCTACACCACCGAATTCGAAGAACAAGACCAACGAGGTGTCGACATGCGTCATCCGCAAGCTTTGATCCCCGCAACCTTCGCTCTGCTGTTCGGCGCCGCCGTCCAGGCCCAGCCGACGGTGAGCGTGTACAACTGGACCGACTACATCGGTGACACCACCCTGGCCGACTTCCAGGCCAGCAGCGGGATCAAGGTGGTCTATGACGTGTTCGACTCCAACGAGACCCTGGAGGGTAAGCTGCTGGCCGGGCGCACCGGCTACGACGTGGTCGTGCCCTCCAACCATTTCCTCGCGCGCCAGGCCCAGGCCGGCGCGTTCCTGCCGCTGGACCGCAGCAAGCTGCCGAACTGGCGACACCTGGACCCGCAACTGCTCAAGCAGCTGGAGCAGAACGACCCAGGCAACCAGTACGCCGTGCCGTACCTCTGGGGCACCAACGGCATCGGCTACAACGTCGACAAGGTCAAGGCGGTGCTGGGCATCGACAAGATCGATTCCTGGGCGGTGCTGTTCGAAGCCGAGAACCTGAAGAAGCTCAAGCAGTGCGGCGTGGCATTCATGGACTCGCCGGACGAGCTGTTCCCGGCCATGCTCAACTACCTGGGCATGAACCCGCGCAGCGAGAAGGCCGACGACTACCGCAAGGCCGAGGCCCGCCTGCTGGAGCTGCGCCCCTACATCACTTACTTCCACTCCTCCAAGTACGTCTCGGACCTGGCCAACGGCGACGTCTGCATCGCCTTCGGCTATTCCGGCGATGTGCTGCAGGCCGCCCACCGCGCCGAGGAGGCCGGCAATGGCGTCAAGGTCGCCTACAGCATTCCCAAGGAAGGCAGCAACCTGTGGTTCGACCTGCTGGCCATCCCCAAGGACGCCAAGAACCCCGAGCAGGCCCTGGCCTTCATCAACTACCTGCTCGACCCCAAGGTGATCGCCAAGGTCAGCGCCACGGTCGGCTATGCCAACGCCAACCCGGATGCCAAGGCCGACATGGACCCGGCGCTGGTGAACAACCCCGAGATCTACCCGCCCCAGGACGTGCTGGACAACCTGTATGTCTCGACCATGCAGAGCCCCGGGATCCTGCGGCAGATGACCCGCTCCTGGAGCAAGATCAAGTCCAACCGCTGAGCCGAGCCCACCCATGCCACAGATGAACGAACACACCGCCTCCTACTACGCCGCCTCGGCGCGCCAGGCGGCCACCTACCCTGCGCTCAACCAGGACTTGCAGGCCGATGTCTGCGTGGTCGGCGGCGGCCTGACCGGGGTCAACGCCGCCCTGGAACTGGCCGAGCGCGGCCTCTCGGTGATCCTGCTGGAAGCCCGCCGCATCGGCTGGGGCGCCAGCGGGCGCAACGGCGGCCAGCTGATCCGCGGCATCGGCCATGACGTCTGCGGCTTTGCCCGCCATGTCGGCCAGGACGGCGTGCGCTACCTCAAGCAGGCCGGCATCGATTCGGTGGCCCTGGTGGCCAATCGCATCGAGCAATACGGCATCGAATGCGACCTGCGCTGGGGCTTTTGCGAGTTGGCCAACACCCCCGCCCAATTCGCCGCCTTCGAAGACGAGCAGCGCGACCTGGCTGAACTGGGCTATCGCCACGAGACCCGCCTGGTCAACCCCGAACACATGCACGAGATCGTCGCCAGCGACCTGTACGCCGGCGGCCTGGTGGACATGGGCTCGGGTCACCTGCACCCGCTCGACCTGGTCCAGGGCGAAGCCCGCGCCGCCCACGGCCTGGGCGTGCAGATCTTCGAGCAAAGTCCGGTGCTGCGCATCGAACATGGCAGCACGGTGACCCTGCACACTGCCCGGGGCAAGGTACGCGCTCAAAGCCTGATACTGGGCTGCAACGCCCACCTCGACGAACTGGAGCCGCGCTTGTGCGGCAAGGTGCTGCCGGCCGGCAGCTACGTGGTGGCCACCGAGCCCTTGCCCGAGGCCCTGGCGCGCACGCTGATCCCGCAGAACATGGCACTGTGCGACCAGAAGGTGGGGCTGGACTACTACCGCCTGACCGCCGACCGCCGCCTGCTGTTCGGCGGCGCCTGCCACTATTCCGGCCGCGACCCCAAGGATATCGGCGCCTACATGCGGCCCAAGGTGCTCAAGGTGTTCCCGCAACTGGCCGAGGTGCGCCTGGACTACCAGTGGGGCGGCATGATCGGCATCACCGCCAACCGTTTCCCTCAGGTCGGCCGCCTCGGCAAGCACCCCAACGTGTTCTATGCCCAGGGCTACTCCGGGCATGGCCTGAACGTTACCCACTGGACCGCGAAGCTGCTCGCCGAGGCCATCGCCACCGAGCACAGCCAGGGCTTCGATGTGTTCAGCGCGGTGCCGCACCTGACCTTCCCCGGCGGCAAGGCGCTGCGCTCGCCGCTGCTGGCGCTGGGGATGCTGTGGTACCGGTTGCGCGAGGCGCTGGGCTGACAACCCTGCTTCAGAGGATGGCCTGCAGCCCCTTGTCGGCAATGATGTTCAGTAGTTTCAAGGCAGGCCCGGCCGGGCGTGTTTCGCCCTGCTCCCACTTGCGCACCGTCGATGCGCTGGTGTGCAGGTGGAGGGCGAATACCGGTTGGCTGAAGTTCAGCGCTTCGCGCAGGTGGCGAATGTCCTGGGCGCTGAATGCCCGCACCGGGGCCGGGCAGATCGCCTCAAAGTCGCGCAACGTGACCTTGCCGACGGCGCCTGCCTGCTCGAGGTCCGAGAGGTCGACTCGCAGTGATTCAATGAGCTTGCTGGTCACAGTGGACCTCCATCAATACGCCACAGCCCAATGCCTTGGCCAGAGCGTGGGGTGACAATTCCAGAAAGACCCTGCCGGCGAACTGAAGCGCTTTCTGCTCGGCCGCCGTGACATTGGCCATGTCGCTCTTGGCGAACCCATGAAGGAACACGTAGCGATTGCCGATGCGAGCCGACAGCAGTGTTCGGTAGCCTCCCCGCTTGCCGCTGCACAGGCCCGCAACACGTTTCTTGAACAGCAAGCCACCAAGGCTCGCGTCAACCAGCCCACTCTGCATCTCCAGAACAGCCCGGCAAAGCAGGTGGTCCGGTACGCACTCCTTGAGTTGCCAGCGGGCAAACTCCCTTCGCTTGTAGACATCCATGGCCGACACTCCGAAACATACCCGTAAAGGGCATACTTTTCCAGCTTCGAAGACCAATGGATAGTCGGCGCACTCAGACTGCGCCGTAGGAAATGGCATCCGTCAACACCTGACCGCTGGCCTTCAGCCAACCACCTGCTAGCGTTGTTCTGGCCACTTCCCTCATGGACCTCGTCATCATGAAGCACCTGCCTCGCACCACCCTGTTGTGCGCTGCCCTGCTGGCCCTGGTTGCCTGCTCCAGCAACCGAGTCGATCCCAAGGACTATTCCGGCTTTCTCAAGGACTACAGCCGCCTGAAACCCGCCGAGAGCATCTCCGGCACGCCGGTGATGCGCTGGATCGACCCGGACGTCAAGGCCAGCCAGTACACCAAGGTGTTCATCGAACCGAGCCAGTTCTATCCCAAGCCGCAGCCGACCAACGTGATCTCGGCGCAGACCCTGCAGGAGATCACCCGCTACTTCAACGAAGCGATGCGCCGTGAGCTGGGCAGCGTGCTCACCCTGGTCAAGGAACCCGGCCCCAACACCATCGTGGTGCGCCCGGCGATCACCGCGGTGTCCACCAGCACCGAAGGCCTCAAGCCCTACGAGGTGATTCCCATCGCCCTGGTCGCAGCAGCGGTCAACACCGCCGCCGGCGGCCGCGACCAGGCCGTGGACATCGCCGTGGAAGCTGCCTTCCTCGATGGCGGCAACCAGAACGTGCTGGCCCAGGTGGTGCGCAAGGGCAGCGGCAAGGAGTTGGAGAACGACAGCACGCAACTGACCCTGAACGACGTCAAGCCGGTGCTCGATGGCTGGGCCAGCGACATGCGTCGCAGCTTCGTGGCGTTGCAGCAAAAATCGAAGTGAAGCGGTCGATCTGATACACCGGCCATCCCGGTGGGAGCCTCTGTCTTGTGCTGCCCGCACAGGCAAGCTCCCACGTCTTTCACCCCCTGCCGCCCAGCGCCGCAATGCCGCGCTGCAACGAAGCATTTCCCCGCTGCATGCCTGCGCCCAGTGAGACCTTCTTGCTACACTCGCCGCCATGATTTTTCCACCTGCACAACTGTGGTGACAGCATGATCGAGGTAACCGAGGTTTCCATTGCCGAGCTGCGCGACGCGCTCGAGTCCGGCCGCACGACCGCCGTCGAGCTGGTCAAGGCCTACCTGGCGCGCATCGACGCCTACGATGGCAAGGACACCGCCACTGCACTCAATGCCGTGGTCGTCCGCAACCCTGAAGCGCTCAAGGAGGCCGAAGCCTCCGACGCCCGCCGCGCCCGTGGCGAAACCCTCGGCCCGCTGGACGGCATTCCCTACACCGCCAAGGACAGCTACCTGGTCAAGGGCCTGACCGCCGCCTCCGGCAGCCCGGCGTTCAAGGACCTGGTCGCCCAGCGCGACGCCTTCACCGTCGAGCGCCTGCGCGCCGGCGGCGCCATCTGCCTGGGCAAGACCAACATGCCGCCCATGGCCAACGGCGGCATGCAGCGCGGCGTCTACGGCCGCGCCGAGAGCCCGTACAACGCCGCCTACCTGACCGCGCCCTTCGCCTCCGGCTCGTCCAACGGCGCCGGCACCGCCACCGCCGCCAGCTACAGCGCCTTCGGCCTGGCCGAGGAAACCTGGTCCAGTGGCCGTGGCCCGGCCTCGAACAATGGCCTGTGCGCCTACACCCCGTCGCGCGGGGTGATCTCGGTGCGTGGCAACTGGCCGCTGACACCGACCATGGACGTGGTCGTGCCCTACGCCCGGACCATGGCCGACCTGCTGGAGATCCTCGACGTGGTGGTGGCCGACGACGCCGACACCCGCGGCGACCTGTGGCGCCTGCAGCCATGGGTGCCGATCCCGGCCGCCTCCAGCGTGCGCCCGCAGTCGTACCTGGACCTGGCCGTGAGCGCCGAGTCGCTCAAGGGCAAGCGATTCGCCGTGCCACGCATGTACATCAACGCCGACGCCGACGCCGGCACCTCGGAGAAACCCGGCATCGGTGGCCCGACCGGTCAGCGCATCAACACCCGCGCCAGCGTGATCGAACTGTGGAAGCAGGCCCGCCTGGCCCTGGAAGCGGCCGGCGCAGAAGTGGTCGAGACCGACTTCCCGCTGGTCTCCAACTGCGAAGGCGATCGCCCCGGCGCGCCGACCGTGTTCACCCGTGGCATCGTCAGCAAGGAGTTCCTGCATGACGAACTGTGGGAACTGTCCGGCTGGGCCTTCGACGATTTCCTGCGCGCCAACGATGATCCCAAGCTCAACCGCCTGGCCGATGTCGACGGCCCGCAGATCTTCCCCCACGACCCGGGCACTCTGCCCAACCGTGAGGACGACCTGGCCGCCGGTATGGACGAATACGTCAACATGGCCAAGCGCGGCCTGAAGACCTGGGACCAGATCGCCACCGTGCCCGACGGTCTGCGCGGCCTGGAAGCTACCCGCAAGCTCGACCTGGAAGACTGGATGGACGCCCAGGGCCTGGACGCGGTGCTGTTCCCCACCGTGGCCGACGTCGGCCCTGCCGACGCCGATGTGAACCCCGAATCGGCGGACATCGCCTGGAGTAACGGTATCTGGGTGGCCAACGGCAACCTGGCGATCCGCCATCTGGGCGTGCCGACCGTGACCGTGCCGATGGGCGTGATGGCCGATATCGGCATGCCGGTGGGGCTGACCTTCGCCGGCAAGGCGTACAGTGACAACAATCTGTTGAAATTTGCTGCCGCCTTCGAGTCGACCGGCTCGCGTCGCATGATCCCGCCGCGCACGCCAAAGCTGGCCTGATCGATAGGCATCGCGGGGCAATCCCGCTCCCAAACGCACAATTGCGTGGGAGCGGGCTTGCCCCGCGATGCTTTCTACCCCAGTGGAATATTTCCACAAGGCATGCAAAAATCAACTAACTGTTGATAATGCGATGCCGCCATGACGCCTTCCCAAGAACGCCAACTCACCCTGACTGTCCTCCAGGCCACCCTGCAGGCCCTGGGCAGTGTCGTCCCACGCAACGTCGAAATCCTTCTACATAACCTCGAGCACCCGGAGCGCTCGGTAGTGGCGATCGTCAACGGCCATCTCTCCGGCCGCCGGGTCGGCAGTCCGATTCTCGCCGCCCCCGAGCAGGACCAGGGCTTCAAGGCGCTGATGCAGGCCTCGGTCGACCAACAGGGTTGTGCACCGGTGGTGCTGCCCGACTACCCCACCACCCTCAAGGGCCGCAGCCTGCGCAGCGCCACGGCAATCTTCCGCGACCGCGACGGCCAACCCTTCGCCAGCCTGTGCGTAAACACCGACGTCACCGGCCTGGACGCGGCCATGGCCTTTCTACAGCACTTCCAGCCACTGGGCGCCACGCTGACGGCGGTCGACGAGGCGGCCGACATGACCGCGCTGATGGCCGGGATCATCCAGGCCGCGCTGCAACGCAGCGGCCAGGGGCGGATGAACAAGCAGGCCAAGGTCGAGGCCGTGCGCATCATGCAGGAGCGCGGCCTGTTCATCGTCAAGGGTGGCGTGGAGAAGGCCGCCGAGGCCCTCGGCGTGACCCGCTACACCGTCTACAACTACCTGGAGCAGCTGCGCGGCGAGCCCGCCACGGCTGCCCGCGACTGAACCCGGAGCCCATCATGCCGCTGCATATTTCTACCCCGCTAATCGAATCCCGCCCGCTGTCCCTGAGCGCCGGCCGCCCGGTGTGGCTCAAGCTCGAAGCCCTGCAACCGTGCGGCTCGTTCAAGCTGCGCGGCGTCGGCCATGCTTGCGAGGTCCACCATGCCCGAGGTGCCCGGCATTTCGTCTCGTCATCCGGTGGCAATGCCGGGCTGGCGGTGGCCTATGCCGGCCGCAAGCTCGGCGTGCCGGTGACCGTGGTGGTGCCCGAGACCACCACCGAACGGGCCAGGGAACTGCTGCGCCTGGAAGACGCCAGCGTGGTCGTGCGCGGCAGTTCCTGGCAGGAAGCCAATGAGCACGCCCAGACCCTGGTCGGCGCAGACGACGCCTTTATCCACCCGTTCGACGACCCACTGCTGTGGACCGGCCACGCCAGCATGATCGACGAGGTCGCCGCCGCTGGTTTCAAGCCTGATGCAGTGGTGCTTTCGGTCGGCGGCGGCGGTCTGCTCCGTGGCGTGGTCGAGGGCCTGCAGCGCAACGGCTGGCACGACGTGCCGGTGCTGGCGGTAGAAACCGACGGCGCGGCGTCGCTGCACGCCGCCATGGCCGCCGGGCATACCGTGGAACTGCCGCGTATCGCCTCGGTGGCCACTTCGCTGGGCGCCAAGCGGGTCGCCGAGCAGGCGCTGGCCTGCACTCGCCAGCAGCCGGTGCTCAGCCACCTGGTCAGTGATGGCGAGGCGCTCGATGCCTGCGAACGGCTGCTGCGCGATCATCGCCTGCTGGTGGAACCGGCCTGCGGCGCCGCGCTGGCCCTGCTCGAACGCCCCGAGGCCGTGGCCGCCTACGGCAATGTGCTGGTGATCGTCTGCGGCGGCGCCACCGCCACGCTGGAACAGATCCGCGCCTGGCGAGCGGCCTGCTGATTCAGATGGCATAGCTGAATCTGCCCAGCTGTCGGCAAACCCGCTATCGCTATATACTTTTGAACATATCGATTCAGAAGTACGTGTTTGCCATGCCCAGTATCCGTGACCGCAACCTGCAACTGATCCTCGCCGCCGCCAGCGAAGAGTTCGCCCGCCACGGCTTCGCCGCCGCCCGGGTCGACGATATCGCCGCCCGCGCCGGCCTGCCCCGGGCCAATGTGTTCTATTACTTTCGCAACAAGCGGCTGCTCTACACGGCTGTGCTCGACCTGGTGATGGAGCCGCTGCTGCGTGCCGCGCGCAGCCTGGCGCCGGACGCTCACCCCGAACAGGCCCTGCCCCGCTATTTCAAGGCCAAGGCCGAAGTGGCGCGGCGCCATCCCGGCGCCGTGAGGGTCTGGCTCAAGGAGATGTTGCACGGTGCCCGGCAATTGCCGGACGAGCGCGCCGAACTGCTGCAGCAGAGTGCCCGACAGACCCTGACCTGCCTGGCGCAGTGGATGGAACGCGGGCTGATCGTGCGCACCGCGCCGGAGCATCTGCTGCTGTTCCTCTGGTCGACGTCCCTGGCGACCTTCCGCTTCGGCATGGCCCCCGGCAGCTCGGGGCAGATCAAGCCGACCCGCGCCTGCACCCTGGCCCAGGCCGATCTGCTGCTGCGCAGCCTGCGCCCGGAGCCTTGCCCACTGAGCAGGACTCCCACATCGCTATATCAAGAAAAATATAGCGATAGTCCTAGCTACGAGGCGCCGAATGATCGACCTTTTACTGCGCCTATCGGATTCTCGCGGCCCCTCGCAAGTGGCTGATTAGGATAGTCACATTCATCTGTTCAACTTGCTCCTGCCCCAGCAAGAAAAGGCTGCCGATCGTCCATCGCGGCACGGACAGGTCCAGCCCCAGGGAAGGCACAGCCACGGGCCTGATGGCGCTTCGCCAACGAAGTGCGCGCGCAACTCGGACGAAATGCGCCGCGCGCCCTTTCGTAGCGAGGCAAGTGAAGGCACAATGCGTGTCCTTTTTTTGGCCGGCCTGGCCGGGGGCCTTTAAATGATCAAGACGCCGTATTACCTCATCGATAAACAGAAACTGCTGGGCAACATGGAAAAGATTGCCTACGTGCGCCAGCAGTCCGGGGCCAAGGCCCTGCTCGCCCTCAAGTGCTTCGCCACCTGGTCGGTGTTCGACCTGATGCAGCAGTACATGGACGGCACCACCTCGTCCTCGCTGTACGAGCTCAAGCTCGGCCGCCAGAAGTTCGCCGGCGAAACCCACGCCTACAGCGTGGCCTGGGCCGACGATGAAGTCGAAGAGATGCTCGAGAACTGCGACAAGATCATCTTCAACTCCATCGGCCAGCTCGAGCGCTTCGCCGAACAGTCCGAGGGCAAGGTGCGCGGTCTGCGCGTCAACCCGCAGGTGAGCAGCTCCGACTACCTGCTGGCCGACCCGGCGCGCCCGTTCAGCCGCCTGGGCGAATGGGACCCAGAGAAAATCGAGAAGGTGATCGAGAAGATCTCCGGCTTCATGTTCCACAACAACTGCGAGAACGGCGACTTCGGCCTGTTCGACAAGATGCTCACGCACATCGAGGAACGCTTCGGCCACCTGCTGCACAAGGTCGAGTGGGTCAGCCTCGGTGGCGGCATCCACTTCACCGGCGAAGACTATGCCGTGGACGCGTTCTGCGCGCGCCTGAAAGCCTTCTCTCAACAGTACGGCGTGCAGGTCTACCTGGAGCCGGGCGAAGCCGCCATCACCAACAGCGCCTCGCTGGAAGTGACCGTGCTCGACACCCTGTACAACGGCAAGCACCTGGCCGTGGTCGACAGCTCGATCGAGGCGCACCTGCTCGACCTGCTGATCTATCGCCTCAACGCCAAGATGGCGCCCAACGACGGCGCGCACACCTACATGGTCTGCGGCAAGTCGTGCCTGGCCGGCGATATCTTCGGCGAGTATCAGTTCGACAAGCCGCTGCAGATCGGTGACCGCCTGTCGTTCGTCGACACCGCCGGTTACACCATGGTCAAGAAAAACTGGTTCAACGGTCTGAAAATGCCGTCCATCGCAGTCAAGCAACTCGACGGCAGCGTCGAGGTGGTGCGCGAGTTCGGGTTCGAGGACTACGTTTCGAGCCTGTCGTAAGACAGGCTTTCATGAAGGAGAAAAGCTGAATTGAAGAAGAACGTTCTTATCATTGGTGCAGGAGGTGTCGCCAAGGTGGTGGCCCACAAGTGCGCACAGCATAACGACGAACTGGGTCGTATTGCGATTGCGTCACGGAACATCTCCAAATGCCAGGCCATCATCGACAGCGTCAAGGCCAAGGGTAGCCTCAAGGTACCCGCCGACATCCAGGCCTTCTCGCTCAACGCCCTCGATGTCGAGGCGACCAAGGCACTGATCCGCGAGACCGAATCGCAGATCGTGATCAACGTTGGTTCCGCCTTCCTCAACATGTCGGTGCTGCGCGCCTGCATCGATACCGGTGTCGCTTATCTTGACACCGCGATTCACGAAGAACCGGGCAAGATCTGCGAAACCCCGCCCTGGTATGGCAACTACGAGTGGAAGCATCTCGAAGAGTGCCAGCAGAAGAACATTACCGCCATTCTCGGTGTCGGCTTCGACCCGGGTGTGGTGAACAGCTACGCGAAACTCGCGCAGCAGCAGTATTTCGACCGCATTGATTCGATCGACATCCTCGACGTCAATGCCGGTTCCCACGGCAAGTACTTCGCCACCAACTTCGACCCGGAAATCAACTTCCGCGAGTTCACCGGGCAGGTGTGGAGCTGGCAGAACAGCCAGTGGACCAGCAACACCATGTTCGAGGTCAAGCGTACCGACGATCTGCCGGTGGTGGGTTCGCAGAACCTGTACCTGACCGGCCACGACGAGGTGCACTCGATCTCGAAGAACCTGAACGTGCCGAACGTGCGCTTCTGGATGAGCTTCGGCGAGCACTACATCAACGTGTTCACCGTGCTGAAGAACCTCGGCCTGCTCTCCGAGCAACCGGTCAAGACCGCCGAAGGCCTGGAAGTGGTACCGCTGAAAGTGGTCAAGGCCGTGCTGCCGGATCCGGCTTCGCTGGCTCCGGGCTACACCGGCAAGACCTGCATCGGTGACCTGGTCAAGGGCACCAAGGACGGTCAACCGCGCGAGGTGTTCATCTACAACGTGGCCGACCACGAAGAAGCCTACGCCGAGACCGACAGCCAGGGCATCTCCTACACCGCCGGCGTGCCGCCGGTGGCCGCCGCGCTGCTGGTCGCCCGTGGCCAGTGGGACGCCGGACGCATGGTCAACGTCGAGGAGCTGCCGGCCGAGCCGTTCCTCAAGGCGTTGGACGTGATGGGCCTGCCGACCCGCGTCAAGGATGAAAAAGGTGATCGTCCATGGGACGCTGAAGCCTAAGCTGCACGACGAAGGGGCGCCAGATGGCGCCCCTTCTGTTTGTGGAGGCTGCCTGCAGGAGCGGGCTTGTCTCGCGCCAAGGACAGAAACACAGGCAGATCGCTACTTCCTGGCCTCCAGTATCAAGTTGAACGGCGTCTGCGTCGCCCTGCGGAACTGCCTGAACCCCGCCTCCTCGAACACCGCCCGCAATCGCGCCTCCCCTGCCTGCGCCCCCAATCCCAGCCCCACCTCCTGGGACAGCGAATTCGGTGTGCAGATGAAGGTGGACGCTGCATAGAACAGCCTGCCAACCGGGTTGATGTTGGCATCCAGCGTATCCTCGGCGAACGGCTCCACCAGCATCACCGTGCCGTCGTCCTTGAGCGCCCGATAGGCATGCCGCGCCGCCCCGACCGGATCGCCCATGTCGTGCAGGCAGTCGAAGAAGCACACCAGGTCCAGCTCCCGGCCGGGGTAGTCCTTGGCCGAGGCCTGCTGGAAGCTGACCCGCTCGGCCACGCCCGCGTCACGGGCCCGCTCGGCGGCGGTGAGCACCGACGGCGCATGATAGTCGTAGCCGGTAAAACGCGAGGCCGGAAACGCTTCGGCCATGACGATGGTAGAGGCGCCATGGCCACAGCCGACATCGGCCACCTGGGCACCGGCCTGCAGCTTGGCTACCACCCCCTCCAGGGCCGGCAGCCAGTCAGCCACCAGGAAGGTCCGGTAACCCGGTCTGAAGAAACGCTCGGTACCGCTGAACATGCACGGATGATGATCGCCCCAGGCGAGCGCGCCGTCGCCGCGCATGGCCGCGACCAGCTTGTCCTTGTCATGGAACAGCGCCGCCAGCACCGAAGCGCCGCCGGCCATGTAGACCGGGGAATCCTCCAGGGCCAGTGTCATGGCCTGCTCCTCGGGCAAGGTGAACTGCCCGTCGTGGTGCACCAGGTATCCCGCCGCCGCCTGGCCATTGAGCCACTCGCGCACCAACCGTGGCTGGCAGCCGGTGCGTTCGGCCAGTACCTCGGGGGTCACCGGCAGGCTGTCGGCCATGGCCCGGTACAGCCCGAGCTCATCCCCGAGAATGACATTGGCCAGCGTCGCCGCCGCGCCCATGTCACCTACCAGCTTGCCCATGAATGCTTGAAGCCGTGCCTCGTCCATGACCTGCCCTCCTCTTGCCAGAAGGCCACCGTCGGCGACGTCCGGTCCGGGAGGCGGTGGTCGGATGGATGATCGGGTCGCGTCTGCAACCGACCCGGACTTTAAGTCTAGACCCGCCTGCGCTATCTTCGCCGCGCCGCAAGCTTGCCCGCCGACGGCGGACGACCGCATTCGCGATGCCTAAAGGAACTGTCAGCATGTTTTCCAGCCGTACCCTCGTCCTCACCCTGGGCGTTGCCTTCATCATTCTCGACCAGTGGGTGAAACTGATCGCCCTGGTCGCCCTGAACAGTCACAGCTATGTCTATGGCAACTCGAGCGTCTGGCTGGACCTGGCCCTGAGCCTCAACCCCGGAGCGTTCCTCAGCCTCGGCGCCGGGCTGGCTCCGTGGCTCAAGCAAATGGTGTTCGTGCTCGCCGTCGGCGTGGTGTGCGCCTGGGCCATGGTCTGGGCTTGGCGCCACTGGCAATCAGCACCGATCAAGGCCAGCGCGGCCTGGTTCATCGCCGTGGGCGGGCTGTCCAACTTGATCGACCGGTTGTTTCGCGACGGCCACGTGGTCGATTACCTGGTCCTCAACATCGGCACCCTGCACACCGGTGTGTTCAACCTGGCCGACATCGCCATCATGGCCGGTGCCGCGGTGCTGGTGGTGGACGGCATTACCCGGCCGAGCAAACGCTGATCCCGCCTCGCCAATGGGCCGTACTGCGCAACGCGGTCGGCCCTGCGAAACAGGCCTTCGGAGCTTTACTACACAATCGTGGGAAGCCACCTACTGCCTTTCCACCATCATCGGAGTGACAGACACGTTAGCCTTTTCGCACCTCAGTTCCAATGCATTCGAGGGTGCGACATGGACGAACGTAAACTGGCCGAACTCGCCGGTTTCAAGCCGGCCGCACGCGGGCAGATTGCCCTGGAGATCGGCCAGCGCAACAATCCTCTCGCCCAGTGGCTGGCCATCGAGGAAATCGACGAGCGCGCCATCACCGCGCATGAGCACTGGCATCCACAGCGGTATGATTTCGGCTGGGAGCGTGTACTGAAATGGAAGGCCCGGCGTGCCCATGCCAGCGCCCTCGACATCGCCCTGTGGCATCACGACCAGCTGGCAGGTTTGTGCTGGGCCTCACCACAGGGCAGCAAGGAGAAGATCATGGTGCTGTACCTGCAGCGCAACCCTGATGATCGCCTGCTGACCAAAGGCCATGTCGCGCCCCTGTGCCTGAGCGGCGTACGCTTTTATGCCAGCATGCTGGGGCTGAAATGGGTCGTGGTGCGAGATCCCTTGCCTCAGGCCCGGGCAGCCTACGAGCGAGATGGTTTCATCCAGGTCAAGGGAATTGGCCTTGCCTACAACTTGGCCGCGGACTACGCTGCATTCACTCGGGAGGACGCATCGCATGACGGTAACACCCAGTGATTTTGAAGCAACCGTCGCCTACTTCAAGGCCGTTGCCGACGAGAAACTCGCGCGACTACGCGCATCGCCCCAGTACGACAGCTTTATCAACGAAGCAGCCGTGGAGGCGTTTGCCAAAGTCGAAGGTTCCGCCTACGCGGGCCGCCCCAAACGAGGCAAAGCCTGCACACCTGAATGACCGAGGCCCTGCCAGCATCCGCAAGGCCTCCATCAGTTGCACTCACTCAGTGCTTGCGACTACCGACACTCTCCAACTGCTCAAGCAACGCCTTGGCCAACGCCTTGTCAGAAAACGGATTCTGCCCGGTGATCAACTCGCGATCGACCACTACATGGGGCTGCCAGGCGTGGGCATAACTCATGCCGCCTCCTGCGCCGGCCATGGCCTTGGCGGGATAGAACTGCAGACGCTGTTCCTTGAGCGAGCCTTCGAACACCTGCTCCTCAGGGTCAGAAAAAATGGTCATGCGATAGCCCTGGTACGTCCAGTCGCTGGCCGCCGGGGTTTCGCCACGGGCGAGCGCGGCGCGATAGGCGACCGGATCCTGCTGCGCCGACAGCAGCGTGATCGGGCCGTGGCAGATGGCGGCCGTGGGCTTGCCGGCCTGGTGGAAATGGCGCAGCAAGGTGCCGACGTCCGGGTTGTTGGCCAGGTCGATCAGCGGCGCATGGCCACCTGGGATGAAGATCCCGGCATATCGGTCCAGATCACCCGCCAGCACCTCCTTCAACGACAGCGTGTCGCGAATGTCCGGCAGGCTTTCGACCACCTGGCGGATTCGCTGCATCTCGCCGGCATCGCCGCCGAAGTACATCGGGTCGATCGAGCGCTCGTCGACACTCGGCGCATTGCCCCTAGGCGTCACCAGCACCAGCTTGTAGCCGGCCTTGAGCAAGCGGTCGGCGGGCACGCCGAACTCGTTGAGGTAATAACCGGTGGGATACGGCTTGCCGTCCTTGAGCGGCAGTTGGTTCTCGCTGGACAGCAGCACCAGCACCTCGCCCTTAGGAGCGGCGACGGTATGACCGGCCAGCAACGCGCCGGCCAGAGCCAGCGCAACGGGAGCAATCTTGTTCATGGTCGATTCCTGATTCAGTTGAATGGCGCGATATCCAGCGGGCGGGCAAGCTGCACCTGGGTCGGCGCGGCCAGCCAATCGGCGGTGGCGGCGCGGTAGGCCTGGTAATGGGGGCTGTGGCGATGGGCCTCGACGGCGGCCTCGTCGACGTACAGCTCGAACAGATCGAACGCCAGCGTCCCACCCTCGCGCACGAACAGGTCGTAGCGCAGGTTGCCGGGCTCGGCGCGGGTCTGCTCGACCATCCGGCGCAGGGCCTGCTCGGTGGCGTCACGGTATTCGGGAAAGGGCTGGATGGTGGCGAAAATGGCGATGCTCATGGGCGACTCCCTCATCAAGTTGGGCCCATCCTAACCATCACGCTATGATTCGATAATTCGAAAGCACTTATTTCTGTGATTCAATTTATGAATATCAGCAACAAGGACCTCAATCTGCTGCACCTGTTCCAGGTGCTCTACGAAGAGCGCAGCGCCTCCCGTGCCGCGCAACGCCTGGCGCTCAGCCAGCCGGCCCTGAGCCACAAGCTCAACAAGCTGCGCCACCAGTTCGGCGACCCGCTGTTCGTGCGCGCGCCACGCGGCCTCACGCCCACCCCCAGGGCCCACGAGCTGGCACCCGAGGTGCGGCAGTTGATCGGGCACCTGCAGGACTTCTTCAGCCGCTGCGACGACGAGCACTTCCTTGAACGCCCGGTCCAGTTGCACCTGTACAGCACCGACTACCTGGAGCAGACCTTGCTGCCCGGGCTGCTGCCGATTCTTCGCAGCCAGGCGCCGAACCTGACCCTGGTCACCCACAACACCCGTGGCGACCTGCCCCGCGAGGCGCTGGAGAAAGGCACCTGCGACCTGGCCATCGCCGGCTTCTACAGCGGCCTGCCAGACACCTTCCACCAGCAGCGCCTGCTCAGCGAGGACTTCGTGGTGCTGGCCGCCGTCGACAACCCGAAGTTGGTCGACGGCCTGACCCTGGAGGCATTCGTGGCCTGCGACCACCTGTTGACGACCTTGACCGGCGATCTCGACGGCCGGGTCGACCAGGCCCTGCGGGCCCTCGGCCGGCAACGCCGGGTGGTGGCCGGGCTGTCCAGTTTCATCGCTCCCACGCGCCTGGTGCGCGGCACCGACCTGTTGCTGACCTGCCTGCGCTCGCTGGCCATGGAGGCAGTAGAGCGCGATCCCGGCTTGCGCCTGCACACCCTGCCCCTGGTGCTGCCGCAGGTCGAGGTGATGCAGATCTGGCACGCGCGCACTCACGCCGATCCCTTGCGCCACTGGTTCCGCCAGCAGGTGTGGCAGGTGGCGCAACAGGTCATTGCACCAGCTGGTTGATCTCGATGATCGGCATCAGCACGGCCATGACGATCAGCAGCACCACCGCGCCCATGACCACGATCATCAACGGCTCCAGCAGCGCGGTCATGCCCATGGCGCGGCGTTCGATGTCCTTGGCCAGGCTGTCGGCGGCGCGGTCGAGCATCGGCGGCAGGTTGCCGGTCTTCTCGCCGCTGGCGATCAGGTGGATGAGCAGCGGCGGAAAGACCTTCTCCACCGCCAGCGCCGAGGCCAGCCCGGCGCCCTCGCGCACCCGCGCCGTGGCCTCGTTGACGCACTGGTCGAGGCGGTCGTTGCCCAGGGTCTGGCGCGCCGCCTCCAACGCCCGCAGCAACGGCACCCCGGCGCTGCCGAGGATCGCCAGGGTGGAGGCGAAACGCGCCGTGTTCAGGCCCAGCACGAAACGCCCGAGCAACGGCAGCCGCAGGATCCGCCCGTGCCAGGCCAGGCGCGCCGCCGGGGCGCGCAGGTAGACCCGCCAGCCCCAGAACGCTCCGGCCATCAGGGCGAAGCACAGCCCCCCCCATTCGCGCACGAAGTCACTGGCCGCCAGCATGGCCAGGGTCAGCCCGGGCAGGTCCTGGCGCGCCTGGGTGAAGGCACTGACCACCTGCGGCACCACGTAGCTGAGCAGGAAGATGACGATACCCACCGACACCAGGCCCACCACCCCGGGGTAGATGAATGCCGTGAGGATCTTGCCGCGCAGGGTGTTGCGGTCCTCGATGTAGTCGGCCAGGCGCTCCATCACCTGAGCCAGGTCGCCGGATTCCTCGCCCGCCGCCACCAGTGCCCAGTAGATCTCGGGGAAATCCCTCGGCCGCTCGGCCAGGGCGTCGGCCAGGCGCATGCCGCTGCGCACATCGCCGCGCACCGCCCCCAGCAACTGTGCCACATGCTTGCGCTCGGCCTGCTCCAGGGTCGCCCCCAGCGCCGCCTCCAGCGGCAGACCGGCGGCCAGCAGACTGGCCAGCTGACGCGTGGCCCAGGCCAGGTCGCCGTCGGACAGTTTCGCGCCGAACAGGCCACTGCCCTGCCCGGCCACGGCCTGGACTTCGACCTCCAGGGTGGTCAGGCCCAGGGCGCGCAACTGGGCCATCGCCGCCCCCGGACTGTCGGCTTCGAGCAGGCCCTTGACCACGCGTCCCTGGGCATCGGCGGCTTCATAGCGATAGCGGTTCATCAGGCGTCCCGTGTCACGCGCAGGATCTCTTCCAGGCAGGTGCTGCCACTGTCAACCCAGCGTTGGCCATCCTCGCGCATGCTGCGCATGCCGTTGCGCCGGGCGGCGGCGCGCAGGGCTTGTTCGCCCGCGCCCTGGTGCACCAGGCTGCGGACCTCGTCGTCCACGCAGAACAACTCGTGGATGCCGGTACGGCCGCTGTAGCCGCAGTGGTTGCAGTGCGCGCAACCCACCGCGCGGTACTGCCCGGGCGTTGTCGGGTCGGGCTCGCGACAGTGCGGGCACAATCGGCGCACCAGGCGCTGGGCCAATACCCCGAGCAGCGCCGAGGCCAGCAGGAACGGTTCGACGCCCATGTCGATCAGGCGGTTGACCGCCGACACCGCATCGTTGGTGTGCAGGGTGGCCAGCACCAGGTGCCCGGTCAGCGAGGCCTGTACGGCGATCTGCGCGGTCTCCAGGTCACGGATCTCGCCGATCATGATCACGTCCGGGTCCTGGCGCAGGATGGCGCGCAGGGCGACGGCGAAGCTCATGTCGATGCGCGCGTTGACCTGGATCTGGCTGATGCCCGGCAAGTCGTATTCCACCGGATCCTCCACGGTGAGGATGTTGCTGACGCTGGCGTCCAGCCGTGCCAGGGCGGCGTACAGGCTGGTGGTCTTGCCTGAGCCGGTGGGGCCGGTAACCAGCACGATGCCGTGGGGCTGGCGAATCAGCTGGTCGAGCCGCTCCAGCAGGCTGGCGTCCATGCCCAGCGTCTCCAGGCGCAGGCGTCCGGCCTGCTTGTCGAGCAGGCGCATCACCACCCGCTCGCCATGACCGGTGGGCACGGTGGAAACGCGGATATCGATCGGTCGCCCGGCCACGCGTAGGGCGATGCGGCCGTCCTGGGGCAGGCGTTTTTCGGCGATATCCAGCTGCGCCATGATCTTGATCCGCGACACCAGCGCGCCGTGCAGCGCCTTGCGCGGCGAGACCACGTCGCGCAGGGTGCCGTCGACCCGGTAGCGCACCAGGCAGTGGCTCTCGAACGGCTCGATATGGATATCGCTGGCCTGGTCGCGCGCGGCCTGGGTGAGCAAGGCGTTGATCATGCGGATCACCGGCGCGTCATCCTGGGCCTCGAGCAGGTCGGTGACTTCCGGGATGTCCTGCAGCAGGCGATCCAGGTCCACCTCGTTCTCCGCCGCGCCCACCACCGCGGCCGCGCTGCCGGTGTCGGCGTAGGCGCTGACCAGCAGAGTATCCATCTGCGCATCGTCGAGCGCCTCGATCCGCGCCGGGCCATGGCGTCTGCGCACCTCGGCCACTGCCCAGGCCGGGCTCGACGGGCAGCGCGACAGCACCGCCCCGTCCTCACCGTCCACCCGCAACACCAGGCGCTGGGCCTTGGCCCACGCGTATGGCAGGCGGCTCAACGCGCCACCTCGTCCACCGGCACAGCGCGGATCGCGGCCCGTGGTGCGCGCAGCGCCGCCGGCTGGGCGCGGCCCTGGTCGGGTACGCCCTGCTCCACCGGAGGCAGCAGCGGCATGTCCATGTCTGGCAAGGCCCAGGAGTGGTCGGGCTTGAGACTGCCCTGGGCGCGGCGGATGAAATCGTAGCGGTTCAGGGTGATGCTGCGCCCGACCGCGGCATCGCGCACGATGTACGGACGCAGGAACACCATCAGGTTGGTCTTGTTGCTGGCGCGGCGCTCGCTGCGAAACAACGCACCAACCCCCGGCAGCCCGGACAGCCACGGAATGCCCTCGTTGGTCTGGGTGTAGCCGTCCTGCAGCAGGCCGCCCAGGACCATGATCTGGCCATCGTCGAGCAGGATGCTGGTGTCGATGGCGCGCTTGTTGGTCACCGTGCCGGCCGCGCTGGAGGCACGCTGGTCGACGCTGCTGACCTCCTGGTAGACGTCCAGCTTGACCGTGCCGCCCTCGGAGATCTGCGGACGCACGTTCAGTCGCAGCCCCACCTCCTCGCGCTGGATGGTCTGAAACGGGTTGTTGCTGTTGCCGCCGCCGTCGGTGACGTACTGACCACTGACGAAGGGGATGGTCTGGCCGACGAAGATGCTCGCCGCCTCGTTGTCCAGGGTCAGTAGGTTGGGTGTCGACAGCACGTTGCTGCCACCCTTGCTCTTCAGCGCCCGGGCCAGCACCTTGAGGTCGAGCACCTCGCCGATGCCCGGGATCTTCACCGTGCCGTCGACCACCCCTACCGACAGCCCCTTGGGCAGCACGTCGATGCTGCTGGGCCCCTTGACCAGGCCGCTGCCACCGAGGTTGGCACCGCCGAACACGCCATTCTTGCCAAGGTTGCCGGCCTGCCACTGGATGCCGAACTCGTTGGCATCGTCCTCGCCGACCTCGACGATCAGGCTTTCCACCACCACCTGGGCGCGGCGCTGGTCGAGCTGGTCGATGACTTCGCGCAGGCTGCGGTACAGCGGCTCGGGGGCGGAGATCAGCAGGGTGTTGGTGGTCTTGTCGGCCTGGATGGTGGCGCCACCGGCGGAGAACGCGGTGCCCTGGTCGTTCTGTTGGGTGCTGCTGCCATAACCATTCGGTGTAGTGCCGGCGCTCTGGTTGCTACTGCGGCTGGCATTGGCGTTGTTGTTGGCACTGTTGCCCTGCGCGCTGCTGCCATTGCCGCTGGTGCCGTTGCCACTGCCGCCGGTGAGCATGCCGCCGCCGCTGAGCAGCGCGCGCGTGGCGTCGTTGCCGGTGCTGTCGCTCTCGCCGGTCAGCAGCCCGCGCAGGCTCTGCGCCAGCTTGTCGGCCTGGGCATTGCGCAGGTACACCACATGCAGGTTGCCGGCGCTGTTCTGGGCGTTGTCGAGCTTGTAGATCAGGTCACGTGCCAGCTGGGTGCGCTCGGGGCTGCCGGAACGGATCACCACGCTGTTCGAACGCGGGTCGCCCAGCACGCTGATCTTCTGGGTCGGGTCGCTGCCCTGGCTGTCGAGCAGTTCGTTGACCATGCCGGCGATGTCGCTGGCGATCCCGTTGTTGATCGCCACCACGTCGGTGTCGATGGCCGTGGGAATGTCGACCCGGTCGAGGATCTGCGCCACCCGTTCGAGGTTCTCGGCGTAGTCGGTAACGACCAAGGTGTTGTTGCCGGGGTAGGCATTGATCGGGTTGTCGGGCGAGACGATCGGGCGCAGCACCGGGATCAGGTTGACGGCGTTCTCGTACTGCAGGCGGAAGGTGCGGGTGACCATGCCGTTGCCGGCGTCGTGGTCCCCGGACACCAGCGCGCCGCCGAGCAGCTTGGCGTCGGCCTGGGGCACCACCTGGGCCACGCCGCCGACGTCGACCACGCTGAAACCCTGCATGCGCAGGGCCGACAACAGCATGCCATAGGCTTTGCTGGCGGGGACCTCGCCCTCGGAGACCAAGGTCAGCTGGCCCTTGACCCGCGGATCGACCAGGAACTGCCGGCCCGTGGCGCGGGACAGACCACGCACCACGGCCTGGATATCGGCGTCGACGAAGTTCAGCTGTACCGGCTGGTCACCCAGTGGATTCGCCTGGGGCGGCGTTGCCACGGCGCGGCTGTGGCGCTGACCGACCCGAGGGGCAGGCTGACGCGTTGCCGGGCGGGCCTGTGCCTCGGGCTGCGCACGATGATCCAGCACACCCGTCGAGGTGCTGGCCTCGGCCAACGGGCGACCCAGCTCGCTGCTGGCCAAGGGGCGTTGCACGCTCGGCGCGCTGGTGCAGGCGCTGAGCGCCAGGGCCAGGAGCAAGGGCGCGAACGGCAGTCGCGGTGTACGGAGACACGTCATGAAGGGTCCTTAGCGCCATGCGCCTGATCCATGCGAAGGGTTCCGGAGAAGGTCACCGGGCTGCCCGGTTCGGCAGCCGGGTCGCGGCGCAGCGCCAGTTGGCCGATGTCCAGCCCCAGCCGTGGCGGCACACCCTGCAGCCAAGCCATCGCCGCCTCGGCGGGGGCTCGCTGCCAGCTCAGGCGCCAAGCATCACCGTCGGCGTCGAGTTGTGTGTGTGCCTGCAGGCCGGCCTGCTCCAGGCTTTGCCGCAGTGCCACGGCGGTGTCTGCGGGCCGCTGCGCCAGACGCTCGCCAAGCAGCGCGTCGAGCGCCTGCGCCTGGCCGCGCAGCTTGGGTGTCTCGGCTTGCCAGTGGTCGATCCGGGCCAGCGCAGGCTGGACCAGCACCTGCCAGCAGAGCAGCACGCCAAGCAGGCCGCCGCCCAGGGTGACGGCGCGACGTTCCCGTGCAGCCAGGGCCTGCCAACGCTGCCGTCCCTGTGCACGCAGGGTAGCCAGGCGCAGCTTAATCGGCATGGGCCAGCTCCTCGCCGGACGGCTTGGTCGCGCGCAGAGTCCAGCCCTGCCCGCTGGCCTGGCCGTCGATGCCACGGGCGGCAAGCTCGGCCTGCCAGGCGCTGCCCGTCGAGACCTTGCCGCCGTCAGCCAGGGCTGTGATACGCAGTTGGCCATCCTGGTAATCCATGGCTTCGACATTGCCGGCCAGGAACGGCATGACCTGCCCGGCGCCCTCCAGCAATGCCGCCAACCCAGGCGCCGCGCCGCCCTGCCCACCCTGCAGTTGCTGACGCGCCTGCTGCAACGGGTTGAGCACCACCGGCAATTGCGGGAAGGCCATGCGCACCTGGGTGACCATTTGGGTACGCAATTCTTCGCCCTCGCGGGCCAGGTGCGCGGCGTAAAGGTTAAGGCCCAGACACCAGACCAGCGTTGCCGCCGACCAGATGCCCAACGTGCGCCCCCAGGCCATCGGCTTCGCCGGCCCGGCCAGCCCGCCGCACAGATCCGCCGCCGACAGGGCATCGTCCTGTCGGGCGTACAAACCAGCCGGCCTGATTCCATCGGCCTGCAACCACGCCTGCAGCCTCGCCAGTTCCGTCAACCCGAGCCAGGCCACCGCGACCTGTCCATCGGCCCGACGCGCCCCATGCGCAACATGGACCTGCCCAGCATCGCCCAGCACCAGCGCTTGCACCGCGCAGCACACGGCCGACGTCAGGCGCTTGCCGGCCAAGGGTGGCATGGCGATCTCCAAGGCCAGGCTATCGTGCTCGTGCAGGTGCAGACGCCAAGGCGCGCCGTTGGCCTCCCGGAGCAATTGCCCACGGCTCGCCTGCCCGCACTGATCGGCCAGGCGATATTCCAGCAGCGACGCCTCGTCCAATTCGGCCAGCGGTACCAGCCACACGTCCATGACTGTACTCATGCGCCCACCCGGCGCCAGATGACATCCGGCAACTGTCCCTCGCGCTGGCGCAGCAGCGCCTGCAGGGGAAGCTCGCGACTGCCCAGGCGCGCCAGGCCGCGCAGGCGGAACCAGTCGCTGTTGATCCCCACCCGCACGTTGGCCATGGCCAAAGACGGCATGCGCAGGCGATTGACGAAATCGCCGCGGTTGATGAACCAACGCCCGCCGTCGCGCTCGGCCACCAACGCCGCGGCCTGCTGCAAAGACAGGCCCGGCACCTGGGCGGCCAGCACTTCGGCGCTGGCGGTATTGCCGTTGACCCAGGTCAGCGCCGGCAGCACCGTGACGAAACGGCGCAAGCGCTCCAGGGCTTGGCCATCCATGCCCTTGAGCCCAGCCAGGGCCTCGACGCTGCGCAGCATCGGGCGCCTGGCCGGCAACACTTCGGCGGCGCTGGTCGGTGAGGTCGCACGACCGCTGTCCAGAGCCAGGCCGGCACTGGCAGGAGTGACCGGCGGGCGCTGTGCGTAGCTGTCGATCACCTGCCCGGCAATGGCCGTGGCCAGTCGCTCATCGATACCGATCAGCGTGCACAGGCGCCGGAAGGTCGCCAGCGCCTCGGCGTCCACCTGACCATCGACCACCAGGTTGCGCAGGTTGAACTTGCCCTGCTCGTCCTCCAATTGCCCGTCGAAACGCACGCTGCCGGACGGCACATCGCGCATCGGCTGGGACCAGGGCTGGCCGCCACGCACCAGCGGATCGCGCAGGCGCTGTTCGAACAGCACCTGGCGGCTAAGCTGCAAGCCGCCTTCCAGGGCCCACTGGCCCTGCAACGCCAGTTGACGGTTCTCCACCTGACGGGTCAGCAACCCCTGACGCTCGATCATGCCAGCGGCGATCACCGCCACCACCGCGGCGATCAGCAATGCACTGATCACGGCCATGCCCTCCTGGCGCGCCATGGCCGGTCACAACTGCCAGGAGCCGAGATCGGCATTGACCCCGTCGCCGCCGGCCTGGCCGTCGGCGCCCAGGGAGAACACATCGATCTCGCCGTTGGCGCCCGGGTTCAGGTACTGGTACGGGCGCCCCCATGGGTCGTTGGGCAGGCGGTCGAGGTAGGCGCGCCATTGGCCGTCCTTGGCCTGGGCCGGTTTTTCCACCAGCACCTTCAGGCCCTGGTTCTGGTTGGGGTAGGCGCCGTTGTCCAGCCGGTACAGCTTGAGCGCCTGCATCAGCCCGCCGATGTCCTGCCGCGCCGCGGTGGCCCGGGCCTGGTCGGGGCGATCGAGCACCTTGGGCACCACCATCGCCGCGAGAATCCCGAGGATCACCACCACCACCATGATCTCGATCAGGGTAAAACCCTGTTGGCGGATACGCTGGGCGGGCATGTTGCGGCGGGCGATCTGCATCTCGGCATTCCTTGCTTGAGTTCGAATCGGGGGCCGATTGTGGCAAGCCGGTATGTCACGGATATTGAAAAAGCTCGGGAGTCGGCGTCGTCAAACCGTCATCGCGCCGCTCTACAGTGCCGCTTTGGCCTGCGCGAATCGCGAATGGAGCTCCCGTGCGCACCACCGAGGACGGTTTAACCCTGATCGAAGTGCTGGTGGCGCTGACCATCGTCGCCGTGGCCATGGCCGCCGCCGTGCGGGCCACCGGCTTGATGACCCAGGGCAATGGGTTGTTGCGCGACAAGGGGCTGGCCCTGCTGGCGGCCCAGGGGCGCCTGGCCGAGCTGCGCCTGGAAGGCGATACGAAGCCAGGCGTCAGGCAGTTCGAATGCGACCAGGGGCGTTTGCGCCTGCGCTGTGAGCAACGCCTGTCGCGTGCGCCGGGGGCGATGCTGGAAGTGTCGCTGCAGGTTTTCAACCGCCAGCGCGAAGGGCCAGCGCTGGCGCGATTGCAGACATTGGTGAGTCAGTGAGCGCAGCGCATCATTTCAGCGTGACGCTCGCCTCCGGATGCCCCGCCTCAACCCGCGCCGCATACCGCTGCGCCAGCACCGCACAGACCATCAGCTGGATCTGATGGAACAGCATCAACGGCAGGATCATCGCCCCGATGCCGCCGCCGACGAACAACACCTGCGCCATGGGCACGCCCGTCGCCAGGCTCTTCTTGGAGCCAGCGAACAGAATGGTGATGCGGTCCTCGACGTTAAACCCCATCAGCCGCCCGAGCAAGCGCGTGCCCAACAGCACCACCGCCAGCAGGATCCCGCACACGGCGAACAACCCGGCCAGATGTTGCGGCGACACCGTGTGCCACAGGCCGGTGACCACCGCCTCGCTGAACGCGGTGTACACCACCAGCAGGATCGAGCCCTGGTCCACCCCTTTCAGCCAGCGCGCATTGCGCTTGACCCAGGCGCCGATCCAGCGGCGGGCGACCTGCCCAGCGACGAAGGGCACCAGCAACTGCAGGGTGATCTTCAACACCGCGTCCAGCCCGGAGCCGGTGTCGCCCGAAGCGCCCAGCAGCAGCATCACCAGCAGCGGCGTCAGGAAGATCCCCAGCAGGCTCGAGGCCGCCGCGCTGCAGATCGCCGCCGGCACATTGCCCCGGGCCAGCGAGGTGAAGGCGATGGCCGACTGCACCGTGGCCGGCAAGGCGCACAGGTACAGCACGCCCAGGTACAGCTCGTTGCCCACCAGCGGCACGAACAGCGGCTTGAACGCCAGCCCCAGCAACGGGAACAGCACGAAGGTACAGGTGAACACCAGCAGGTGCAGGCGCCAGTGACCGGCGCCGGCGATGATCGCCTCACGCGACAGCTTGGCGCCGTGCAGGAAGAACAGCAGGCCGATGGCCAAATTGGTCAGCCAGCCGAACAGCAGCGCGCCCTCGCCGGAGCACGGCAGCACGGTGGCGATGAACACCACCCCGAGCAGGGCCAGGGTGAAGTTGTCGAACAGCATCCGTAGATATCTCATCTCAGTTTCCGTCTTGTCTTTGTGCAAGCCTGGACGATAAGGTCTTGGCCTTTGTGCCGCTAACGCTGGCCCCCCTGTCGGTGTCGCCCAACGGACACCTCGCTTCGCCACGCCCCTGATCCACGACAAGGAACGCCCCACCATGAAACGCCCCCCACACCTGCTGCTGGCCGCCACCCTGACGCTGGCCGCGCCGCCGCTGCTGGCCAACGACCTGCAAGCCACCGTCGATGGCGTCATTCCGCCGCTCATGCGCGAGCAAGGCATCGCCGGCATGGCCGTGGCGGTGTACGCCAACGGCCAGTCGCACTTCTTCAACTACGGCCTGGCCGACAGGGCCAACCGCCAGGCGGTGAGCCGCGACACGCTGTTCGAGGTCGGCTCGGTGAGCAAGACCTACACCGCGACCCTCGCCGCCCTGGCCAGCGCCGAAGGCAAGCTCGACCTGCAGGCCCCGGCCAGCCGCTACCAGCCGGCCCTGGCCAAAGCCTCGATCGGCAAGGCCAGCGTGCTGGAACTGGGGGCCTACAGCGGCGACTGCCTGCCCTTGCAGTTCCCCGATGAGGTGCAGACCCCGGCACAGACGCTGGCCTGGTTCCAGCACTGGCAGCCCCGCTTCGCCCCCGGCACTCACCGCTGCTACTCGAACCCCAGCCTGGGCCTGTTCGGCGACCTGGCGGCCCGCGCCCAGCAACGGCCCTTCGCCGAGCTGATGACCCAGCAGGTGCTGCCCCGCCTGGGGCTCGAGCACACCTACCTGGAAGTGCCGGCCAGCGCCCGCGGGCTCTACGCGCAAGGCTACGACGCCAACGACAAGCCGGTGCGGGTCAACCCGGGCCCCTACGCCGAGCAGGCCTACGGCATCAAGACCAGTGCCAGCGACCTGCTGCGATATGTGCAACTGCAACTGCAGCCGGACACGCTCGACCCGGCACTGCGCAAGGCCATCGCCATCACCCAGTCCGGTTACTTCCAGGTCGGCGCCATGACCCAGGGCCTGGGCTGGGAGCGCTACCCCTACCCGGTCAGCCTCGACACCTTGTTGGAATACAACGGCGCCAAGATCATCCGCGGAGAAAACCCGATCAAGGCGTTGAACCCGGCACTGCCCGCCGAGCCTGCCGCCTGGTACAACAAGACCGGCGCCACCGGCGGCTTCGGTGCCTACGTGGCGTTCGTGCCGTCCAGGCAGATGGGCATCGTGCTGCTGGCCAACCGCAACTACCCCAACGAAGAACGCGTGCGCGCCGCGCAACGCATCCTTTCCAGCCTGGAGCCGTAACATGTTGAAGATCCTGGGCAAGGCCTCGTCGATCAACGTGCGCAAGGTGCTGTGGACCTGCGTCGAACTGAACCTGCCGTTCCAGCGCGAAGACTGGGGCAGCGGCTTTCGCGCCACCGACACCCCCGAGTTCCTGGCGCTGAACCCCAACGCCATGGTGCCGGTGATCGTCGATGGCGACTTCGTGCTGTGGGAGTCCAATACCATCCTGCGCTACCTGGTCAACCAGTACGGCGGCGAGTCGCTCTACCCCGGCGCCCCGCGCGCCCGCGCCGCGGTGGACCAGTGGCTCGACTGGCAGGCTACCGACCTCAACGACGCCTGGCGCTATCCGTTCATGTCGCTGGTGCGCCAATCGCCGGCGCATCAGGATCCCGCGCTGCTGGCCGTCAGCAGCGCCCAGTGGACGGCCAGGATGCGCCTGCTCGAAGCACGCCTGCAGGCCACCGGCGCCTATGTCGCCGGCGACGACTTCAGCATCGCCGACGTGGCCATCGGCCTGTCCCTCAACCGCTGGCGGCGCACCCCGCTGGAGCACCCGGAGCTGCCGGCGCTGGAGGCCTATCATGAGCGACTGCGGCAACGCCCCGGCTACCTCGAGCACGGCGACAACGGACTGGCGTGACAGAACCGGCAGGATTGTCCGACAAGATGTAGTGACTAAAAATAATCACTACAAACCTGTTGACGCCCTTCCCGCGCCTTGTGCATGATGAGGCCGTCTCCCCGATCGGGAGCGGTGGCAAGGGTGTTCCAGACGGCCTGCGCGGTAACGCAGGCCGTCCGTGGAGAGGGAAACTGCCCAGAAGGCAGCGTGAGAAAGCCCCTGTTGCGATGCTGCTGTAGCAGCCTTGGTTAGCGCGCTACATGGTGTGGCGCCGAATGTGAACTTCAGCCGAACTTCACCAACGAATGAGAGTAATGGGGGCTTTATGATGAACTTGAACAACAATCCAACCATCGACCAATTGGCCCGGCTGTTCGCCGCGCGCAAGGACAGCCTCGACGACCATCTGCTGTGGGTCAGCCAGTCCGGCGAGGTCCGCCTTGACCGCCTGCCGCCAAACACGGTCGAAGCCGAATTTGAATCGCACATGCCCAGCATGCGCGCCCGCTTCAAGGTCTACCGCCGTGGCCAGGGCTACGTCGGCAGAAAGGCCGCCGCCGACACCACCTTCGTCGGTCGCGTACTGGAGAGCCTGCAACAAGAATGGCCCGCCGCCCGCGAACGGCAGGCAATCAAGGTGATCGACGCGCTGAACTGAACCCACGCAGCTCACCGTATCTTGAGCCCGGCCTGAAAAGGCCGGGCTTTTTCATTCCAGCTAGGCGAGGCGCCGACGTGGCATCTGTTCCGGCAGCGGTAAAGCGCCGGTTGCCAGAGCACGGGCGCGATCCACGCCCCAGACCAGCGCACGGGTCATGGTCTCGCCCGGCCGCGAGGGGTAGTACTCCTCCAGCAAGGCCTCGCCACTGCGGGCATACAGCCCGAGAAACAACTGCGTGGCACCGACCCTGGACAGGCGCACCTGCACATCGATGCTGGTGCCGTCGCTCAGTTCCTCGTCGTGACTGCGGCTGTGCAGCTGCGCATCGGCCCACTGCCAGTAGGTCTCTTCCCTGATTCGCATTGAAGTCGATACTCCGTGTCTGAAATGCCGCGCAAGAAAAGCACAGCCTCGAGCCTTCGGCGAGGGGGACGCACCTATACCATGAGCGGGGTCAAGAAATGGCGGGAAAAGCGTGCCGTCGGGCGGTTGCGTCTTGATTGAGCAAGCGCGATTGCGGAGCAAGCCCGCTCCTGCTTGTGGGAGCGGACTTGCCCCGCGATGGGGTCAGTGCTGACTCACTTCTTCGACGGGACACGCGGCGTGAAACGCCCCTTCTTGGCCCGCTGCAGGTGCGCCGGTTGCAGTTGCTCCGACTCGTCCAGGGTCATGTTGGCAAAGCCCAGACGCACGGCCGCCTGGCCGCAGCGCACCTGGCTGTTGATCGGAAACGCATCGTTCAGGTCTTCGAAATAGGATTCGCTCATGCCCTGTCTCCCTCCAATGGTAACCGTGCCGGCAAGCAATGCGCCTGCCTAGTAAAGCGGCGGTCCGTTGAAGTGAGACTAGCCGGTCATTTGCGGACCAGCCGGACAAAATCTCCTGGTCCGACCAGTGGCAACTGGCCTTACTTCAGACGCACTGCCGTGCCGGTGGCGAACACCACGACCATGCCGCCCTGTACCGATGGCATGCTGATCTCGAAGTCCACGCCCACCAGCGCATCGGCTTGCAACTGCCGTGCCCGCGCCATGAGTTCCTCGGTGGCCTGCTCGCGGGCCAGCTTCAGCGCGCCTTCCAGGGTCTGCGAGCGGCCACCGAAGAAGTCGCGAAAGCGCGCGAAGAAATCGCGCACGAAGTTGATCCCCTGCACCGATTCGGCGCTGACCACGCCGAGGTACTCGGCAATCGGGCGGCCGTCGAGCTGGCTGGTGGTGCTGATGATCATGGGTGTCGCTCCTGAAACAAGACAAAAGAGCACGATCCTAACAAATCCACCGCGACCAAATTACACAAGCAACAACTTGAATAATGATTTTCCGGCTCCTAGACTCCCAGCGCAGGACCACGCAAGGAGCGTACATGACCGCCATCCCCGAACAGCCGCCGGCCCGTTGGAGCGAACTGCTCAGCGGCGGCAACGCGCTGCGCTCGATCGCCCTGGCCGGCGGCGTCGCCCTGCACGCCATAAATGTCTATATCGTCACCACCCTGCTGCCGACGGTGATCGACGAGATTGGCGGATTGGCCTTCTATGCCTGGAACACCACCCTGTTCGTGGTCGCCTCGATCATCGGCTCCACCCTCTCCACCCGCCTGCTGGCCCGTGGCGGACCGCGGGTCGCCTACCTGCTGGCACTACTGGTGTTCGCCCTTGGCTCGATGCTCTGTGCCCAGGCCGGGAGCATGCCGATGCTGCTGCTCGGGCGCAGCGTGCAGGGCCTGGGTGGCGGCATTCTGTTCGCCCTGAGCTATGCGCTGATCCACCTGGTGTTCGACAGCCGCCTGTGGCCCCGCGCCATGGCGCTGGTCTCGGCGATGTGGGGCGTGGCCACGCTGTGCGGCCCGGCCGTGGGCGGGGTGTTCGCCGAAGGCGGGCACTGGCGCTGGGCGTTCTGGTCACTGTTGCCGGTGGCTGGCGCCCTGGCGCTGATCGTCTGCCTGCGCCTGCCGACGCGCCAGGCCCTGGACGACAATGGCGCGCGCCCGGCCTATGGGCTGATCGCTTGCCTGGTGGCCTCGGTACTGGCGATCTGCGCGGCCAGCCTGGCCGATACCTTGTGGATCAACCTGGCCGGCATCGTCGTGGGCCTCGCCCTCGCCGCGCTGATCGCCCGTCTCGATCCACGGGCGCACCATCACCTGTTGCCCACCGGGGCCTACAGCCTCAGGCAGCCGATGGGCGCGCTGTTCGCCATGATGTGCCTGCTGGTGGCAGCTATCACCACCGAAATCTATGTGCCCTACTTCCTGCAGCGCATCCATGGCTTCGGCCCGCTGGCCGCCGGCTACCTGACCGCCGTGATGGCCGCAGGCTGGACGGTCGGTGCCCTGGCCAGCGCCGGTCGCGACCGTGACGGCGGCGCCTGGCAGATCCGCAGCGGGCCGCTGGTGGTGGCCGTGGCGCTATTGGCCCTGGCCCTGCTGACCCCCGCCCCAGACTGGATTGCCAGCGCGCCGGGCCTGGCCCTGTTCGCCCTGGCCCTGGCCGGCGTGGGCCTGGGCATCGGCCTGGGCTGGCCGCACCTGCTCACCCGAGTGCTGCAGGCAGCGCGCCCCGGCGAGGAAAACCTTGCCTCGGCCTCGATCACCACCGTGCAACTTTACGCCACCGCCCTGGCTGCAGCCCTGGCCGGGCTGGTCGCCAACGGTGCCGGGCTGGTCGAGCCCGGCGGCGAGCAAGGCGCGCGTCAGGCGGCGCTATGGCTGTTCGCCGTGTTCGCCTGCGCGCCGCTGCTGGCGCTGCCGTTGGCGCTGCGCCTCACCTCTGAACGCAAGGAGTGCCCATGAAGGAATCCAAGGAAGTCTACGAACGGATCAGCGAGCAGTTCGAAGACTTCACCAGCCACGCCAGCCAGCGCGGGGTCGAGGTCGACACGTTTCGCTACATGGCCGGCGAGGTGACCGGCGAAGAGATCCTCGACCTGGCCTGCGGCCATGGTTTCTTCAGCCGCCGCCTGAAGGACTGGGGCGCGGCGCGGGTGCACGGCGTGGATATCTCGCCAAGCATGATCTACCAGGCGCGCCAGGCCAACGACGGCATTGCCTACGAAGTGCGCGACGTGGCGCAGATGGGCCGCATCGGCCAGTTCGACAAGGTTACCGCTGCCTGGCTGTTCAACTACGCCGGCAGCGTCGAGGAACTGCGGCGCATGTTCGAAAGCGTCGCGCTCAACCTCAAGCAGGACGGGCAACTGATCGCCTACACGGCCAACCCCGCCTTCGACCTGGCCCGAGGTAACTTCACCGAGTACGGCATCCGAGTGCTTGACGAGCAGCCAGTGGACGGTGGCTTGCGCTGCCGAGGGCAGTTCATGAGCACGCCGCCCGCGGACTTCACCTATTACCGCTGGGACAAGGCAGTCTACGAGCAGGCCGCCCACGATGTCGGCCTGCACAACGTGCGCTGGATCGCCCCGCTGATCAGCGGGATCCGCAAGAAGGCGCATCCACCGGGGTATTGGGATCTGTTCGAGCAGAACAGCCTGCAGGTCGGGCTGATCTGCAGTCGCTGAAATGATCGGGGCTTACGCATTTCCCCTGTAGGAGCGGCCTTGTGTCGCGAAAGGGGCGCGAAGCGGCCCCAGGATTTTGCGTTAGTGCAAAGATTGCCGGGGCTGCTGCGCAGCCCTTTCGCGACACAAGGCCGCTCCTACAGGGAAAGCGCAGGACGCTAGACCCGCACCAACCACTCATCCACCAGCCCATGACGCGCCAGGGCCTCGCACCACGCCGGCTCTGCCTCGACCTGGACTTCATTGCAGTCGAGCTCATGCAGCGCCTGTAACACCTGCGGAACACCGGGATCCTCCAGCACCTGGCAACGCGCACGGGCATACCGACCGTCCCGCCTCGCCTGCGCCCCATGCAACACCAGCGTCGGCGCCCGCCCATCGAGCACCTTGGCCGAAGCCGGGCAGTCCAGCCCCTGGTCGAGCAGTACCCGCAAGGGCACCACCGGTTCAGCTCGTTGCCCGGCGACCGGCGCCACCAGCGAGGTGTCGCAGGCCTTCACCCAGTCACACGTGGTCAGCAATGCCGAAGCCCTGCCCCGCCAGTGCGCCAGGGGCGTCTGCTCGTCGCAATGGCTGAGCATCACACCCTCGCCCAGCGCGCCGATCTCCAGCGCCGCCGGACGCAACACCCGCACCCACGGGCGCTGGCGCTCGATGCGCGAGAAGAACCCGCGATTGAGCGCCCGTGCCCGTGGGCAAGGCAATGCCTCGACCGCGATACCCGCCTCGCGCAGACGATCCGCACCGATACTCTGCGAGACGTCGCCGCTGGCCGTGACCACCCGACGTACTCCCGCCGCCACCAGGGCATCGGCGCACGGTGGCGTGCGCCCATGGTGGCCGCAGGGCTCCAGGGTTACATAGGCGGTCGCCCCCCGCGCTGCCGTGCCCGCTTCACGCAAGGCGTGCACTTCGGCGTGGGCCTGACCGGCGCGCTGGTGCCAGCCGCGCCCCACCACCTGCCCGGCGTTGACGATCACGCAGCCGACCCGCGGGTTGGGCATGGTGCTGTACAGGCCCTGGCTGGCGAGCGCCAGGGCCATGTCCAGGTAGTGGCGGTCGATCGCACTCACGTGCGGACCAGCGCCAGCAGGTAGCGGGCTTCGCCATGCTGGCGCTCGATCACCTCCAGCCCCTGCCAGGTAAAACCATGCGCCTCGAGGGTCTGGCGGATGCCGTCGTCGGTGAAGAAGTAGCCCTGGCGCTGGTTGTCCATCTCGCGCCAGCCCGGCTGCGGATGCGCCGCGTCGACCCCGAACACGTTAAGCCCCACCAGCGCGCCGGGGCGCAGCAGGCGACGCACATGGCCCAGGTACGCGCCCCATTCGTCCGGGTGCTGGTGGTGGAAGCAACCATTGTCCAGCGCCGCGTCGAACACCGTGCCCGGCGCTGGCTGCCAGTCCTGCATGGCCTTGTTGACCAGGTCCAGGCGATTGCCCCAGCGTTTGCGCAGCAACGGCCAGCTGGAGTTTTCGACGATATCCAGCCCGGTGACCCGGTGCCCGGCGAGAATGAACGTGGAGGCGTCACGGCCACGGCCCACACCGATGTCCAGCACATGCTGGTCGGGGCGCGGGTCGAGACGTTCGAGAAAAGCCTGGGCCGCCTGGATCATGCCGATGTCCCACGACCACTCGTCTTCGCCATGGCTGTAACGGTGCACGAACGAGGTGTCGAGGGCCTTGCGATAATCGCCCTGGGCCATGAAGTCACTTGCTTGCTTGCTCATCGTGCTGCTCCTTCAGGACGCCAGACGGGCGTCGATGCCGTAGATGCGCCCGTCATAGGAACTGGCCAGGAAGGCGTCGCTGACGGCGTCGTGGGTCAGGCAGGAAATGCCGCTGGCGGTCGGCCGCTGCATGGGCAGCCAGCGCCGCGAGGCCAGGTCGAACAGCGCCACGGTACCGTTGTAGGCTGCGGTGGCGATCACCCGACCATCGCCGGAGGCGGCGATGCACTTGATCGAGTGCTGGTGCGGCGAATCGAACACCTCGTCACCGGTCTCCAGCCACAGGCGCAGCTTGAGGTCGCGGCCGATGCTGGCGAAGCCGCCGGTGATCGGGCAGCAGCCGTTGGAGATGCGCGTGTGCGCCCCCTCGATATGCCGCACGCAGTTGAAGTCGGCGATGCTGTGCAGCGCGGCGTCGGCCGAGGCGCAGACACTGAACAGGTGACGCTCGTCGGCGGCCACGCCCTTGATCGCGTTGTCGTGCATGGGGATCGACGCCACCAGGCGCAGCCCGCCCTGGCCGTCATGGCCGAACACCAGGCCTTCGCCGGTGTAGGTGCCAATCAGCGCCAGGTCCTCGCCGTTCCTGACGAAGGTGGCGCCGCAGTTGAGCGGCGAACGGTGCTGGTACAGCATGCGCCCGGACAGGCCGTCGAACACCTGGCCCATCTGACCGCCGGTCAGCAGCAGCGGGCCGAACGGCAGGAGGAAGTTGCACAGGCTGCCCACTGCTGTCACCGGCTGGTCGTCACGGTGCAGGATGCCGGCGTCACCGATGCTGTACTGGCGCTCGTCGCTGCGCACCACGGCGTTGATGCTCACCGCTGGCTCGATGCCCGACACCTGCCACTGGTCCTGCTCGTAGTTCCAGGTGGCGTAGCGCGAACCGAAGGTGGCGAATACCAGTTGCTCGTCACCGACGAAGGCGCAGCTGCGCGGCCAGACAATACTCGGCAGCGCGGTGCTCCGGCGCCTGACCAGGTTGCGCCCGGCGTCGAAGGTCCAGAGGATTGCCGAACGGTCGTAACTCAGGCTCACCAGCAGGCGCTTGTCGTCGTTCCAGACGATGCGCTTGATCCCGGCGGCATGGGCCGGCACGGTCTGCACCTGGCCCTGGGCGATGATCGAGATGCGCCCCTCGTCATCCCCGGCGAACACCACGCCTTCGCGGGTGATGGCGATGGTATCGGTCTCCACGCCGCCGATGTCCACCTCGTCGCACTGCTGGCCGCTGCGGGTATCCCACTGGCGCACGGTGCCGTCGTCGCTGCTGGAGATCAGGCGCTGGCCGTCCGGCGACCAGACCACCGAGATGACGTCGGCCTGGTGGCCATGGAACGCCTGCAACTGCACGCCATCGAGGTCGAAGATGCGCAGCACGTGGTCACGCGAGCAGGTCGCCACGCGCTGGCTGTCGGGCGAGAACACCGCCATCTCGACGTCGTCGTTGTGCCCCTGCAGCACGGCTTTCAGGCGCATGCTCGGCACTTCCCAGATGCGCGCGGTGTAGTCGCTGCTGGCGCTGACCAGGTACTTGCCGTCACTGCTGAACGCGCACTGGTTGGCCAGGTGGTCGTGGTGCACGCGGTGGATCGGCTCGCCGGTGGCGGCGTTCCACAGGATTACCTGGTTGTCGTAGCCGGCGGTGGCGACGAAGCGCGCGGCATGGGCGGCGATACCGCTGATAGGGCCAATGTGTTTCATCGAAAGATCCTTTTTCGCTGGAGTCAGAGCTTGATCGAATGGCTGGACTTGACCGCCTTCGCCTGCAGGTAGTTGCGGTTGTGATTGGTCAGGAACACCCCGGTGGGGACCTGTTCGATCACATCGATGCCGCCGGCGCGCAGCTGGGCGACCTTCTCCGGGTTGTTGGTCAGCAACCGGCACTGGTGCACGCCCAGGGCCCGCAGGATCTGCACAGCCGGATCGAACGAGCGCGAGTCGGCCAGGTGGTTCAGGCGCAGGTTGGCTTCATAGGTGTCCAGGCCCTTGTCCTGCAGCAGGTAGGCCTCGAACTTGGAGTACAGGCCGATGCCGCGCCCTTCCTGGCGCAGATAGATCAGGTAGCCGCCCACCTCCTTGAGGGTGCGCAGCGCCTCCTGCAGCTGCGGGCCGCAATCGCAGCGCTGCGAGCCGAACACATCGCCGGTGATGCATTCGGAGTGCACCCGCACCAGCGGCACGTCGCACTGCTCGCGGCCGATGCCGACGGCGAAGTGCTCTTGATCACGTTCGAAACCGTGGAAGCCGAAGAAATGGGCGTCGACGTCGCCGCCGAGGATGGAAATCGGCACGATGGTGTGAAGCGAAACATCCTTGTTCATGGAATCAGACCTCTTGCACGGAAGACGGAACAGCTCAGTTGTGGTTTTCAACCAGGCGAAAGCCCATGACGTAGATCGGTCGCGGGTAACGCCCGTGGCGGCGCGCGGTGCGCGCCAGGTCGCGGAAACGGGTGAAGCTGCCACCGCGGGCCACGCGGTGGGCGCCGACATCGAGCACCAGGTCGTCCTCGATCTGCGGACCGCCGGGATAGGGTCGGTAGTCCTCGGCCACGTACTCCTCGACGTTGCCGGCCATGTCCAGCACCCCAAAGGGCGAGGCGGCGTCGCTGAACACGCCGACCGGCGTGCTGTCCAGGTAACCCAGCTCGGCGGTGTTGGCGTGCTCGACCTGGTAGGCGTCGCCCCAGGGGAACTGACGCCCTTCGGGGCCGGCGGCGGCATACTCCCACTGCGCTTCGCTGGGCAGGGCGAAACGCCGGCCAGTGCGCTCGCTGAGCCACTGGGCGTAGGCATCGGCATCACTGGCCGAGACGCTGTACACCGGGTGGTTGGCGTGGTGCCGCGGGTAGCGACCGAACGCCCAGCCGTCGGGGATGCCGGCATGCCCGCTGTCGAGCAGGAACTGGCGGTACTCCTGGTGCGTCACCGGCAAGCGGGCGATACGGAACGCCGCCATCTCCACTGCGTGACGCGGCGTTTCCTTGTCGATCCAGCTGCGGTCCAGGCCAAGCCCGTCGAACTGGTCCATCACCTGCTCGACCGCGCGCGGGTCGAGGCCGATGTGCACCCGCGCCGCAGGGATGTCGATCATCTGCGGCGCGAAGGTGTCGATGCGCGGGTCGCCGCGCAATCCCAGCACCTCGCCGGCGGCAATGCGCCGGGCCACAGGTTGCCGTGGCTGCTCGAGCAGCGTCAGCAGGACGTCCAGCGGCGCCTGGAGCAGCTCGGCGAACGCCGTGGCGACCTGAGCCTGCAACGGGTGTTCCTGGTAGTGCGATGGATAGCCCATCAATGCCCGGTCGCTGACATCCTTGGGCAGCGGGCTGGGCAGTCGTGGCCAATGCCACTGTTTGTAGCTGTTCATGCAAATACCTGCCTGAGCGCAGGCCTGCCCGGCGGCAGGCCTGCGACGACGTGGGATCAGAGACGGTCGAGGAGCAACCGGGGGTTGCTTTCGATCATCTCCACTTCGGCGCTGTAGACTTCGATCACCAGACCATCCGGGTCCTCGAAGTAGACGGCGCTGCGCACGTTGTCCGGCCCATGGTGGTAGCCCGGTGCCGGGCCGTTGCCCTTGACCAGCTTGATGGTGCCGGCGGCGGTGACCTGCTCGGCGATGCGCCGCACATCCTCGGGCAGCGCCCGCACACCGATGTGGTAGCCGGTCGGGTAGCTGAACGACTCACTCTGCTCGATGAAGAAGTCGAAGCCGTTGAGCTCCATCACGGCCTTGCGCGGACCGAGGTTGTAGCAGTAGTTGGCGCCGAGGATGTCGCTGTAGAACGCCTTGGAGGCTTCCAGGTCGCGAGTGAGAATATTGACGTGGTTCATCTCGGGGCGCTGCGCGGCCCGCGCCGCCTCGTCCAGCCCCAGTCCGTCAAGCGAGCGCCACAGTTTGGTCGCGGCCGCGAACTTGGCAAAGCCCGCCAGCCAGTCCTTGATCGCCAGCTCCGGTGCCTGCCCGGCGCCGATATCCAGCGAATACGGATAGAGGAAGCCCTGGCTCGCCTGCTGCCACTGGGCGATCACGCCGCTGGCGGACGGCAACTGCGCCAGCGCGCCCTGCACGCGGACCAGCACCAGCGCGGTGTTGCGACACAGCCCACTGGCCTCGTTGAGCAACGTGTTCAGCGCCGCCGGTGGCGTGGCGCTGTCGAGCAGCAGGCAGACCGCGTCCACCGGCCCCTGGCCGGCGGGCTTCTGGCTGACCTGCAGGCTGAAGCCCGCCGCCGCTGCGGCGCTGCCCAGGCTGTCCAGGGCCTGGGCCGCCGCATCGCCGAGCGGCGCGGCATGCAATGCCAACAAGCGCAGCATCAGACAGCCCTCCGCCCGATCAGCAGGGTGTAGCGGCCGATCGGCTCCTGCTCCACGGTGAGCCCAGCCTTCGCCATGCTGTCGATCAGGTAGCGAGTCGGATGCAGTTCGCCGTTGACCGTGTTGAGCATCATGTGCAGGGAGAAGTCGGCCGACAATGCCGGATGGATCTCGTCATCCTCCAGGGCCATGCTCAGCACCAGCAACGCGCCGTCGCCCTCGACCATGCCGGCGGCGCCGGCGATCAGGGTGCGCACCTGCTCGCGGGTGAAGTAGTGCAGGCAGTCGTTGAGCATCACCACGTCGGCCCGCTCGCCTTGGTACTGCGCCAGGTCCAGCAGGTTGCGGGCATGGAAGCCCAGACGGCTGTCGAGGCGGTACTTGGCGAAGGTGGCCGCGGCCGCCTCGCGGGTGGGTTCCAGGTCCCAGACCTCGCCCTTGACCTGCGGATTTCGGCTGGCGATCTCGGCCAGGTAGGTGCCATGGCCACCGGCCAGGTCGATCACCCGGCGGGCCTTGTCGAACAGCGGCAGGTCACGCAGTACGTCGACCATGGGCTGGCTGAAGCGGACCATGGCATCGTTGAAAGCGTCGCGAGCCGCCAGGTCGTGCTTGAAGCGGTTTTCCTGCTGGAAGTCCAGCGAGGTGCGGCTACGCAGCACTTCGTCCAGGCGTGGCCAGTTGTGCCACTGCAGGCGCTGGTGGTCGATGATCGGGCCAATGAACTCGGCGCTGTCGCTGACCAGGAAACGCTGGCTCAGCGGCAGGTTCTCGAACCCTTGGGCGGTGCGTTTCAACAGGCCCATGGCCACCAGCGCGTTGAGGAAGATGCGGCCCTTGTTCGGCACCCAACCCAGCGCATCGCTCAGGGCCTGGGCGCTGACCGGCTGGCGGGTGTGGTCGAACACACGCTGGGCCAGCGCCGAATGCAGGATGGCGGACTGGCGGTACTGGTCAGAGAGCTTCACCAGGTCGACCACGCCTTGCAGGCTGTTCAGCTCGTCGGCGTGTTCATAGATGGTCACGGGTTTCTGGGCATTCATGCACTCACATCCCTGTCGAGTTATTGTGGGTAAGCCCATGCCCGGCATTTGCCAGCAAGGTGTCGATGGACTTGCACGCACCCCTCCCTGGGACCGGCAAGCACAGGCTCCGCAAATCAGCCTAGACCCGGACCCAATAAATACAACTAATACCTTTTATATTTTTATCGCATATAAATTTTCTTATCGATAATCGTTCATCTTGCACAATTCACCGCGAATCCGGGCTATCCTTCGCCCACTTGCCTGCGCAAAGGATGGCCCAGGAGAGTGCCCGATCCGTTCATTCACGCCCGGTTTCCAGCGCTCCATGACCTCGACCACCGTTGATACCAACTGCACCGCCGACCGCATCCTGTTCCTGCTCAAGACCCGCGGGCCGCTCAAGACCGCCGACCTGGCCCAACTGCTCGCCATCACCTTCGAAGCCACCCGCCAGCAGGTGCAGAAGCTGCAGGCGGCCGACCTGGTCAGCGGCATCAGCGTGCCGGCCAAGGGCGCCGGGCGCCCTTCGCAGAAATGGACGCTGACCGCCACTGCCCAGCGCCGCTTCCCCGATTCCCACAGCGTGCTGACCCTGCAACTGATCGAAAGCGTCGAGCAGGTGTTCGGCAGCGACGGGGTCGACCGCCTGATCAGCCGCATGGAAGACAGCAACAGCCGCGAGTACCAGCAGGCCTGCGCCGATGGGCAAAGCCTGGAAGACAAGGTGCGTATTCTCGTGCAACTGCGCGAACGCGCTGGCTACATGGCCGAGATGCAGGCCGACGGCGACGACTGGCTGATCGTCGAGAACCATTGCCCGATCTGCATCGCCGCCACCCGCTGCCAGGGGTTCTGCCGCAGCGAGCTGCAGGTGTTCCAGGCGGCGATCGGCGAACAGGGGCAGGTGGAGCGCTGCGAGCACCTGATCTCGGGGGATCGGCGCTGCGTCTATCGCATTTCGCCGAAATAATCCGCCGATCTACCAGCGTGGGAGCGCTAGCCCACTCCCACATCCCTCGCCAGGTCAACGTTACTCATCAGATTCGCCGCCTGCCCTTCAGCGCCGGAATGGTGGTCTGCGCAATCGCCACCTGTTCCTGCTCACGCCGGGTGTTGGCCGCCAGGCCCGCCAGGGTCGGCTGGCTGAACAGCAGGCGCGCATCAGCATGCAGCCCGGCCTGGCGCATGCGAGCCACCAGGCTGACCGCCAGCAGCGAGTGCCCGCCGAGCTCGAAGAAGTTGTCGTCGCGGCCGACCTGCTCGATCTTCAGTACCTCCGTCCAGATCTGCGCCAGCGCCTGTTCCAGCTCGTCGCGAGGCGCCTCAAAGGCCCGACTGATCACCGCATCCGCGCCCGGCGCCGGCAAGGCGCGGCGATCGACCTTGCCGTTGGGGCTCAGCGGCAGCTCGGCCAGGAGCACGTAGGCCGAGGGCACCATGTAGGCCGGCAGGCGCGCCGACAGGTACGCACGCAGCGCTTCCAGGGTCGGCGCGGCAAGGCCGTCGCGACAGCTGGCATAGGCCACCAGGCGCTCCTCGCGCACCAGCACCACGGCCTGGCCCAGGGCCGGGTGGGCCGCCAGCAGCGCCTCGATCTCACCCGGTTCGATGCGCAGACCGTTGAGCTTGACCTGGAAGTCGTTGCGCCCGAGGAACTCCAGCTCGCCATCGGCGCGATAGCGCACCAGGTCGCCGGTGCGGTACAGGCGGTCGCCGGCCACGAACGGGCTGGCGATGAAGCGCTCGGCCTGCAACGCCGGCAAGCCCAGGTAGCCGCGGGCCACGCCAATGCCGCCGATATGCAGTTCACCGGCACACCCCACGGGCACCGGACGGTCATGGGCATCAAGCACGTACAGGCGGGTGTTGCCGATCGCCCGCCCGATCGGCGGGGCGACGGCGGGCAACGGCTGCCGCGGCTCCAGGGTCCAGGCGGTGCTGTCCACGGTGGCTTCGGTGGGACCATAGACATTGTGCAGGCGCACCTGGGGCAAACACTCACGTACCCGTTGCGCCAGCGCCAGGGTCAGCTCACCGCCGCCACAGAAGACATCGCGCAAGCTGCTGCAGCGCTGGACGCCCGGGGTGTCGAGAAACGCCTGCAGCAGGGCCGGGACAAACTTGACGGTAGTCACCCGGCGCGCCTGGATCAGCTGCACCAGATAGGCCGGATCGCGGTGCCCGTCGGGGCGCGCCAGCACCAGGCGCAAGCCGGCGCACAGCGGCCAGAACAACTCCCACACCGAGCCGTCGAAGCTGAACGGCGCCCGTTGCAGCAGCGCGTCGTCGGCCTGCGGCGGACACAGGTCGCTGCCCCAGCGCATCAGGTTGCACAACCCGCGATGCTCGACCATCACCCCTTTCGGCGTACCGGTCGAGCCCGAGGTGTACATGACATAGGCCAGGTGCCCGCTGCCCAGCTCCGGCAGCTCGGGCGCATGGTCGCCGTACGCCTGCCAATCGCCGTGATCCAGATCGACCAACATGAACGGCTGGTCCTCGAACAAGCCACGGGTGGCCCCCTGAACCAGGACCGCCAGCGGTGTGCTGTCGGCAAGCATGTAGTGCAAGCGTTCGTCGGGGTAGCCGGGGTCGAGCGGCACATAGGCGCCACCGGCCTTGAGCACGCCAAGCAGGCCGACGATCAGCGGCGCGCCGCGCTCCAGGCACACGGCGACCCGGCTGTCGGGTCGCACGCCGAGGCCGATCAGGTGATGGGCCAGCCGATTGGCCAGGGCGTCGAGCTCGCGGTAGGTGAGCTGCGTCTCTTCACTCTGCAGCGCCACGGCATCCGGCGTGCGTCCCACCTGGGCAGCGAACAGCGCCGGCAGGTGCGGATAGGCGGGATCCAGCGCCACCTCGGTGGCATTGAGAGTCTCCAGCAGATAGACGCGTTCCGTCTCCGGCAAAGTCGACAGCGACTGGAGCGCCACTGGCGGCTCGCTGACCAGGGCGTTGCCCAGCGCCTGCAGAGCGCAGCAAACATGCCCGAGCACCCGCTCGGCACCCAATTCACGGGGCGCCCGCACACTCAGACGCAGGCTGTCGCCCTGCTCGTCCACGGTCAGCACCAGGGCATGGCTGTGCACCTCGCTGGCATCGAGCAAGGTCACACCGGGCAGCGCCACAGCGTCGTGCGCGGCACCATGCCGGTAATTGAGCAGGCTGTCGAACAGTGCCACCCCGGCGGGCAGGCCGCTGCAGCGCTGGGCCAGTACCAACGGCGCGTCCTCATGCCCGAGCAGTGCCGCCAGCTGGCCGTGGATCCCAGCCAGCGCCTGGCCCACATCGCGACCGGCCAGCGATACCCGCAGCGGCAGGCTGTTGATGAACATGCCCAGCGCCCGCTCGGCGCCCTCGCCCGCCATCACCCGGCCCAGCAGCACGGTGCCGAACAGCACCTCGTCACGACCACCCAAGGTTCCCAGCACCTTCGCCCAGGCCAGGTGCATCAGGCTGCCCAGGCCGACGTCGTGCTGACGCACGCGCTGGCGCAAGGTCGTGGCCAAGTCCTCAGGAACGGTCAGGGCGCAGGTCTCGACTTTGCCCTGGCTCCCCTCGTCCATGCCGGCCAGCCTGGGTGGCGCGTCCACCCCGGTCAGGGTGTTGCGCAGGAAGGCTTCATGGCCCGCCTGCCTGGCCTCGTCGCGGCTCAGGGCGACGTAGTTGCGATACGGCACGGGCGCTGGCAGCGTGTGCCCCTCGCCCGCCATCAGCGCCGCCAGCTCGGCCAGCAGCACCTGCACCGAGACCGCGTCGTTGACCAGATGATGGAAATGCAACAGCCCCAGCCAACGCTGACGCGAGCTGTCCTCGACGCAGGCCAGGGCCATCATCGGCGCCTGGCGCAGGTCCAGCCGCAGGGCCTCTTCGCGCAGCCGCGTGGTCGCGTCGCCCGGGCCGGCCCCGAGCACCCTCAGCGGCAACCAGGCCTGGCGCCAGACCACTTGCTGCGGCTGCGCCAGCCCCTCCCAGGCCAGGCTGGTGCGCAGGATATCGTGGCGCTCGATCACCCGGGCCAGGGCCTGGTTGAACGCCTCCAGCGCAGCTTGGCTGGCGAAGGCGAACAGCGCCTGTTGCTGATACGGGTCCCGGTCTTCGGTGAGGTGGTGATACAGCAGCCCTTCCTGCAACGGCGCCAGCGGGTAGATTTCCTGCACATTGGCCGCCCCGCCCGGGACCATGCCGACGATGCGGTCGATGCTGGCCTGGTCGAGCCGGGTCAGGGCCAGCATCTCAGGGGTGATCCGTTGGCAACCCGGTGCCACGCGACTGGCCGGCACCGTCTGCGCGGGGGCGTCACCAAGCGAAGCGGCCAGGCTCGCCAAGGTCGGCTGCCCGAACAGGACCTGGGCATCAACCTGCAACCCTGCCTGACGCATGCGCTCGATCAAGCGCACCGCCAGCAACGAATGACCACCCAGCTCGAAGAAGTGATCATGCCGTCCAACCTGCTCCACCTCCAGCAGCTCGGCCCACAACGCAGCCAGGCGCTGCTCCAGCTCGCCTTGGGGCGGCTCGTGGGCGCGCCGCACCGTGGCCTCGTTGCCCGGCGCGGGCAAGGCACGGCGGTCGAGCTTGCCATTGGCGGTCAACGGCCAGGCCGTGATCGCCACAAAGGCGCTCGGTAGCAACGCGGCCGGCAGTCGGCTGCGCAGGTGCTCGTGCAACTGCAACGGGGTCGACGCCTGTTCGCCGAGGTACCAGGCCACCAGTTGGCCGTCGCGCAGCAGCACCAGCGCCTCGCGCACGCCCGGATGACTGGCCAGCGCGCTCTCGATCTCACCCAGCTCAACCCGCACGCCGCGGATCTTTACCTGGTCGTCGCCGCGCCCCAGGTATTCCAGGGTGCCGTCGGGCAGCCAGCGCACCAGGTCCCCCGTGCGGTACATCCGGGCGCCATGCTGCGGGGTGAACGGGTCGTCGAGAAAGCGCTCGGCCGTCAGTTCGGGACGGTTCAGGTAGCCACGGGCGACACCGGCACCGCCGATGTACAGCTCACCGACAGCGCCTATCGGCAGTTGTCGACCCTGGGCATCGAGCACGTACAGGCGGGTGTTGGTCACCGGCGCGCCGATATGTAGCACCTGGCCTGGGCGTACCTCGCCCGCGCTGGCCACCACCGTGGCCTCGGTCGGCCCGTAGTTGTTGATGATCCGACAACCACGCTCCCGGGCCAGTCGACGCAAACGATCGCCGCCGACCAGCAAGGTCTGTAGGGTGGGGTGTGGCTCGCCCTGGGCGAAGGCGTGCTCGGCCACCGGCGTGGGCAGGAAACTGACCTGCAGCGGCTGGGCGCGCCACCAGCGCAGCAGCGCGTCGATGTCCTCGCCACCCTCGACCACCGGCGCCAGGTACAGGGTGGCGCCGGCGCACAGGGTCGGCCAGATCTCCCAGGCCATGGCATCGAAGCCAAAACCGGCCAAGCTGGAGGTGGCGCTGCCAGGGTGGAGATCGAAGGCTTTGCTGTGCCAGTCGACCAGGTTGGCGAGCATGCGGTGCTCGATCATCACGCCCTTGGGCTGACCGGTCGAGCCAGAGGTGTAGATCACATAGACCAGGCTGGAACCCGACAGACCCGGCACCTCGAGGTCGGCGAACGCCGTCGCGGGCAGTGGCAAGCGGTCCAGCTCGATCACCGGCACCTCGATGGCTGGCAGACTCTCGCGCAGGCCGGACTGGGTCAGCACCACCTTCGGCGCACAATCGTCGAGCAGGTAGCGCAAGCGCTCGCCCGGGTGCGCCGGATCGATCGGCACATAGGCAGCACCTGCTTTCAGCACCGCCAGCAGGCCGACCAGGGTGTCCAGGCTACGCCGGGCGACCACGGCCACCCGTTGCTCCGGCACCACGCCCAGGGCCTGCAGTTGCCTGGCCAGCTGGTTGGCGCGGTTGTTCAACTCGGCATAACTCAGGTGGCGCCCCTCGTGCACGGCGGCCGTCGTCTCGGCGCGCAGCGCGGCCTGGGCCTCGATGCGTCGATGGATCAGGGCCGGGCCCTGGGCTGCGCTGGCGGTGGCATTCCACAACCGCAGGTGCTGGTGCTCGTCGGGCAGCAACAGGTCGTAGTCGTCGATGCCCGCTTGCGGCTGCTCCAGCCCTTGGGCCAGCACATGCAGCAGGCGCGCAGTGAACACCTCGACCTCTTCAGGGCCCAGCCAAGCCTGGTTATGCACCAGGTGCAGCCAGGCCTTGCCATTGTGCGGGTTGCTACGCAGGTAGATCGACAGCGGCGTCGGCTCGTGGTCGTTGCACACCTTGACGCTATGGGCGCCGAGGCTGCCATAGCGCAGGTCGTGACCCTCTTCCTCGTAGGACACGGTGATCTCGAACAGCTGCCCCCGGGCCTCCCGGGATAGCCCCAGCGCCCGGTTGAGATCGCTCAACGGCAGACGCTGGTGGCGCAGGTCGCGCCGCAGGGCATCGCCGATGCCGCGCACCAGCTCGGCGAAGCTCAAATTCCGGCCGAAGTCCATGCGCAAGGCATTGACCTGGACGAACATGCCCAGGGTCGCCTTGGCCCGCGCATTGCCACGATTACGCACCGGCAGGCCGACCACCCAGTCGTCCCGCTGCCAGGTCCGGGCGCAGCACACATGCAAGGCCGCCAGCAGCACATGGGCAACCGATCCCTGCAGCTCACCGGCCAGTTGCCGCATGCGCGCCAGCAGATGACCGTCGAAACTGCGCTCCAATGCATGGCTGGGCGTGACACCTGGCGGCAGGCCCTGTTCCCTGGGGCGCAATAGCGCATCGGGCAGCTGCAGGTAGCGGCCTTGCCAATAGGCAAGATCGCGCTGCTGGCGGGACGATCCCTGGTAGGCCAGGTCATCCTCGATGAACGCCCGGTAGGACGGGGCCGTGACCGGCAGCGCCAAGCCCTGCTCGAGCAGGCCGTAGTACTGGCCCAGCTGGTGGAGCAACTGCTCCAGGCCCCAGCCGTCGAGGATCAGGTGATGGGCCTGCAGCATCAGCAGGCTGCGCTCGGTGTCCACATGCAGCAATGCCAGGCGCAGCAACGGTCCGGTTTCAAGGGCAAAGGGCTGCTGCAGCAAGCGCTTGGCCAGGCGCTGCGCGGCCTCGAACGGCTGAGCCTGCCCGCGCAGGTCGTGCTCGTCCAGCGGCACCTGCAGGCCGGACACGAAGCGCTGGCGGGCCACGCCATCGTCACCCGCCTCGCGCACCAGCACCGTGCGCAGCCCGTCGTGGAGCGCGACCAGATGTTCTAGCGCGTGCCGTAGCAGGCCAGTGTCCACGGCGCCGTCGAACTCGAGATAGCCGCCGACATTGTAGAGCGGCGAGTCACCGTGGCTGATCTGGTCCAGCCAGATGTCGCGCTGGGTGCAGGTCAGGGGGAAGCTATCGGCGACGGACATGGGCGGGTCTTCCTTGAAACGGGGTCGTCCGCGGATTCAAGCACCCACCTCTCCCCCTGTATGGCCCCCGAAACCCGGACAATGCCAAGCGCTTTTTTGCACCGCCTGAGTGCACTGAATCTTTTGTAGGAAATCGACGACAGCCAGCAGCCGCTACCTGCCTACCCCTGTCAGCTGGCGTGACAATCGCCGGCGATCTGGCTGGTTTCTGGCGCCAACTGTTCGACAATCCATCGAATCGAGCTGCATCCACCTGAGAAATTACCGACTTTTCTTGTCGGGTTAATTGGCATTTCCTGTCCCCGCTTTCCGCTACAGACGCAGGCTCGGAGCCTGCTATTCAATAGCGCCAAGCCCCACCACTGAGAGGACTCGACCGCGAGACCCACCGCGTTACCGGATCAAGGAAGACGACGACATGAAGCTGATCGACAGCCTCGAACACCGCCACGACCCGCACCTGTACCTGCAATTGGGCGCACTGGTTGCCAGCACCGGCGATGCTACCTTCGCCGAACAGATGTTCCAGCTGATCGACGACCAGGTACCGATCCATCGGCTCGACCTCAGCGAATGGACCCTCGACAGCGACCAGGCCAGCATCCGCCAGGTCAAGGTACTGGGCAGCGCCGGCCTGCTCGAGACGACGCCCGCGCAGGCATCACTGCGCCATCCCCTGCTGCAAAGCATCATGCGCATGGAAGACCCGTTGCTGATCCAGATAAACGCCCCCGTGCACCAGTGCAACCTGGTATCGCGCAGCGGTGACCGGCGCTGGGTCGTCTGCTGCCAACGCCAGCGCAGCGAGCGGATGTTCTCCCTGGCCGAACTGTCGCTGCTCAAGCGCCTGTCCGACACCTTGCTGCCACTGGTCGAGCACCATGCCCAGCTGTTCCTGCAGGCGGCCCAGCGCCAGCCGGGGAGCGTGCAGGTGGATGAAGCCGGCTCGCTGCGCCAGGTCTTCACCGAGCGCCTGGAGCATGACGCGATCCGCCTGTCCACCCGCGAGCAGGAAGTGTGCATCGGTTTGCTCACCGGAGGCACTGTGCCGCAGATGGCCCAGCGCCTGAATGTGAAGAACAGCTCGATCGAGACCTACCTGAAACGCGCCACCGCCAAGCTCGGCGTCAGCGGACGCCATGGCCTGGCCCGCTGGATGGCCGGCACCTGATCCCAGAGACCCTGTCATGCCGCGAATCGCCCTGCCCTTGCTTGCCCTCGTATTGACCGGTTGCAGCCTCGTCCCTGACTACCAGCGCCCGCCCTCGCCAAGCGCCGGGCAGTACCCCACGGGCGTCGCCTACCGGGGCGGGCCGCCCGCCACGGACGTGACCGGCGACTGGCGCGGGGTGTTCCACGACCCGGTGCTGCGCCAGTTGCTCGACAGCGCGCTGGTCAACAACCGCGACCTGCGCGTGGCCGTGCTCAACGCCGAGGCCTACCGCGCCCAGTACCGCATCCAGCGCGCCGAACTGCTGCCGAAGATCGCCGCCAATGCCCAGGGCACGCGCCAGTACCTGCCACGGCGACGGACCGGCGGTGAAGGCATGATCAGCAGCCAGCAATCGGCCACCGTCGGCATCAGCGCCTACGAACTGGACCTGTTCGGCCGATTGCGCAGCCTCAACGACCAGGCCCTGCTCAACTACCTGGCCACCGACGAGGCCCGACGTGGCGCCGAGCTCAGCCTGCTCAGCAGTGTCGCCGGCGCCTACCTGACCTGGCGCGCCGACCAGGAGCTGCTGGCCCTGTCGCGCCAGACCCTGCAGGCCGACGAGAAGAGCCTGCGCCTGACCCAGCGCCAGCGCCGCACCGGCACCCTGTCGGCGCTCGACCAGATCCAGGCCACCACCCGCGTCGACAGTACCCGCGCCGCCGTGGCGCGCTACACCCGCCTGGCCGCCCAGGACCTCAACCAGTTGCAGCGCCTGGTCGGCGCGCAGGTCGACGAGCACCTGCCGGCGCTGCCCCTGGCCGACGAGCAGATCGCCCGGGTGCCCGCCGGCCTGCCCGCCGACCTGCTGCAACGCCGCCCGGACATCCGCCAGGCCGAGTACCAGTTGCAGGCCGCCAACGCCAATATCGGCGCGGCGCGGGCGGCGTTCTTCCCGAGCATCAGCCTGACCGCCAACGCCGGCAGCAGCAGCCGCGAGCTGGCCGACCTGTTCGACGCTGGCAGCGGCACCTGGCTGTTCCAGCCGCAGATCAACCTGCCGCTGTTCAACGCCGGCAGCCTGCGCGCCAGTCTCGATTACGCCAAGTTGCAGAAGGACATGCAGGTGGCGCGCTACGAGAAGTCGATCCAGACCGCCTTCCAGGAAGTCGCCGACGGCCTGGCGGCGCGCAGCACCTACCAGCAGCAGTTGCAGGCTCAGCGCGATCTGGTCGAGGCCAGCCAGCGCTACCACGACCTGGCCGAGAACCGCTACCGCACCGGCATCGACAGCAGCCTGACCTTCCTCGACGCCCAGCGCTCGCTGTTCAGCGCCCAGCAGGGCCTGATCAGCGACCGCCTGGCGCAACTGCTGGCCGAGGTGAACCTGTTCACCGCGCTGGGTGGCGGCTGGGAGGAGTCGCCGGGGCTGGCCTACCAGCGCTCCGAGGCCCTGCCGAAGTAGACCGACGGCGACACCCCGAGGGTGCGGCGGAACATGGCGCTGAAGGCACTGGGGCTGTCGTAGCCCAGGTCCAGCGCCACCTCCAGTACCGACCGCCCGGCCGCCAGGGCATCGAGGCTTGCCAGCAGGCGCATGCGCCGCAGCCATTGCACCAGGCTCAGGCCGGTCTCGCGCTGGAAGGCGCGGGTCAGGGTGCGCGGGTTGAGGCCGCTGTGGGCGGCGGCGCGGGCCAGGCTCCAGTCCTCGGACGGTGCCTGGCGCAGGGCGTCGCACAGGCCTTGCAGATGCGCCGAGTGCGGGCTGGGCACATGCAGGGCGAACACCGGCAGCACGCGCAGCTCGTCGAGGATCAGCTGCATGATCCGCGCCTCGCGCCCCTGGGCCGGGTGGTCGGGGGCGATGTCCATGGCGCGGATGATCAGCTCGCGCAACAGCGGCGAGATCTCGATCACCTGGCACTGGCGCGGCAGGTCCGGACGCGCGCCGGGTTCGACGAACAAGGTGCGCATGCGCACCACACCGGCCATGCGCAGCTCGTGCTCGACCGCCGCCGGCACCCACACCCCGCGCCCCGGGGGGACCACCCAGCTGCCTTCGCGGGCACTGACCGTGACCACGCCGCTGATGGCGTGGATCAGTTGGGCACGGTCATGGCAGTGCGGGGCGATGTGCTCGCCATGGCGGTAGTTCTCGGCGAGCGGCAGGATGATCGGGCGCGGCATCTGTGCGGGCCTGGCATGGGGAACGGGGATTATTGGCGATGCGCAGGGCTGAGGGGAATCCCGGTGGCTTGTGGGAGAAAGCCCGGCTATCAACACCCCTTGGCCACTTCCTGCGCCGACACCGGTACATCGAAGACCTTGTCGAACCCCCACTGGAACACGAACGCATAGACGAAGAAGAACACGAACAACGCCAGGTTGGTCACCAACGCCGCCCACAGCCCAATGTCCAGCCAGTAGGCCACCAGCGGCAGCAGGATCAGCACCAGCCCACCCTCGAAGCCCAGGGCATGCAGCAGGCGTCGCAGGAAGGTGCGGCTGCGCTGCTGCTGACGTGCCTCCCAACGCTCGAACGCCCAGTTGTAGGCCATGTTCCAGCTCATGGCGATGCCCGACATGAGGATCGACAGCACCGTCGACTGGGCCATACCGGCGCCGAATGCCAGCTCCAGCGCCGGCGCCACGCAGGCCACGGCGATGGCCTCGTAAAGGATGGCCTGGACGACCTTGCGCGCCTTGCCTTGCATGTTCGACTCCCTGAAGAAAAGGCCTACAAAGCTACAAGAAGAAGGCTGTAAGAAAAAGCCGGAAATACTTTATTGACTGACCGTTCAATCAAGAAAAGTTAGCATAAACGTTTCCGCACCACCCCTCCCTGGCGTCCGGCCCCGACAGTGCCGACACGACTCCCGCCTCCGTGGCACTTCCGCCAACGCCTGCACCGCACCGTCCGGCGCAGGCCGCGCATTGGACAACCCCGTGATCGACTGCTTGTATCTATGACTGCAAGCGGCGACACGTCGTACAACTTCGTCCAGGGAATCGAACGAGGAACTACACGATGGCTTACACCGTGATGATGGTATTCGGTACCCGCCCTGAAGCGATCAAGATGGCCCCGCTGGCCCGCGTTCTGCGCGACTGGCCCGAGGTCGACTTGCATATCTGCTCCACCGGCCAGCACCGCGAAATGCTCGAACAGGTCCTCACCGCCTTCGGCCTCACGGTCGACCAGGACCTGCAGGTGATGACCCAGAACCAGACCCTCAACGGCCTGTCCCGCGACCTGCTGGACAAGCTCGACCGCGCCTACGAGCAGGTCAAGCCCGATATCGTCCTGGTCCACGGCGACACCACCACCAGCTTCATCGCCTCGCTGGCGGCCTTCCACCGGCATATCCCCATCGGCCACGTCGAGGCTGGCCTGCGCACCGGCAACCTGCAGCAGCCCTGGCCCGAGGAAGCCAACCGACGCCTGACCGGCGTGCTCGCCAACCTGCACTTCACCCCCACCCGCGACTCCGACGCCAACCTGATCCGCGAAGGCGTGCCGCCCGAGCATATCGAGGTCACCGGCAACACGGTGATCGACGCCCTGCTGTGGATGCGCGACAAGTTGCACCGTGACAACTGGCGCCCCGCGCCCGAGTCCCCGCTCAAGGTGCTGCGCGACGACCAGCGCATGGTGTTGATCACCGGCCACCGCCGGGAGAACTTCGGCAGCGGCTTCGAACGCATCTGCCTGGCCCTGGCCGAGCTGGCCCTGCGCTACCCGGACGTGCAGTTCCTCTACCCCGTGCACCTCAACCCGCAGGTGCAGCACGCGGTGTACAGCGTGCTGTCCGGCCGCGACAACATCCACCTGGTCGCGCCCCAGGACTACCCGCATTTCGTCTGGCTGATGAACCGCGCCCACATCATCCTCACCGACTCCGGTGGCGTGCAGGAAGAGGCGCCCGCCCTGGGCAAGCCGGTGCTGGTGCTGCGCAAGGTCACCGAGCGCCCCGCCGTGCTCAAGGGTGGCACGGTCAAGCTGGTCGGCACCCTGACCGAGCGCATCGTCCACGAGACCAGCCAGTTGCTCGACGACCCGGACGCCTACGCGCGCATGGCGCAGGTGTTCACCCCCTTCGGTGACGGCCACGCCAGCGAGCGCATCGCCGAGCGCCTGAGCCGCTGGTTCGCCGAGCAATCCGCCGCGCGGGACAACGCATGAGCCTGGCCTTCATCGATTTCCTCACCTATGTCCTGTTCGGCCTGAAGATCCTTGCCATCATCCTGGCGACACTGATGTTCGTGCTCGGCCTGGACGACCTGTTCATCGACCTGTGCTACTGGGGCCGCAAGCTGATCCGGCGCTTCCGGATCTACGACAAGTTCGAGAAGGCCGACGAGAAGCGCCTGTTCGAGGTGCCGGAAAAGCCCCTGGCGATCATGGTGCCGGCCTGGAACGAGGTCGGCGTGGTCGGCGAGATGGCGCGCCTGGCCGCCTCGACGATCGACTACGAGAACTACCAGATCTTCGTCGGCACCTACCCCAACGACCCACAGACCCAGGCCGACGTCGACGCCGTGTGCCTGCACTACCCCAACGTGCACAAGGTGGTCTGCGCCCGCCCCGGCCCGACCAGCAAGGCCGACTGCCTGAACAACATCATCGACGCCATCCTGCGCTTCCAGCAGGACGCGCGCATCGAGTTCGCCGGCTTCATCCTGCATGACGCCGAGGACGTCATCTCGCCCATGGAGCTGCGCCTGTTCAACTACCTGCTGCCGAACAAGGACATGATCCAGATCCCGGTGTACCCCTACGCCCCGGAATGGAAAGGCTTCACCGCCGGCCACTATGTCGACGAGTTCGCCGAGAACCACGGCAAGGACGTGATCGTGCGCGAAGCGCTCACCGGCCAGGTCCCCAGCGCCGGGGTCGGCACCTGCTTCAGCCGCCGGGCGATCAGCGCCCTGCTCGAGGACGGCGACGGTATCGCATTTGATGTGCAGAGTCTGACCGAGGACTACGACATCGGTTTTCGCCTCAAGCAGAAGGGCATGAAGTGCATCTTCGCCCGCTACTCCATCACCGACCCGGCGCTGGCCCTCAAGCAGGACTGGCGCCCCGGCATGAGCCGCGAGTTCGCCCAGGTGATCTGCGTGCGCGAACACTTCCCGCGGGACTGGCAGCACGCCATCCGGCAGAAATCGCGGTGGATCGTCGGCATCGTGTTCCAGGGCACCAGCAACCTCGGCTGGAGCCGCAAGGGCGCGCTCAACTACTTCCTCTGGCGCGACCGCCGCGGCCTGTTCGCCTACCTGCTGAGCTTTTTGGTCAACCTGTTGCTGCTGGTGCTGCTGGCGATGTGGCTGGTGACGGTGATCGCGCCGGAGTCCTGGCGCTTCATGTCGATCCTCAGCGACAGCACGCTGCTGAGCACGCTGCTGTGGCTCAACGGCCTGCTGCTGTTCAACCGCCTGTTCCAGCGTTTCTGGTTCGTCACCCGCTACTACGGCATCTTCGAGGGCCTGCTGTCGGCGCCGCGGATGATGTGGAGCAACTTCGTCAACTTCTTCGCCAACCTGCGCGCCCTGCGCCAGGTGATGGAAATGGGCGATTCGCGGCGGGTGGCCTGGGACAAGACCACCCACGAGTTCCCCGCCCTCGCCGCGCCTGCGCGCACCCCGCTGGGCCAACGCCTGGTTGAGAAAGGCTTGATAACCGAGACTCAGCTTGAGCAGGCCATCACCAGCCCGGTCCGCCGGCGCCTGGGCCGCGAGCTGCTGCTGCGCGGCTGGCTGAGCAGCGAGCAACTGGTCGAGACCCTGGCCGAGCAGTTGGACCTGCCCTGGGCGCCACTGAACCCGTTCAAGATCGCGCCGGCGCTGATCGCCAAGCTGCCGCGCAAGCTCGCCACCCACTACGGCGTGCTGCCGGTGGACGAGGACGGCGACACCCTGGTGCTGGCCAGCGAGAGCCCGGTCAGCCAGGTCTCGCTCGGCGTGATCAGCCGCCAGCTCAAGCGCCCGGTGCGCGCCCGCCTGGCGCCGCAGGGGCGGGTCACCCTCGGCCTGCGCTACCACTACCCGAGCCCCTGGCAGAAGCCCGAGACCCGCGAAATGCTCGCGGTGCTCGAGCGCCATCAGGACGACGCCACCCTGCTGGAGCAGGTCGGCATCCACCAGGTGATGCTCGGCACGCTGCTGCAGGTGCGCGGCATGGTACCGGTGACCCTGTTCAACCAGGCGCTGATCGACTTCAACCCCGAGCAACAGAGCCTGGGCGAGCACCTGATCGCCCGCGGCATCATCACCGAGGAGGTGCTGCAGCAAGCCCTCGCCGAGCAGGCCAGCGAACAGCAGGCCGCCTATGAACTGACCCGGGAGGTGGCATGACGCCCCGTCTTTCCCTGACCCTCGCCAGCCTGCTGCTGTGCACCTCTGCCCTGGCCGCGCCGACCAAGCCGATGACCGACTTCCAGCGTTTCACCAGCTACCCCTTCATGGAGCGTGGCTACCGGGAGGCGCAGAAGGACAACTGGGCGGAGGTCGAGCGCCTGACCCGTCATGTACTCAAGCGCGTGCCCAACAACAATGAGGCCCGCGCCCTGCTGGCCGAGGCCCTGGCTCATCAGCGTCGCTACAAGGAGGCCGAGGCCATCGCCGAGGACCTCGACGACAACCCCGAGCACGCCGACGCCCTGCTCGAACTGCGCCTGACCTGGATCGAGCAGGACCCGCCCGCGGCGAGCCAGGTGGAGGCCTGGCTGGCCGACAGCCAGGGCCAGCAGCGGGTGCGCCTGTGGCAAGCGTACAGCGTCAGCTTGGCCAAGTTCGGTGGCGCGGGCAAGGCGCTGGAGTGGCTCAACCAGTTGCCGGTGCGCGACGACGGCATGGTGCTGCGCATGACACGGGCCAACTTCGCCGAGCAACTGCGCAACTGGGGCGAGACCATCGACCAACTGCAACCTCTGGCCGACAAGGGCGAACTGCCGCCGCAGGACTGGCAGCGCCTGGCCAACGCCTATATCCAGCAGGTCGATGAAAAGGGCCTGAACAAGCTGCTGGCCAGCGCGCCTTCCCAGGAAGCGGCGACCCACGCCCGCCTGGCCATGGCCAACCGCGCCATCGCCATGGGCCACAACCAGCAGGCCGAGCGTTGGCTGCAAAGCCTGCCCGCCGACCAACTGCAACATCCCGAACAGCGCCAGCAACTCTGGGAACTGGCCCGCGAGGGCGACGACGCGGCGCTGGTGCGCCAGCTGAGCAACGAACTGCAGCGCCCGTGCCTGGAGACCGTCGACTGGTTGTCGCACAAGGACCTGAAGCTGGCCCGCGAGCAGCTCGGCCAGTGCCAGGCCAGCGATAATCCGCGCAGCCATGCCATCCTCAAGCAGCGCCTGTACGGCGACCCTGCGCAGCCGCCGCAGCCACGTACGGCGGCACAGTGGGAACACCGCTACCGCCAGACCGGCGACCTCGCGGCGCTGGAGCAAGCCACGTTCATGCTGCTCGAGCGTGGCCAAACCGAGCATGCCCGGCAGTTGCTGGAGAACGGTTACGACCGCCGCCAGGGCCGATTGACACCCTCGCTGCTGCAACGCCTGGGCAACCTCTATGCGCGCAACGACGGCCCGCTGAACACCCCCCGCATGCTCGCCTTGGTACCACGCGTGGATGTCGCCACCCGCGGCCAGCTGCTCGCCCGCCTGGCCGAGGCCGGCCAGTGCGACGCGGTACGCAAGGCCATCCCGACCAACCCGAGCGAAGCCGGGCAGTATCGCGCCCTGGGCCGCTGCGCCATGCCCGACCAGCCCGGCGAAGCCGTCATCTATTACCAGGCCGCCGAGCGCCTGGGCGACACCGCCAGCCGCCTGCCCCTGGCCTACGCGCTGGAGGCCTCGGGCGACTCCGAGGCGGCGCTGCCGATCTGGAACAGCCTGCCGGCCGACGCCTGGACCGACAATGCTCGCCTGACCGCGGCGCGTGGTGCCTTGAGCGCCGGCGACGCCAATGCCGCCCGCCGCCACTGGGACGCGGCCGCGCACCGCAACGCCGACGACTGGGCCCTGGGCGCCGCCATTGCCCAGCGCCAGGGCGACGCCCAGCAGGCCCTGGCGTTCCAGCGTGAAGCCCTGCGCCACACCCCGCGCGCCGATCATTACTACGCCGCCGCCGGCACCGCCCAGCAGGCCGGTGACAGCGCCCAGAGCACGGCCTGGCTGGCCGAGGCCGTGCGCCTGGCGCCGGATCAGCCGCGCTACCGCGCCGACTACGGCATGCGCCTGGCCGGTTCGGCGGACAAACAGCAACGGCGCCAGTCCATCCCCTACCTGGAGCGCGCCACCCGCGACTTTCCCGAGGACTACCGCCTGGGCGAGACCCTGGCCCTGCGCTACGACGAAGCCGAGGACAGCGCCTCGGCCCGCCGCGAACTGCGCCGGGTACTGGACGTGGAACGCAACCTGGTCGACGGCGGCGACGAGTACGGCAGCCTGGAAGCGCGCAAGTACCGCCAGCGCCGTGCCCACGAAGCCCTGTCGCGCCGCGACAGCATCACCCTGGCCAGCACCTGGTCGCCGGCCGGCACCTCGACCAACGACAAGTTCCTCGACGACGGCGCACGCGCCGGCAGCTCCCGCCGGGCGCAATCACAGAACGTGCAGCTGGCGATGTGGGACCACGCCCTGGGCGAGGAGCCCAGCCGCAATGGCAGCACCCTGTCGGTGTATGGCCGCGTGCTGTTCGGCGGCCAGAGCCGCACCGACTACGCCCAGAGCATGGGCACCGGCGTCGGCCTGCGCTACAAGCCGCTCGGCCAGGCCAACCTCAACCTGTATGCCGAGCTGTACCACCAGCGCCAGATCGACAGCACGCACTACAGCGGCCTGAGCCTGGGCGAGCTGCTCAGCCCGGCCAAGGTCGGCGGCAACTGGGGCGACCTGCGCCACAACGCCGAGTCGAGCAACGACCTGCTGCTGCGTGCCACCGCGTCCTTCCTCGACCAGGGCCGGTACCGCAATGACTGGCGCATCGACGAGGACGACTGGGACGAGCGTTTCCTCTACCTCGACGCCGCCTGGTGGACCCGGGCCGGCGATCATGCCTGGCTGTCGCGCTTCCAGCAGGGCCATGCCTGGAAACTGCCGAGCCAGTCGCCGCAGACGATCATGCCCTACGGCTTCCTCGAGTTCTCAAGCCAGGATCCGAGCAATGACTGGCGCCAGGACGCCCGCGCCGGGGTCGGCGTGCGCTGGCAGTGGTGGTTCGACGACGACCGCTACAACGCCTACCGTGGCTCGCTGAAAGTGCGCGCCGAGTACCAGCAGGCGCTGGGCGGTAACCTCTACGAGCGCGCCAACGGCGTACTGCTGGGTGTGGAGATGAATTTCTGATGCGTACCTTTCTGGCTCTCTGCCTGCTCGCCGTGTGCCTGCCGACCCTGGCCGACCAGCGCCTGTTCTACCAGCCGCTCAACCGTGATGCCAACGTCACCCCCGCCCAGTGGCAACAACTGTGGCGCGCCACCAAGGCCCAGGGTGGCAAGACCCTGATCGTGCAGTGGAGCGCCTACGGCGACAGCGACTTCGGCGGCGCCCACGGCTGGCTTGCCGGCAGCCTGCGCGAGGCGCAGGCCCAGGGGCTGGAGCTGGTGCTAGGGCTGTACATGGACCCGGCTTACTACCAGCGGCTCGAACAGCTCGATGGCGAAGGTCTGAACAGCTACTTCAAGGCGCAGCTGGGCCGTTCCCTCACCCAGTACCAGCAGCTCAAAGCCGACTGGGCACTGCCAGTGTCCGGCTGGTACCTGCCGCTGGAGCTGGACGACCTGCACTTTCGCGATGCGGCCAGACGCGATGCGCTCTACACGCAGTTACAGGCGTTCAACCGGCAACTGGACAAGCCCCTGCATATCAGCGCCTTCAGCGCCGGCCAGCTGTCGCCTCGGGTCAATGGCGCGTGGCTGGACCAGCTGGCGAGCCTTGGTCTGAACGTGTGGTGGCAGGACGGCGCCGGCACCGGTCGCCTGGCGCCGCTGGTGCGCCAGGGTTATGAACAGGCCCTACCCTGTCGGGTGGGTATCGTGCGCGAGGCCTTTCGCCAGGTCAGCCAGCCGGGGCAACCGTTCCGCGCGGAACCGGCGCAGCCGGGGTTGATTGGGGGATGCCACGCCGAAGCCGTGTTCGCCCTGCGCTATCGGCCCTGGGCCAAGGATGTGCTGAAACCAGGCTCGTTGTAGGAGCGGCCGTGTGGGGGGGGGGAGGCGGGGCGGGGGGGCCCG